>CAXSGV010000031.1:1905-18090 GCA_964236615.1 uncultured Polyangiaceae bacterium
CATGCGGACGATGGCCTGCGCCGGCCGCTTGTTCACCGTCGCCTTCGGCGCGACCTCGCTGCGAGAGCTGAGCACCCGCTTCACCGGCAGCGCCCGGCTCGGCGACGTGGTGTTGCTGCGCGCCACGCTGACGCAGCTCGACGGCGACATCGCCAGCTATGAGCTGACAGGCAGGACATCGAGCGGATCCCCGGTCGTCAGCGGCACCGCCTCGTCGAGCAATCGCTCCCGCTCGGCATCGTCGACGCCGCCCTCGTGGAACTCGTCGAAGAGCTCCTTCAAGAAGAGCGGGCGCGGCATCGAACCGACGACGGTGGTCGGAAACAGCGCAGGAGCTTCGAGACGGGGCGGCGGGGTGCCGATCGCCGTGCTGCTCGCGGTGCTCGTGACGTTGGCGCCGGTGCTCATCGCGACTCCCTCCACCATTTCTCTGCGTTGGCGAGATCCTCGAGTGTGTCGAGCTCCATGTAGCCGCCGTGCGTGTCGACGCGCCGGAACTCGGCGCCGCTCTCGATCATGCGCTGGAACAGCTCGATCAAGTACGCCTTGTCGCCGAGCGCGCCGTTCTTGCGCGCGCGCTCGCGGTCGAATGCGTCACCGAGCTGACGTGCGCCGTCGCTCGAGAACTTCGCGACGCCGATGAACTCGCCATCGGCATCCTTGGGCGTGATGTGACGGGAGACCTCGACGACGAGATCGTCCTCGACGCGCATCTTCTCACCGTCGGTCTCGGGGTGCTGCGATCGATCGCGGTAGCGGCGCCGCCAGTCGGTGTCGTTGCCGAGCACGATCCCGTGCGGGGCTTCGAGGAGCTCTTTCACCATTTTTCCGCGGTAGAGGATGTCCGTGTACGAGCACAAAAAGCCTTCGCGCATGTGCTCGCGCGCCGAGAACAACGACGAGAGGATGTTGTTGTTCTTCCAGTTCTTGTTCGTGACGTACGTGAACTCGGGGTAGCGCGCCTTGAGCACGTCCTCGCGGTAGCCCGACACGAACACGACGTCCTTCTTCTGGAAGCCGGCGACGGCGAGCGCCTCGAGGATCCACTCGAGCATGGGGCGGCCCATCGCGGGCACCAGGGTCTTCGGGTGGTCGGCGGTCTCGTGCGCGAGGCGGCTGCCGCGCCCCGCGCCGATTAGAATGGGTCGCATCGGCCGCCATCTTACACGCGTGCCGTTCTATGCTCGCCCCCATGACGGCTCTGACGCTCGGCATCGTCACCGATCTTCATTTCGGGCCCGAGGCGCGGCACGAGGGCAAGCTTCGGAAGCTGACGGCAAACGCGGGCGATCTCGCACGCGCGTTCGTCCGCGAGATGAACGACGTCGTGAAGCCGGACCTCGTGGTGAACCTCGGCGACGACATCGAGGACGAGAGCCGGGAGAAGGACCTCGAGCGCTACGGCGAGTGCCAGGCCATCTTGCGCACGGCGACGGCGCCGCTCGTGAACGTCGCCGGCAACCACGATCTCGTGAACATGAATCGGGCGGACATTTCTGCCATCTGGCAACGTACGGGACCGCTCTATTACGCCTTCGACGTGGGCGGCTTTCACTTCATCGTGCTCCATACGATCGAGGCCGGCCCGCTCATCCACGTGCCCGATACCCAGCTCGAGTGGCTGCGCGCGGACCTCGAAGCGGCGTCTCTGCCTGTCGTCGTGCTCATGCACCACAGCGCGAGCGAGCAGGATCTCGACGACTCGCGCTGGTTTCATGGGCGCGTCGAGTACGCCCTCGTCCGCGAGCGCGCGGACCTCCGGCGCATCTTCGAGCACGGCAAGAAGGTGCGGCTCGTTCTCAACGGTCACTTGCATCGAAACCACTGCGACGTGATAGGCGGCATCCCCTATGTGACGGTGCAGAGCCTCATCGAGAACCTCGACGAGGATGCTCCGGGTCGCCCCGCCGCCGCCCATGCGGTCGTGCGGCTCTCGCCAGAGCGCATCGTGGTGCGGGTGCGCGGCAACGATCCGGCCCGCTACCAGTTCGAAGTGGAATAGGAGGAGCAGGCAATGCGAGTGACGGTGCTGGGTGCAGGCTACATGGGCAGTGCGATGGCGACCGTCGCGGCGAAGCGTGGTCACGACGTCTCCCTCTGGGGAACGTGGCTCGACGACGACATGCTGGCGCCCTGCGAGGCCGGCAAAGAGCACCCGCGGCTGAAGCTGGTTCTCGATCCGAAGATGAAGCTTCATCGTGCGCCGGCGCTCGAAGCGGCGCTCGCGGGCGCCGAGCTCGTGGTGCACGCAGTCAACTCCGATGGCGCAGTGCCGGTCATGACCAAGGCCGCGCCGTTCTTGCCCGACGTGCCGGTTCTCTCCGTGAGCAAGGGTTTCCTCGAGTCGCGCGCCGGCAAGATGGAACGCCTGGATCTCGTGGTGAGCGAAGCCGTCGTCCGCCACGTGCGCTTCGTCCATGCGGCGGGTCCTGCAAAGGCGATCGAGATCGCGCGCGACGTCCTCACCTGGATGACGTTCGCCGGGGCCGACGCCGCGATGTGCGCAGAAGCGATGGGCGGCGAGCATTTGTTCGTGGAGATCTCGGACGACATCGCCGGTGCCGAGATGTGCTCGGCCTTGAAGAATGCCTACGCGACCGGCCTCGGTTTGTGGGACGGGTTCCTCGGCAAGGACGCGCACAACGCGCGCGCCGCCTGCTTCACGCAGGCCGTCGTGGAGATGCGCAAGCTCGTCCTCGCCACAGGCGGCCGCGAGTCCACGGTGCATGGCTCGCCTGGTGTCGGTGATCTCCACGTGACTGCCGCCGGCGGACGAAACCGCGCGTTCGGCGAGCGGGTAGGGACGGGACGGCCGGCGGCCGAGGTCGCGGCGGAGATGAAGGCAGCCGGCGAGCTCACCGAAGGCTACCCCGCGATCAAGACCGCTTGGCGCTTTGCGAAGGAGCGTGGCGTCGGCGATCTCCCCTTCCTCGAGGCACTTCACCGCATCGTCTGGGAGGGCGCGGCCGTCGCCGAAATTCTCCCGCGGATGCGCCTCTCGGTCGCGAGCCCCTGATTGTGACGCAGCGTCCATGGGACGAGCGCGTCCTTCCCGGCGAAATGCGCGTGCACACGATCGAGCTTCGCCTCGCGCAGATGCAGGCCGCCGTCGAGCGCGCGCTTCGCGAGACGAACGGTCTCGCATGGGGGGCGGAACCGAACGAGGGCGCCGAGCTCGTTTACTGGGCGAGCGTCGCGCTCGGCACGAAGGCCGAAGCTCGGTGCCAGGTGCGTCTCTTTCCGGAGACGAGTGAGCGCACGCGCATGACGATCGCGAACGGGTGCTTTCTCACCGTGACGATGAACGATGCGCTCGACAAGAAGCCGGAGCGTCACATGAGTGGGCTCGTTCTCATCCCTGCGATCTGGGGACTCTGGCTGCTCCTCGGCCGAAGGCCGATCGCGCTTCCGTTCCTGATCGGCGCGTCGATCGGCGTCGTGCTGCTCGTGTGGCAGCTCGGGTTCCGCCCCTCGGTGTGGTTCCGCCGCGACGCGCGTCGCCTCACGCGCTTGCGTGACGCGCTCGCGCGGAGAGTCGAGAGCCGCCTCCTCGTCGCCACGCGCGGCGACCAGCCGTACCGCGGCTGAAGAGTCAGCCGAGCAGCTTCACGATCTTCTCGACGTCGGCGTCGACGCCGATGCCGGTGAGGAACGACAGCGTGCGGAGGAACGGCTTGCCGTGCGTGTCGTCGACCTCGGTGGTGGCCACGACGACGTCGTAGTTGTCGACCTTGGTGCTGACCTCGGAGGCCTTGCACTGATCGATTTGCACCTCGATCCCCTTGGCGCGCAGCTTCTCCTCGAGCTTCTTGGCCACGACCGTGGACGTGGCGACCGCGGTGCCGCAGGCGACGAGGATCTTCTTCTTCATGGGGCGGCGAGCATCGCCTGGTGAGCGGCCTCGCGGCAAGCTTCGAGCGGCGTCGTCGCGAGCACGATGCGAACGCTCGTCACACGCGCGGGCGTCACGCTGACAGCGTCGACACCGAGACCGGCGAAGATGCGCACGCCGCGCTCGGTCGCCGCGATCTCGCCGCACACGGTCACGGGACGTCCCGCGGCGCGCGCGCCTTCGATCACGGCAGCGATCGTCTGGATGACGCGCGAATCAAACGAGAGTGCGGCCTCGGCGCGATCGACGCCGAGCATGAAGGCGGTGAGATCGTTCGTGCCAATCGAGATGAAGTCGGCCGCACGCGCGATTGAGCCGATGGCCGCGGCCGCATCGGGGGTCTCGATCATTGCGCCGACCGGAAGCGCGCCCTTCGGCAGGCGCGAACGGATCGCCTCGACGTCGGCCGCATCACGGACCAGGGGAAGGAGCACCTTCGCGTCGCCCGAGGCGCGCGCACGGACGAGCGCGCGGAGCTGTGCGTCGAGGACCAGCGGGTTCGCGAACAAGAGCTCCATGCCGCGCGCGTCGGGCTTGTCCGGCGGTGCACGAAGCCAGGCGAGCGGCTTGTCGCCGCCGGCATCGAACAGCCGAAACACGACGGGCGCACCGCCAGCGCGTCTCGCGATCTCTTCGTATGCCTGGTGCTGCTCGTCTTCGGTCGGCGCCAGCGCATGTGCCGCAAAGAGGAGCTCGGTGCGGACGAGGCCGACACCCGACGCGCCGCGCGGGATGGCCTCCGCGCGCGAGCTGAGGTTGACGCGGACGCGCACGTTGCTCGCCGCGCCGGCCACGAGTGTATCGAGCTTCGTCTCCTCGGCCTCGCGTGCGCGGTCTCTCGCCGCGAGCCTCTCGCGCGCGGCCGCCAGCACGGCTTCCGTAGGGGCGACAATCACCTCCGGCGGACGCGCGCTTCCATCGAGCAAGAGCGTCACCCCGTGAGGGATGGTGCGCAGCGTCGCCTCGGGCGCGTACGCGAGCACGATGCCTCGAGCGCGCGCGAGGATCGCCGCGTGCGACGTCACGCCGGTGCCGCCTTGATCGAGCGCGACGATTCCGCGGACCCCGGCCGGGAGCGCGGCGACGAGCCCCGGCACGAGCTCGCGTGTGATGAGGATCGTGTCGACCTCACCGATGGCAGAGAGGAGCTCGGCCTCGCGTCCGGCCTCGCCGCGAAGCGCGTCGCGCACGAGCCGCTGGGCGTCGGCGTAGAGATCGGTCGTCGACGACCCAAGGAGCAGAGCGTCCTCGACCGAGCCGTCCGTTTGCGCGGTCGCCGCGGTCTCGAGCTCGTCGAGAATCGCGCGCTCGGGAACGAACAGCGCCGCGTCCTTCGGCGCCAACGATGCGATCCGCGCTTCGAGGCGCAGCCGCGCTTCCGCAAAGGCCGCGGTGAGGCGCGCGCGATCGAGCGTCGGCACTGTCGACTGGGGGTGCGGGCGTTCGACGAGCGCGCGGCCGATGGCAATGCCGTCACCGCTCGCGACGCTCGGCGCGGCAGCGGGAACGGGAACGGCGTCGAAGGAACGCGCGATCAGCGACGTGATCGCGTCGAGCGCCTCGCGTGCATCAAGGCCGACGGTCTCGATCTCGACGGTGCTGCCTTTCACCGCGCCGAGCGCGAGCACCTGGAGCACCTTCTTGGCGTCGGCGCGCTTGCTGCCCGAGCGTAGGTCGATCTTCGCCGTGAACCCGCGCGCGGCGCGCACGAGCGCATCGGCCGGCCGCGCGTGCAGCGCATCGGGCAGCATGACCGTCTGCTTCAAGGGGGTGGCGTCGGGATCGGTCATGAGGTCGCGTTCGCCCGGACGCGCAGATCGTTCCGCACCCAGGCCCAGGCCCCGGCGTACACGATCGCCGCAAAGACGCCGATGAAGAAGGACGGCTGGCCCGGGCGCGAGAGCATCACGAGGATCCACGGAATGAGGTGGCTGCCGACGGCGAGCCCAGACCACGCCGGCATCGTCGCAGCGTCGCGGTAGCCGCGTTCGAGCGCGATCTCCGTCGTGAGCGGCGCGAGGCTCGTGCCGACATAGAGGATGACGATGACAATCACGATCGCGTGGACGAGGCCGCGACCGACGTGGCCGCGCGCGGCGATCACTCCCCATACGATGTAAAAGGGAAGCGCCGTGAGATCAGCGAGCGGCAGCATCTGCACGCCTGGAAGAACCACCGCGAGCGCGATGCAGATCGGCACGCACGCGAGCGCGATCGCCATCACGTGCGGTTGCCCGACGATCACCGCGCTGTCGAGGCCGATCAAAATGTCGCGATCGGGAAACCGCTTCGTCATGAAGTCACGCGCGCCTTCGGCGACCGGAATGAGGCCCTCCGTCAGTATAGCCACGACTTTGGGCATGATCACGAGCACTGCGGCCGTCGTGACTGCCGCGGTCAGCGTGACCCGGCTCCACGTGAGCCAGTCGTGCTGCTTTGCCGCCGTCAGGCCGCCGAGCGCACCGAGCGCCGCGCCGATGCCGCCACCGATCACGAGCGGCTCGCCGAGCACGCCGAGCCGCGTGCGCAGCCTTGCCGCGTCGAGATCCTTGCCGCGGAAGACGTGCCGCGTGATCCGATCGAGCGCGAACATCAAGGGCGCCCAGTTGACGCTCTCGGTGTGGGGGAGCGATATGCCGGGGAGACCGAGCTCCTTGTCGACGATGGGCGCCGTCCAGTCGGCGAGCTTGAGCACGACCACGACGGTCACGCACGCCGAGAGGACGCCAAGCAGCGTCGAGCCCGTCGCGGCCCGCACGAGGGCGGCGCCGTAGATGAAATGCCAGTAGTTCCAGAGGTCGACGTCGAGCGTGCGCGTCGCGCGTGCTGCCACGAGCGCGAGGTTGAGCGCGATCACGACCGGTACGACGATCGCCGCGATCGGTGACGCGAACGACATTCCGGCGGCGGTCGGCCAGCCCACGTCGAGAACATCGAGCTTCACGCCGAGGGCGTCGGCGAACCCGACTGCGCTCGGACCGACGACGTTGCACAAGAGCAGAACGACGAGCCGGATGCCCAAGAGACCGATGGCGACGGTGAAGCCGGCGCGTGCGCTCTTTGCGAACCCTTGCCCGAGAAGGAGCGCCGCCACGAGCACGGCGATCGGGACGATCGCCTCCATCGTCAGACGTGCTCGAGCGTGTGCTTCGACCAGTGCGGTGCGAGGAGATCATGAATCCCCTTCGCGGTGTCTGCGAGGACGAGCGCGGCGCGGAGCTCGTCGTCTTGAAGCACTTCGATGATGCGCGCGAGCGAGGCTGCGGCCTGCTCCTTCGCGGTGAGCGCGGGCATCACGAGGATGCGGACCTTCACGATGTCCTCGGGCGAGCCCATCTCGTGGAAGTCGATCTCGTGCGCGAGCGTCGCGATCGCGATCGTCGGAAGGATCACGTGCTGGGGCTCGGCGTGCGGGAGCGCGACGGCGGGGGGCGCGAAAGGCAGTCCCGTCGGCGACCGCGCCTCACGATCGATCGCGGCGGCGACGAACGTGTCGGTCACGCGCCCGGCGGAGGCGAGGAGAGATGCGAGCTCGGCGATCGCTTCTGCGGGCGTCGTGGCTCGAATGTGCGGGAGGCACCACGCTTCGGAGAGCAGGCTCACGCGATCACTTTCCGACGAGCGCGCGGAGCCGCGGCGTGATCACGCGAACCGCCTCCTCGCCCTTCACGGAACCTTCGATCTGCTGGCCGTTTCCGCGGCCGTCGGGGCCCGGCAACGAGAAGAGCGGAATGAACGCCGAGCTGTAGCCGGCGTCGGTCAGCCGATCGCGATCGCGATCGAGATCGAACTCGAGAAAGGAGAAGCCAGCGAGATCGTTGTCGAGCTCACCGCGCTGCGCCGCGCCGTGAAAGCGGATACAGGGCTCGCACCAGGTGGCGCCGACGTAGACGAGTAGTGTGCGCCCTTCGGCCTTGGCTTTCGCGGTCTCGCTGATGACGAGGCGCGTGACGTCTTCGGCGGTCGCTGGCGCGGCGGTCGGAATGAAGCGAAGACCTTTTGCAGAAACACGAACGGCTGCAGGGGCGCCGGTTTTCCGGTCCGCTGCAGCCGAGGTGTTTTGGGAGTCGCGCGAGCTCTGGTCTTCTTGCATCTTGCACGCTTCTCCTAGAGAGAGAAACGTGGCTAGCCCGATGACAGCTGCTGCTCGCGCCGCGTGCGCCGGTCCCATGCGGGACCTTCTACCATCAGCTCACTTGATGTTGTACGAGTCCGTGCTGCCGTAGCAACCGCAGTCACCGTAGTCGACCACGTCGTCGACGCAGTTCGGGTAGCCGTCGCAACCGCCAGGGCCGTCCGCTGCCGCGTTCGAGCCGCTGCCCGATCCACCGGTGCCGTCGCCGTACATCGCGCCGCCGCCACCCGAGCCACCGGCGCCGCTGCCGGCCGAGCCGCTGCCCGAACCACCCGTGCCGTCGCCCGACGTGCCGCCTGCCGAGCCGCTGCCCGAACCGCCGGTACCGTCGCCTGCGCCGGTCGATCCGCTTCCGGATCCGCCGCCGGTCGATCCACCGTTCGTTCCGCCGGTCGATCCGCTTCCGGATCCGCCGCCCGAGCCGGAGCCCGCGCTGCCGCCGTTCGATCCGCTGCCGGATCCACCGGTGCCGTCGCCCGAGCCGGGGTTCGACCCGCCAGCTGCACCACCACCCGACGGTCCGCCCATGCAGTTGCCCCAGCAGATGCCGGGCGTCTCGCCGCAAGCCGCGCCGCCGCCGCCCGCGCTGTCACCGCCGTTGGCGCCCGTGCTGTCGCCGCCGCCGGACCCGCCGCCGGTGCCCGTGCCGCCGCCCTTACCGCCGTCGCCGCCGCTCTTGCCGCCCTTGCCGCCAGCGTCGGAGCCGGTCTTGCCGCCCTTACCGGTGGCCGAGCCCGAATCCGTCGCGGTCGAAGTGCTGCCGCTGCCGCTGTCCTTCATGCAGACGCCGGCGTCCTTCGCGCACGCCGTGTTCGACATCTTCACGTTGCCGCCGCAGCTCGACTTGGCCGAGACCCAGTCGATGAGCGAGTCGACGCGCGACACATAGAGGAGGCCCGACTTGGTGCCCTTGCCGCTGACGATGCCGTAGAGCGTCTTGCCGTCGGCTCCGAAGAGCGCGCCGCCAGTGTCGAGCGACTCGTCGCTCTCCATCTTGGTCGTGTACGAGTACTTGAAGCCCTTGGTGCTGGCCATCGTGACCTGCGAGGGGATCGTATCGAACGAGTCGCCGCTCGCGTGCATGCGCGCCGCGCTGTCGGCCTTGCTCGTCATCGGGTACGTCGCGAGCTTCGGGTACTCCTGGATCTCGATGCCGCTGTCGAGGCGGAGGACCGCGAGGTCGTGACGATCGGGGCGCGACGAGTTCGTCTTGTAGTCGGCCCAGTCGTACGTGTACGCGACCTCGGCGGTGGCCGAGAAGCCCGACGCGGGCGAGAACACCTTCCAGCGCGACTTGCCGACGACGCAATGCGCGGGGAGGAGAACGCTCGTCGCGTTGAGAAGCACGCCGGAGCAGCTTCCCTTCTGGTTGCCGCTCGCGTCCATCAACGTGACGCGAACGTTGGCGGCCTGAATCGAGGTGTCGCCGCCGGCCTCGCTATCCGAGGAGCATGCGCCGATCGCACCCAGCATCGCGACTGCACCGACTGCAAAAAGACCCGTTCGCTTTGATCGCATGATGGCGTTCTCCTCGGTCTGGTTTGGGCTGCTTCGACACCGACCGCCGTCTCTTGTTGGCGGGCAGGAGCGAAGAGGTGTCGAGCACCCACGAGGGCCTACTGCACGAGTGGGGCCAGCCGAGAGACCACCCCGCGAGCCCTCGCGAGCGCACGGTGCCGCGGTGAAATTCCAGGAGGACCGTGGCGTCCTTCGGGGATTTTCGAGTGGACGTCGATCCACTCGGCGGGGATGCGATCCTGACCTTGGTTGGTGCCTGGATCGGAGATGCCCCGGCCCATGGATGGCTCCAATCCCTGCGTCAATCACGTCGCACGCGCAGCGTGACGGCAAGATTCCGGCACGGCGCGATCGAAAAGGGGGTCCTGCTGCGTTCCAGGATCGTTCGCGGGTCGTCGCGACGCCCCGCGAGCCGTGGCTCCTTTAGTGCATTCTCGACTCCTCATGATCGCACGTCGCTTTTCTGGATTCGCGCTCCTCCTCATGACCGGCGTCGCGTCGGTGGCTTCGGTCTCTCTGCTCGCGTGCTCCGGCACCGAGGCGAGCACCTTCAAGAACGTGCCGGACGCGGAGCCGCCGCGCGGTCCCGATCCCGACATCGCGTTCGACGATCAGGACGCAGGTGCCGATGACGGCGGCGTCTGCGCGCCGTCGTCGGTGACGGGCTTCACCCCGAAGTACAAGGCGCCGGCCGCGCCAAACCTGACGGCGTGCACGCAGCCGCAGCTCGACGGCTACTACGCCGCGTGTTTGCAAGCGCCGCTCGATGACAAGAAGTGTGCAGACTACAAGGCAACGATCGGCACCTGCGGCACCTGTCTCGACACGTCGGACACCGATCCCGCGTTCGGTGCCGTCGTCTGGCACGACAGCGACAAGTACTTCACCGTGAACATCCCCGGCTGCATCGCGATCAAGAGCAAGGACACGGGCACCACGGGATGCGGCGCCACTTACGAGGCGCTCCTCCAGTGCCGACGCGCCTCGTGTGAGACGTGCCTCTCGGGTACCTCGGCGAGCTTCAAGAAGTTCGCCGACTGCCAGAAGGCGGCGGGCAGCACCACGTGCGAGGACTTCTACAAACAGGAGACCACCGCCTGCAAGACGCTCAGCACCGGAACGCCGGCCGACGTCTGCATCCCGCCGAGCGGCTCCTCGTTGAAGGACGCGTTCAACCGCATCGCCCCGATCTTCTGCGGCCCGCAGCAGGGCTGATCGCTCGACGCGCTTGGCGCTTCGGCGGTCAGCGCTTCGGCGGCCAGCGCTCCCGTGATCAGCGCTTCGGCGGCACCGGTGGCTGGAACATCTGCTCGAGCGTCCTCACCGTGTAGCCGGCGGGGACCTCGAACAGCGCGTCGGGCTCGCTCTTCTTGTCGATCTTCGTGACCTCGATGCGGCCGGTCTCGGTGCCGGCTTTGTCGTACCCGATGAAGCGAAGAGGGAAGTGCTTGCCATCGGTGAGCTCGGCCATCCACGCGTACTCGGCGGGCGCGCCGCTCATCGGGATGCTGAACCAGCTGATGCCCTCTTCGGCGATGCACATCTGGCCCTTCGAGCTCTCGTCCGTGATGTCCCAGAGCTCGCACTCGTAGCCGGCGACCTTGTCCGTCTTGCCGGTCTTCGTGATCTTCGGCGGCGGCTTCGCGGGCGCGGCCGGCTTGCCCGGCATCGACGGACGCGACGGCGGCGCGATCGTCTTCATGTGCTCGCCGGTCTTGTTGAGATCGATGAGGATGGCTTCCTTCTTCGCGTCCATCACGACGTAGGCCTTCTTCGCGGGTCCGTCGAAGATGCCGTAGGCCTTGCCGCCCATCATCTCCATGCCGCTCATGCCCGGCGGCGCGTCGACGCGGACCTTCTTGTTCTTGAGGAGGACGTTGATCGTCATCGGCGGCGACACCTTCTTCGAATCGCCGCTGAGGTTGCCCTTCGCGAGGATGTCGATCTCCCCCTCGAAGCCGTTGAGGAACCCACGCCTTTGCCCCCGAGTAGACCACCCGAAGCGCTTCCCGCACCGCCGTCGTCCCCCTTGCCGAGCGCCGACTTGAGCTTGCTGCATCCGCCGAGGGCGGCAGCGACAGCAACCATTCCTGCAAACGCGGCGAAGCGGGCCTGTTTCATGCGCGCGTTATACCACCGCCCTCACCATGCCTGCGCGAAGTGGAGGACCGTGAGCGTCCGGCACACCTGCATGCGGTTACGAAGCCAATCGACGCGCGCGATTTCCAAGGCGTTTGTGGCTGGCGCGTCGCTTGCTGTTCGTTGATCCATGATCTCACGCAACGCCGTTGTCTTCGCGATTCACCTCCTTGCATCGATGGCCGCCTTCGGGTGCAGCTCCACCACCATCATCGCCTCATCGGCGGATGCGGGAACGGGGAGCGACGCCGCAACCGCCGAGGACGCGTCGGCACCGCTCAGCGATGCGGCGAAGGCGAGCGCGAGCTTCGGCAAGTGCAAAGCGGTGTGCGCCCCTCCGTCCGACGGACCGTGCAAGTCCGCGGACGTCAACGCGTGCATCGAGAAGTGCACGGCGCTCACCGAGGGCTTGGCCGTCGCGTGCGTTCAATGCGTAATCGAGCACTCGGAGTACACCGGAAGGACATGCGTCGCGAGCCCGTGCGGGGCGCGCTGTCCGAACGTCGCTTGCGACTATCCGTCGTGCGCCGTGAACGGCTGCGGAGGCGCATCTGGCGAACCGCCGCCTCCTTGCGACACCGCGTGCACGGCGAGCGACGAGCGGTGCGACGGGCTCAAGCTCGCCAAGACGACCGACTCGCGATGCACCTCGTTGTGCAAGTAGGCGGCGTCGAAGCTTTCACGCATGCGCGCGCGTGAACATGAAGCGCAGGGCCTTCGGCAAGCGCCTTCGCCACGCGTGCTCCGAGTGCGCGCCTCGGGGATCGATACGCACCATGAGCTGCGCGTCCGACCAGCCACGGCTCGACAAGTGCCGACCCATCTCCTCGGCGAGCATCGCCATGCGCCCGCCGCCTTCGCCGCGACCGCAGTCGAGGTAGACGCGCGACACGTACGGGTTCGGCTCGCGCGCGACGAAAGGGAAGATGAAGCGACCGCCAAACCAGAACGAGGGCGACATCGCGATGGCGCCGCCGAACAGATCGGGCCGGCGGAAGTGCGCGTAGAGCGCGGCGAGCCCGCCCATGGACGAGCCGCCCACGACGGCGCCAATCGGACCGTCGATCGCACCAAAGCGCGATCGCACGTCGGGCATCAGCGTCTGCCCCATCCACGCGAGCAGCCGATCGGTGACCGCGGGCCGCCCGAGCTCTTCGATCCGCTTGCTGCCGCCATGATCGATCCCGACGACGATGGGCGGGTAATTCGTGCGCGGTGACAGCTTGTCGACCGCCTCGTGCGCGTGCCACCCGCCCGCGTAGGAGCCGTGATCGCCGAACACGTTTTGTCCATCGAAGAGGTAGAGAACCGGCCGCGGTTTGGCGCGGTTGAAGTCGCGCGGCAACCAAACGCGGACCCGATGGTGCTCCGCCAGGCCGTCGATGCCGTACGACCCGAGCACGAGCAGCTCACCCATGGGGAATCGTTTCTGCGATCGCGATCCACTTACCCACGAGCCACTTGCGGTGGAACCTAGCAAGCCTGATGTAGAATCTCGCCATGAAACGGAAGATCGAAAAGACGGATGCCGAGTGGCAGAAGGACCTCACGCCAGAGGTGTTTCAGGTCGCGCGTCAGAAGGGCACCGAGCGCGCGTTCACGGGCGCGTACCACGCGACGAAAGACAAGGGCACGTACGTCTGCGCATGCTGCGGCGACGCACTCTTCGACTCGGAGAAGAAGTACGACTCGGGCACTGGCTGGCCGAGCTTCACTGCGCCGGTCGCCGAAGGTCACGTCGAAGAGGCGAGCGACACCTCGCACGGAATGCGGCGGACCGAGGTGATGTGCCAGTCGTGCGGCGCGCACCTCGGCCACGTGTTCGACGATGGTCCGCGTCCCGAAGGCGCGCGCTACTGCATCAACTCGGCTTCGCTGAAGCTGGTGCCCGAGAAGAAATAGCCGGCGTCTCACCCGACTCCCGCGCGGCGTGCTCGAGGACATCCTCGGCTTTGAACTCGGCCCGGAGCTTTCCCGCGAGGAACAGGATCGGGAACGACACGAAGAGGCCGACGAACCCGAGCACGTGCTCGCACGCGATGAGGCTCACGATCAGCACGAAGCCGGGCAGCTTCACGTGCCGCGCGGTGAGGCGCGGGTTCAAATAGTAGGACTCGATCTTGTGCAGGAAGAAGGTGAGGGCCACGAAGAGGCCGACCCCGAACCAGCCCTTCGCCTTGTACGCGAGGATGCACAGCACGGTGCCCGAGACGAGGTTGCCAATCACGGGCACGAGACCCGAGATGAAGATCAACAGCATCAGCGGACCGACGTGGCCGATGCCGAGAAGGAGCAGCACCGGCAACGTCATCAGCGCGTTGCATGCGGCGACGATGAACTGAAGCTGCACGGTGACGACCACGGCGTCGGCGAGGTGCCCGAGCCAGCGTCCGAGCGTGCCGAAGAGCGACTTCGGATCGAGTGAGCGCTCGAACGCGTCGAGGTGCTCCTCTTCGAGCAAGTAGATGACCGCGAGGATGAGACCGATGAGCGCGTAGACGAGAAGGTGACCGACCGCCGACACGGCGCCGAGGGCGTTGGACGCGTAGTGCTTGGCACCTTCGATCACCCTGTCGGTGTCGCCGAGCTGCTCGTTCACGCGCTCGAACCACGGATGCTCGCGCAGTCCGGCGATGCGCCTCTGGAGGTCGCCCGTGTGCGCGAAGCCGCGGATTGCGCGGCCCGCGCCGAGCCACGCGAGCAGTCCGAGGGCAAGGAGGCCGGTGCCCACGAGAGAGAGCACGCTGACCGTCTTGTTCACCTTGAAGCGGAGCCACGCGAAATCGCGCGCTGCGCGCAGCGATCGCTCGAAGGCGACGAAGAAGACGAGGAGCGGCAGAAGATGGCGGAAGAGGACGATCAGCCCCACGAAGATCGCGATTGCCATCGCGCGACGCGGTGTCTTCTCGCGGAGGAACTCGCCAATGCGATCGCGCATCCGGCGACCTTACAAGTTTCCGCCGATCGACTGTTGCCTCAGAGTGCGCCGCCGTCACCCGGGGGGGCCGAGGATCGGATGGCGATCACGTGGAGGCCGCGACCCGCGTAGTCGGGGTTCGCGCCACCGTCGATCGTCTTGGGGACGGTGGGATCGCCGGTGACGACGAAGACGTAGTTTGCGCCGGGCTTGAACAGCTCATTTGGCGGCAGCGCGGGATCGGAGGCCTGCTGGATCGCGGCGAGCGACGAGAAGTAGAACGGCGAGGTTGGTCCCGCGTCGACTCCGCCGTCTTCGGGCCCGGCGAGAGCGAGCGCGATGCCCTGCGACCCGTATTGGCCCATGCCCTTGGCGTCGTCGGGGCGCGTGAGCGTGCGGATCGCGGGACCGGCAGTACCGAAAGTCGCGCTGCCGAGGGACACGCCGCCGTCCGCCGCGCCGTAGGTGGCCACGAGGCGCGGAAGCGTGGGTGCGAGGTGCGCGAGCTGGCCGCCGATTCCAACGCCGCCCGCGGCAGCTCCGTCGACGTGAATCACGGTCATGGCGAGCGTCGCGCCGCTCCCACGAACGGCAAGCAGCCGAGTGCCGCCGCCTGCGAGATCTGCCGAATCGAGACCGGGCAGCTTCACCCGCTCGCTCGGAGATTGAATGCAGGCGATACCACTGCACTCGAGGATCTTCTTGCAGTCGTCACCGGCGTGCTTCGTCAAGGCGAGCGCGTCGATCAGGAAAGGGATGACGAACGTCCGGTTCGAGGTCGGGAGGTCGGGAGTGACGATCGCGCCGTTGCCGCGGCCGATGCCGGGGTAATTTGCCTGCGGCATCGGGTGCTGCGGATCCTCGGGGAGCGGATTGCCGTCGAGCACGTCGAACGTCGCGCCGTCGGCGGTGTTGCTGGTCGCGAAGCACACGCGAAAATCGAAGACGTCCGCTGCGTGCACCACCGCGAGCACGCGCGGAAGGTTGCTCGCCACGCCGGCGTCGCCCGGGATGCTCGAGTCGCCATTGCCATCGCCATCGCGCGTGCCCGAGTCGACGTCGCCCGTCGCGAAGGGGCTCGAGGCATCCGAGGCGCTACAGCGAACGAAAGCGACGATCACGCCGGCGAGCACCACGGGGCCCATGAGCCGATGAACGGGGGAAACCGGGCGCGATCGCATCACAGACTGCCTCCGTCGAAGGAAATGGCCGAAGCGCGCAGCGCGACGACGTGAAGGCCGCGCGCGCCGTACTCGGGGTTCGTACCTCCGTCGACCTTACTTGGAATCGCCGGATCGCCGACGAGCACGAAGACGAAGCTCGTTCGGTTTTTGTAGAGCTCGTCGGGCGGGCGCGACGGATCGGACGCTTGCTGGATCTCCGCGAGCGAGCTCTTCAGCAGCGAGCCACCGTCCGCGGAAGTCAGGGAAATGCCCATCGAGCCAAACGCCGCCATCGCCGGCGGCGCGAACGAAACCCCCGCGGCCGAGCCGATGGCACCGCGGCTCAGGAGGAAACGATGCGAGTCGCTCATGGCTTGTCCTTGCTGGGAGGTGGGCGGTTGCGGTTGACGATGTTGACAGT
>CAXSGV010000031.1:18100-20689 GCA_964236615.1 uncultured Polyangiaceae bacterium
AACTCCCGTGGCCGAGCCGATGGTACCGAAGCTCGCCGAGCCGAGGGTGACGCTGCTGTCCACGCCGCCATCGAGACTGCCGTAGCGCGCCGTGACGTTGCCGAGCGCGGGCGACAGCTGCGCGAACTGGGCGCTGATCGTCGCGGGGCCGGCGGCGCGGCCGTCCAGCGGGATCGCTCGCATCTCGAGGCCGCTACCCGTCTGGACGACGGCGAGGAGCCGCGATCCGTCTCCCGTGAGCGCGATTCCCGGCAGGGCGGGGAGCTTCACGAAGTCTTGCGGCGACTTGATGCACGCGCCGCCACTGCACTCGAAGAGCGCCTTGCACGTCTGCGGCGCGCCAGCGCGCGTGGCGAGCGACAGCGCGTTCACGAGGTAGGGCACGACGAACTGATCTTCGCGGATTGCACCGAGCGCCGGATCAATCACCGTGCCGTTGCCCCGCCCGATACCGGGGTAGTTGGCTTGCGGCATCGGCGCATTCGGATCGTCGGGCATCGGCGCGAGGTCGAGGTGCTCCGCGTTCGCTCCGTCGCGCGTCGCGCTCACGCCCAAGCACAGACGAAAATCGAAAGCGTCGGGCGCCGCGTGGGCGACCACGAGCACGCGCGGCCGATCGGCGTCGCCGACCGCGCCAGCCTCCGCCTTCTGCGACGGGTTCTCGGCGTCTGCGTCTGCGTCTCCGCCGTCCGGCCCGAAGTCGCTGGCGCTCGTCGACATGTCACCGCAGCGCACGAAGGCGACGATCGTCGCCGCGAGAAACGACACCCCGACGACGGCGTGGGCGGCCCTCGAGACGAGCGACACGCGCGCGACTCTCGTTGGCACATTGCGACGAAGGTTGCCCATCGCTCGGGCTGGGTGCGACAAACGTGCCATGCGTCAATCTAGCCGATCGGTGAACGTCCTGCTCGCTGGACCATGGTATCCTTGTCATGTGGAGGCGTGTCTGGCGTGAGCACGGTGGAAGCCGGCCAGATGGTGACGCCGAGCATCCGTCTCGTCCGGCCTCTCGGCGCGGGTGGCATGGGCGCCGTGTGGATCGCCGATCACCTCGCGCTTCATACGCAGGTCGTCGTGAAGTTCATGTCCGCCGAGCTCCTCGAGAGCCCGGAGGCCGTTTCGCGCTTCTCGCGTGAGGCCGCCGCCGCGTCGCAGGTGAAGAGCCCGCACGTCGTGCAGATGCTCGATCACGGCGTGATGCCCGGCGGCGCGCCGTACATCGTGATGGAGCATCTCGATGGTCACGATCTCGCTGGGCATCTCGAGGCGCACGGCGGCAAGCTTCCCCCGACGGAGGTGCTCCACATCATGACGCAGCTCGCGCGCGCGCTCACGAAGGCGCACGAACGGAGCATCGTTCACCGCGACATCAAGCCGCCGAACATCTTCCTGCTCGACGCCGGAACCGGCGAAGCGTTCGTGAAGCTTCTCGACTTCGGCATCGCAAAGACGTCCGATGGGCTCATGGGCTCGACGACGCGCACCGGCTCCATGGTCGGCTCGCCCTATTACATGAGCCCCGAGCAGGTCATCGGCACCAAGACGATCGACTTCCGCTCGGACCTCTGGTCGCTCGGTGTGGTGGCGTTCGAAGCGCTCGTCGGGTCGAAGCCGTTCTACGCCGAGACCATCGGCGGGCTCGCGCTCAAGATCCACCACGAGCCGCTGCCGATGCCGTCGCAGCTCGATCCCACGCTGCCCCGCGCGCTCGACGCGTGGTTCACGCGCGCGTGCACTCGCGACGTCGCCGACAGGTTCCAGTCGGCAAAGGCAATGGTCGACGCGCTCGCGGCCGCAATCACGGGCGAGACTCGCGCCTCGAGTGTCGCGTCGTCGTCCGGGTCGCGCCCTGCCGTCACCGATCCTTCAGGGCTCGCATTCGCGAACACGGCGGTCGTGCCTTCGAGCCAGCCGAGCCCCCTGAGCGTGTCGGACACCAACGCGGGTATCCATTCCGAAGCGCGCACCGGCGACGCGGCGCACGTCCGCGCGAGCTCGCGTCGTCCGCTCGTCTTCGGAATGGCCGCGCTCGCGCTCGGCGCGATCGCTGCCGTCGGCGTCGTCAGCATGAACAGGCGAGCCGAAGTGGGCGCCACGAGCGATCGGCCCGTCGAGATCCCACGGCCACCGGTCGCCTCGACGCGCGTGCCCGATCCGATCGCGCCCGTCATCGAGCCTCCGATCGAGCCTCCCGTAGCGAGCATCATCCCCGCGCCGAGCGTGACGAACGCGCGGCACATTCGCCACGCGGCGAACGTGACCGGCGGGACCGGCGCGACGGGGGGAGCACGCACGGCGACGCAGCCGGCGGTCTCGGCACCTGCCACGACCCACAAGCCGCGCGAAGGCGATCCGGATGACATCAAGTAGCCGCAGGCTGTCCTCATTTGCGTTCGCGGTGACGCTCGGGCTCGCAGGCGCGACCGCTGCGACGACGTTCGCGCGCGTCGCCTACGCACAATCGGCAGCCGACCTCGAAACCGCGCGCGCGCTTCACAAAGAAGGCAAGGAGCTCCGCGCCAAGGGCGATCTGCAAGGCGCGCTCGTGAAGCTTCGCGCCGCGCACGAGCTCGGTAAGACACCCAT
>CAXSGV010000031.1:20699-23784 GCA_964236615.1 uncultured Polyangiaceae bacterium
GAGCTCGCGAAGACGCAGGTGCTGGTCGGCCAGCTCGTCGAGGCGCGCGAGACCTGCCTCGGCATTCAGCGCGTACCGATCGCGGCCGACGAAACCGAGCGCTCGTCGTCCGCGCGCGACGAGGCGCAGAAGCTCGCCGAAGACGTGCGCCCCCGCATCCCGACGATCGTCATCAAGCTCACCGGCGTGCCTGCCGGCAAGGTGCCGACGCTGCTCGTCGATCGCATCCCGGTCGCGGCGTCGCAGGTCGGTGAAGCGCGCAAGGTCAACCCGGGTCGTCACGAGGTTGCGGCCAAGCAAGGCCAAGGCGCAGAGGCGACGACCATCGTCGAGGTCGCCGAGGCGGAGACCAAAGAGGTCATGCTCCAGGTACCGCCGGAGCCCGCGATGGCCGAGACGCCGGGTCCCGTCGGCCCGCCGACGCCCGGTGGGCCTGCGACCGAGATGCGTCCGCGCTACGGCATCGCCGTCGGCGGCTTCGTGATCGCAGGGGCGGGGCTGATCGTCGGCACGGCCACCGGGCTCGTGGTGATGTCCAAGAAGGACACGCTCGACGGCGAGTGCGTGAACCAGGAGTGCGGCACCAAGTACAGAGACGATCTCCAGTCGGCTCGCACGCTGGCCACGGTGTCGACGGTCGCGTGGGTGGTGGGTGGCATCGGCGCCGGCATCGGGCTCTATGGTCTCCTGTCGAAGACCGAGCACGTGAAGGAGACGGCGAAGAACAAGCCACATGTCGCGCCGTGGATCGGCGCCGGATCGGTGGGGGTGAACGGTGCGTTCTAAACTTCGCCGCCGCCTCTTCTGGACCGCCCTCGCGATGACCGCGTCGTCAGGCGCGCTCTTCGCGCTCGCGTGCAACCAGGTCGCGGGTCTCGATGGCTTCAAGGAGGTCGACTGCTTCGAGGCGCCGTGCCTCGACGCGGGGCGTGCCGACGTCGTGTCTCCCGAAGCCGCGGCCGACGCGCCACTCGACGCACCTCTGATCGACGCGGGCCCCAATGCCGACGCCGGCGTCTTCGAGCACCGAACGTGGGCCCACTGGAAGATGCCCAACCCGGACGCAGGCGGCTCGCCCCTGCTTCCGAACTTGATGAGCTACGACGCGGGGCCAGATCCGAAGTCTCCGAGCGACACGATCATCATCGACAAAGTCACCAAGCTCGAGTGGCGAGCGAAGGTGATCGCAGCGACGACGTTCCTCGAAGCGCGTCAGCGGTGCGCCATTCCAGGCGAGTGGCGTATGCCGACCCGTATCGAGCTCGCGACGCTCATCGACTTCACCCACACAAATCCCGCGCTGCACGAGGTGTTCTCTGGCACGAACATCGATTCCTACGGGGGCGGGGGGGCGCTCCAGCAGTTCTGGTCTGCGTCCACGCGGGTGGCCCCTGATGCCACCCAGAAGGACGTTTACTGGTCCGTCAATTTTCACACCGGCAAGGTCGACACGACCGTAGGGAACGTCGTGCGCTGCGTTCGCGGAGGGCCGTCGAAGTGAAGGCCCTTCGCCTACGCGCCGCAAGCCTCGCGACGGCCGCGGCGATGGTGCTCGTCTTGGCGACGGCGAGCGCGAGCGCGCCGACGGACCAGTACCAGACGTTCAACCGCGGTGACGTGACGATCACGGACCTGAACACGGGGCTCGTCTGGCAACGCGAGGTCGCGTCCCCGCCGGCGGATTTCCTCACCGCTCTCGCCTACTGCAAGAACACCTACAAGGAGGGCGGCTTCCAGTGGCGCCTTCCTACGATGAAGGAGCTCCTCACGATCGTCGACGAGACGCCTCACTACGAGTTCGAGGGCATCGTCAATCAGCCCAAGATGATCGACGTGAACGCCTTCCCGCGCTCCCCGACCAACCTCGAGTACTGGAGCTCGTCGACCAGCGCCGAACAGCCGACGGCCGAGGCATGGGCCGTGAAATTCCGAAGCGGTGAGAACACGACGCAGTCGCAGAGTCAGCTGGGTTACGTTCGCTGCGTCAGACCCTGACACCCTTAGGAGAGCCACATGTCGAACGCCGACAACCCATTGCGCGTGGGCCTCGAGACGGAGCGAACACCGGAGCCGTGCGTGTTCGTCATCTTCGGTGCCTCGGGTGACCTGACGAAGCGAAAGCTGATTCCTGCACTCTACAACCTCGCGGTGTCGCGCCTGTTGCCGCCGGGCTTGTCGATCGTCGGCGTCGCGATGACGGAGCTGTCGACCGACGACTTCCGCAAAGAGAAGAAGGAGCAGACCGCCGAGTTCTCGCGCCGGAAGCCGCTCGAAGAGGCAGTCTGGGACGACTTCGCGAGCCGGCTTCACTACGTCTCGGGGAAATTCGGCGAGCTCTCGACCTTCGAGAAGCTTCGCGCGCAGCTCGAGGAGCTCGACAAGACGAACGGGACGCGCGGCAACCGCATCTACTACCTCGCGATCCCGCCGAGCCTCTTCACGACGGTGAACGACAACCTCGCGAAGGCCGGGCTCGTCGCCGACCCTGCCGACAAGAAGCACTACACGCGCATCATCGTCGAGAAGCCGTTCGGTCACGATCTCGCGTCGGGCGACGCGCTCAACGCGGACCTCCACCGCGTCTTCGCAGAGGAGCAGATCTTCCGCATCGATCACTACCTCGGCAAGGAGACCGTCCAGAACCTGATGGCGCTCCGCTTCGGCAACGAGATCTTCGAGCCGCTGTGGAACCGCAACCACGTCGATCACATCCAGATCACGGTCGCCGAGGACATCGGCGTCGAAGGCCGCGGCAAGTTCTACGAAGAAGCCGGCACGACGCGCGACATCGTGCAGAACCACCTGCTGCAGCTCTTGATGGTCACCTGCATGGAGCCTCCGATCGACTTCGCGGCCGACCCGGTGCGCGACGAGAAGGTGAAAGTCCTCCGCGCGCTTCGTCCCATCGCGAAGGCCGACGTGAACCACCTCACGGTGCGCGGCCAGTACACCGCCGGCAGCTTCGCCGGAAAGCCCGTGTGCGGTTACCGCGAGGAGGAGAACGTCTCGAAGACCTCGACGGTCGAGACCTTCGTGTCGATGAAGCTCAACATCGACAGCTGGCGTTGGGCCGGCGTACCGATCT
>CAXSGV010000032.1:0-2867 GCA_964236615.1 uncultured Polyangiaceae bacterium
GCGCTACGCGAGGACGTCGAGCGCTTCAGCGTCCTCGCGGTTTCGGTCGCCATCCTCGAAAAAGCCATCGAACGCTTCGAGAGAGAGCACCAGCCTGGGCTCCTCAGCGACGCGTCCGTCTTCTTCGCCGAGATGACCGCGGGCCGCTACCCGAAGGTGGGCCAGCGCCTCGACGGCACGCTCTTCGTCACACGTCGCACGCCCACCGGCACGAGCGACATCTCACCCGATGCGCTGTCGACCGGCACGAAAGAGCAGCTGTTCCTAGCGCTCCGCCTCGCTTACGTGCAGCACTACGCCACCAGCGCCGAGCCCCTCCCGGTCGTGCTCGATGACGTCCTCGTGAACTTCGACGACGAACGCACGACGGCGACGCTGCGCGCGCTCGCGACGTTCGCTGGCAGCAGCAGCGGTACCCAAGTGCTTCTCTTCACCTGCCACGACCACCTGGTCACGCTGGCCGAACGCGCGAAGATCGATTTCGTGAGAGCGTCGATCCCTCCTGGCCACGGATGACTGTGCGCCTGGGCGCATCCGTGGAAGGGGGCGCTGCTTCAGGAGAGGTCGACGTGCTTGACAAGGTCGCTCTCGGACATCTGCGCGTAGTCCTTGTCGATGCTGCGGGCCACGCACGTCGCGAGCGACGGGTGAAGCTCCTCGCGGAGGTGCCCGAGGAACTTCGGCGGGGCGACGAGGACGAGCCGCGTGAACGTCCCTTTCTGGCGGCCGGTCTCGAGCTCGGCGACGAGCTGACGCGCGAAGCCGTGCTCCCCGTGGTCTTCGTGCGAGTCGGTGCGATCCGTCTTCTCGTGGCTGTGCTCGCGGTCGAGCTTCGTCACGGCGCGCCAAGGTTGCGCCGCGTCATCGGACTGAAAGATGCGTGCGTGGCTGCCGTCACTGACGAGGATCCAAGTGGAGGTCATGGCCCGCAGTAACACGCATTCTGATCGTCACTGGCGAACATCGACCCTAGCGCAAGCGCGGAAATTTCTGGTCAGAGGGCGCTCGCCACCTCGCGTTCGACGCGGTCGGCGCCGGTGAGGTTGAACGCGGCCTCTGCGATGCACGCCCACGCCGTTCCGAGGGCGAGGCCGCCGAGGACGTCGGTCGGCCAGTGAACGCCCAGGTACACACGCGTCGCACCGATGGTGGTCGCGAGCGCGCCCGCGCCGGCGAGCAGAGAGCCGCGATCGGAGCGAAGTCGACGACTCCGCGACGCGACGAACGCGAGGGTCAGGTAGAGGGCCGAAGCCGCCATCGAGTGGCCGGACGGAAACGACGAGCTGCTCACGTGCTCGAGGTGCAAGAGAATGGTCGGGCGCTTCCGCCGGAAGATGCGCTTGAAGCCGAGCTCGGCGCTGATGCCCCCGAGAGCTCCGACCACGATCTGCGTGGCCAACCGCGGACGGCTTCGCGCCAGAACGACCGCGGCGAGGGAGATGGCGCCGGCGCCGGGCACGCTCCCGAGCACGCTGACGGTACGCACGGCTGCGTTGCTGAGGGGGTGGCGTGCGCGCCCTACTGTGCGCAGCACGGCTCGATCGAAACGGCTGCCGTTCTGACCGCCGATGGTGCACGTCAACGCCAGGAACGCGCCCGTCGCGCCGAGCACGACCGCAGCGAGAGAGGCTTGTTTTCCCCAACGACGGCGGCGTCGCGCGGTCGCTTCGGCGCGGACCGGCTCATGCGCCGCCAGCCGGTTCGGATCGTCGATGAGATCGGAAGCGAGCACGTCCCGCATCAGCTCGGAGCTTGGGGCCATACCCTCCCTTAGCGAGGTGCATGCCAAAGGGCCATCCCCTCCCCGCAAGCAGGCCGACGAGGACCTACTGCGACGGCGCGTTCAACTTGATGTCGCGGATGGCTTCCTTGAACCGAATCCGCAGCTCGGCGAGCTTCGAGTCGATCTCCACTTCTTGCCTCGTGATTTCGTCGAGGCGCGTCGCCATCTCGCCGAGGCGCGCTGTCAGCTTGTTGCGGAGGGCTTCGGCGGTCTTGTTCTTCTCGATGGCGCGCAGGTTGCGACGCGTCTCTTCGGTTTGCTGCGCGAGGTTCGACTGCTCGACCGCGAACTTCTGGCGCCCCTGCATCTTCGCGATGATCTCCGTGCGGAGGCCCCACGCCGAGGTGAGCTTCGCGACGATGCCGCGATCCGATTTCGGATCGGCGATGTACTTCTCGACCGCCGTGAACGCGACGGGCGTGAACCAGTCTTCGCCGCGACGGAGGACGACGCGCTCATCGACGGTGAGGTTGCCCGTGACACGCGGAGCAACCGTCGTCGGGACGAGCGCGGTGCCCGTGCCGACGTTGTCCTCGGTCTCCTTCGGCGGATCGAAGAGCTTCGAGGTGGGCACGCGCGCGTGCTTGATGAGGACCTTCGCAGACCGGTCGAGCCCGTTGCGCACGTGGTAGGTCGTCCGCGTGACGGAGTCGCGCTCGATCGTGAGCTCGCTGTTTTCGATCTTCGCGACGCGCTCGCCGAGCTCGTCCATCTTCTGCTCGCGATCGACGGCGAGGCCGCGCTCGAGCGCGAACGGCACCGTCGCCGATGCGCCGTCGGGCAGAACCTCGACCATGCCCTGACCGAGGAAGCTTCCTGATTCGAAGACGGCGATGGGCCCGCGCTCGAGCACGCCGCCCGTGCGGTTCGCGAAGCGCGCCACGCGGAAAGGATGGCTCATCGAGTCGGCCACGCCTCCATCGGGCGCGAACAAGAAGAGCGCTTCGCCAGGCACCTTGCGCGAGAGCAACATGACCATCGTCGCGCTCTTGTCGGGCACCGTGACGGCGTTCGGAAGATCGTAGCGTGTGGTGCCGCCCTCCTGCGCGATCGACGCGAGCGAGCGCGACGCCGGCGCCAGCGG
>CAXSGV010000032.1:2877-4087 GCA_964236615.1 uncultured Polyangiaceae bacterium
CGGTGGGCGAGGCGCCGCCCCGCGTGGAGCCGAAGGCGCGCGTCGTCCGCCCCCCGCCCCCGCGCGCGCGGACTCCTTCTTATCCATCATGTCCGCCTTCGACGTGGCGACCGGGCTGGGTGATGCGCTCGGCTTGCCCTCAGCGGTCTTCTCCGTTGCCGGCGCTTGATCCTGGCGCAGCGACGTCTCGGACTTCGGCACCGCGGCGATGACCTCGCCTTCGTCGGTGACGATGGGACGCTGCGGGATCACCGGCGTGCCGAGCTGCGCTTCGAAGGCGAGCGGCGAGCCTGCGACGAGCGAGAGCTTCACGTCCCTCCAGTCTTCGCCGGAGAGGTTCTGCACGACGCCCCACGCTTGCAGGTTCGCTTCGCCGTTGCCGGCGACGACGAGGCGGTACGACGGCTTCCACACCGGCGACTCCGCCACGTAACCGACCTGGAGATCGTGGGCCTTGCCGTCGAGCGAGAGCACGACGATCTTGAGCCCCTTCTTCTCGTCGTCGGTCATGAGGCTCTTCGGCTTCGCCTCGGTGTTCTCGTCATCGACGCTGAGCGGGAACGCGGCCGAGCGAACGCTCGACCCGCCCTTCTCGATGACCGCGAGCGTCGCCAGAAAATCGCCGACCTGTGCCTCCTTCATCTTGAAGCGCACCTCGTCTTCCTCGACGTGCCCAGCGCGCTCGAAATATCCGACGCCGTTGCGGTAAAGGACCACCCTCTTCAAGGGCAGAGCATCAGAGGACACGAGCGCGGAACGCCCGCAGCCCGTGGTGATGAGAAGAGTGGCTACGACCGTCAGCAGGAGTCCGGACCTTCGCATGAGCGCATCCTACGCATCGGGTGCCACAACGATCCGCGATTGATCGTCGCGTCAAGACGCGCTGTCCTACACGTGGGCCTGCAGGATTGTCGCTTTCGCGAGCGTTTTCTGGGTGGTACGCTCTAACCGCGGCAACGGAAAAACATGGAAATAAAGCAGCAGCTCAAACTCAGTCAGCAGCTCGTCATGACGCCCCAGTTGCAGCAAGCCATTCGGCTGCTGCAGCTCTCCCGATTGGAGCTCATTGACGAGATTCGAAAAGAGCTCGACGCGAATCCTGTCCTCGCCGACGACGAGATCGATCCCCGCGCCCGCGGCAGCCAAGAGTCGCTGCAGTCCGACGCCGCGAGCCGCATCTTCCCGAGCTTCCCCGGAGCCGAGGACGACC
>CAXSGV010000032.1:4097-18726 GCA_964236615.1 uncultured Polyangiaceae bacterium
TGCAGTCCGACGCCGCGACCGGCGGCCTTGCCACCGACGAGCGCGTCGATCGCATGGAGACGCTCGATCGGCTCAAGAACACCGACACGCTCACGCGCGACAACGAGAAGAAGGCGCAAGACATCGACTGGGAGCAGTTCATCGAGAACCGCACGCTGCAGCAGCCGCTGCCGGCCAACCGCGGTGGCTTCGATGATCTTCCGCCGATCGAGCAGAACCTGACGAAGGCGCAGAGCCTCGCCGATCACCTCAAGTGGCAGCTCCAGCTCTCCGACTTCTCGGAGGACGAGCGTCGCTTCGCCGAGCTCGTTCTCGGCAACCTCGACGACAACGGGTTCCTCGATCTCAAAGGCATCGAGCGCGAGGACGGCACGCGCACGCCCGACCTCACGATCGAAGAGATGGCGCAAGAAGCGGGGCTCGATCCCGAAGACGCACCCGAGGTTCTGCGTTTGATGCAGGAGTGGGATCCCGTCGGTGCCTGCGCGCGGGACCTCCGCGAGTGTCTGCGCGTGCAAGCGGATGTCTACGGCTGCGAAGAGCTCGAGCTCACGATCATCGACAAGCACCTCCACAACCTGGAAAAGCACAATTACCAGGCGATCGCGCGCGATCTGAAGGTGCCGGTCGAAGAGATCTACGAAGCGGTCAAGGAGATCCAGAAGCTCGAGAGCCGGCCCGCGCGCAACTTCAGCGAGACCGACGAGCGCACCATCGCCATCACGCCCGACGTCTACGTCGTCAAGGACGGCGAGAAGATGGTCGTGACCGACAACGACCGCGGCGTGCAGCGCCTCTACATCAACGAGGCCCTCACCAAGTCACTCCTGAAGGATCCCAACGCCAAGGAGTTCATCGGCGAGAAGCTCCGCAACGCGCAGTGGCTCATTCGCGCGATCGAGCAGCGGCGCAAGACCATCATCCGCGTGACCGAGTGCATCGTCGAGAAGCAGAAGGAGTTCTTCGAAAAGGGGGTCTCCTTCCTCAAGCCGATGATCTTGCGCGACGTGGCCGACGCCGTCGGCATGCACGAGTCGACCATCAGCCGCGTCACCACGAACAAGTACGTCCACACGCCGCAAGGCCTGTTCGAGCTCAAGTACTTCTTCAACTCGTCGATCCGGCGCACCAGCGAGGACGACATCGCCAGCGAGAGCGTCAAGCAGGCGATCAAGAAGATCATCGAGGGCGAGGACAAGCAAAACCCCTTGTCGGACCAGGCGATCGTCGAGATCCTGGCGAAGAACGACGGCATTCAGATCGCACGGCGCACTGTCGCAAAATATCGGGAGATGCTTGGCATCTTGGCTTCCAGCAAGCGGAAGAAACTCTTCTAGCAAGCTGTCGGACAATCAGAGCAACGCTTCGAGGATGCGCAGCACCGGAGGTACGAAATGAACATTTCGATCACGTTCCGTCACATGGAGTCCACCGATTCAGTCAAGACGTATGCGACCGAGAAGATCGGCAAGCTACAGCGCATGCTCAAGCAGCCGATGAAGGGCGAGGTCAAGCTCTCGACGCAGCATCGAACCCACACCGCGGAGGTCGACATCCACTCGGGTGGCGAGCACTTCCACGCGCACGAGACGACCGAGGACATGTACGCGACGCTCGATCTGGTCGCCGACAAGCTCGAGCGCCAGGTACGCAGCCGCAACGAAGAGAAGAAGAAGAAGGGCGGCGAGCGCGCGTCGGACCACCTGATGGCCGACACCCTCGACGACTCTGGCGGCGGCGAAGAGTGATGACGCAGGTCACGAGACGGCCGCTTTCGTCTCTTTTTCAAAACGCCGCCTAGGCGCGCGTCTTCAACCGTCGTAGCTCAAGTCCGTTCATGCTCACCGACCTGCTCACGGCGGCGCGCGTCAGCGTGCGTGCAAGCTCCACCAACCTCGACAAGGCAGGGGCGCTGAAGCTTCTTGCGTCCCTTCTTGCCGGGGGCATCGAGCACGAGGGGCGCGATCCGGTCGATCCCGAAAAAGTCGAGCGCGTGCTCGTCGAGCGCGAGGCACTCCAGTCGACCGGCATCGGTGACGGCGTCGCCATTCCGCACGGCGCGCTCGGCGAGGTCGACCGCCAGATAGCGGCGCTGCTGATCGTCCCCGAAGGGCTCGATTTCGACGCCATCGATGGCAACAAAGTGAACCTCTTGTTCGCGCTCGTCGGACCCAAGCGTGCGACCGGCGAGCACTTGAAGACGCTCGCTCGCATCTCGCGTTTGCTTCGCAACAAGGGCTTCCGTGACCGCCTCATCAGCTCCTCCGACGGCGGGGAGGCGTACGCTCTCCTCGTTGCGGAAGAAGGGGGCAGCGCGTGAACGAGCAGCAGGAAGCCGTCGTCGAAGCCGGCCCGCGCGGTGAGGTCACGGCAGCGGAGCTCGCTGCGGATCCCGAGCTCTCGGTCGTCCTCCGCAAGGTCGCCGGCGACAGCGGCATGGCGCGCCCGATTCGCCATCCCCGCGTGCAGAAGTCCGGGCTCGCGCTCGCAGGCCACTTCTTCGGCGTCGTCCCCACGCGCGTGCAGGTTCTCGGTGAGACCGAGCTCTCGTACCTCGACGCGCTCGGTGGCGAGCAACGCAGCCAGGCCGCGCGCGGTTTCTTCTCGCTCGGGCTGTCCTCCGTCGTCGTCACGTCGAACCACGAGCCGGGGCGCGCGCTGACCGCCGCCGCGGAGGCCACGGGCACGCCCCTCTTCGTTTCCGAAGGGCGCTCGAGCCGCACCATCAACGCCATCCACGCCGTGCTCGACGATCGGCTTGCGCCGCAGACGTCGGTTCACGGCGTGCTCGTCGACGTGTTCGGCGTCGGCCTTTTGCTGCTCGGAAAGAGCGGCATCGGCAAGAGCGAATGCGCGCTCGAGCTCGTCTTGCGCGGTCACCGCCTCATCGCCGACGACATCGTCAAGTGCGAGTGGCGTCCGCCGGGCATCGTGTTCGGCGCGCCCGCGGATCTATTGCGCCACCACATCGAGGTGCGCGGGCTCGGTGTCCTCAACATCAAAGCGCTGTTCGGCGTCACGAGCGTGCGCGAAAAAAAGCGCATCGATGTCGTCGTCCGCCTCGACGAGTGGGAAGCCGACGCCGAGTACGATCGCCTCGGCCTCGACGAGAAATTCCACACGATCCTCGGCACACCGATCCGCGAGCTCATCGTGCCGGTGCGCTCGGGTCGTGACATGGGCACCATCCTCGAGATTGCCGCGCGCAACGAGCTTCTCCGCAAGGCGGGCACGAACTCGTCGCTCGAGTTCATGGGCCGCCTCGAGCAACAGCTCGTCACGCGCGCCGCGGTCGACCGACATGCCGATCCCGACGCACTGTTCGCCAGCCCGGTGAAAGCGGTGGTTCCGCCGCCACCAGAGTCTTCCGTGCCTGCCGAGTCGGCGCGCGTCTCCTGGACGGGCTCGAACGAAAGCTCGGCGTGGATCCCGGCAGTACGACCGAAAGGGAACGACGAATGACAACGCCCACCCGTCCGACCGTCGTGGTCGTCACCGGGCTTTCCGGCGCGGGCAAGACCACCGCCCTGCATACGCTCGAAGACCTCGGCTACTTCTGCATCGACAACCTTCCGACGGTGCTCGCGCCTCAGGCCGTCAAGGTCTGCGAAGAGGGCGGCATGATGCGGGTCGCGCTCGGGATGGACGTGCGCGTACGCGCGTTCCTCGGGTCGATGAGCAACGTCCTTGGCGAGCTCGCAAGCGACGGCAGGCGCGATCTCCAGATCGTGTTCCTCGACGCCAACGACGAGGCGCTCCTTCGCCGCTTCAGCGAGTCCCGTCGCCCTCATCCGATGGACGCTGCGCCCGACGACGATCCTGGCGCGCGTCCGAGCCGCACCGCCGCGATGGCCGTGCTCGACGACATTCACCTCGAGCGCGAGCGCCTCGCGCCGCTCCGCGCGCGCGCGACACGCGTGTTCGACACCACCCACCTCTCGGTGCACGAGCTTCGTCGCGCGATCGTCGCGCACTTCGGCCCGTCGTCCGAAGGCGCTGCCAAGATGCTCACGCGCGTCGTGTCGTTCGGCTTCAAGTACGGCACACCCGTCGACGCCGATCTCGTGCTCGACGTCCGCTTCCTCGAGAACCCCTACTTCGTGCCCGAGCTCAAAGCGCTCCCCGGCACCGACCCGCGCGTGCGCGACTTCGTGCTCGCGCTCCCCGAGACCAAGGAGTTCCTCGACAAGACGCTCGGGCTACTCGAATTCATGATGCCGAAGTACGAGCGCGAGGGGAAAAGCTACCTCACGCTCGGCATAGGCTGCACCGGCGGTCGCCATCGCTCGGTCGTGCTCACCGAGAAGATCGCGTCGCACCTCGAAGAGGCGCTCGGCGCAGACGTCATCGTCGTGCACCGCGACGTCGCCCGCGGCGACGCCAAGAAATACGAGCGCGAGCGCGACACCTACCTGCCCGAGGTCACCGAAGATCGGCCCTCGCAGGCCGAGCTCGTCGGTGTGATGACACCCGCCCCGCAGTCGACGCACAACGTGTCGAAGAGCACGCCGCGCGGGGGCTCGAAATGAGCTCGGGCGACGTCGCACCGCGTGCCCAGGCGACGGGCCGATTCACAATCGTCAACGCGCTCGGCCTGCACGCGCGCGCGGCCACGAAGCTCGTCCAGCTCGCGTCGAAGTTTCCGTGCGACGTGGAGGTTGCGCGCGACGATCAGACCGCCAACGCCAAGAGCGTGATGGGCGTGCTCCTCCTTTGCGGCTCGCGTGGCACCGTCGTCGACGTTCGCGCGACCGGTGAACGTGCCGAAGAGTGCGTGGCGGCCATCGGCGAGCTCATCGCTGCCAAGTTCGGCGAACCAAGCTAGGGGCGGCGAAATGAGCCACCCTCCGCCGCGCACTCCGTCGAGCGTCACCTCGATCCCTCCCCCTCCCTCGTCGGGTGAGGCGTCGCTCGAAACGCGCATCATCAAGGGCATCGCCGGCTCACCGGGCGTCGCCGTGGGCCCCGCGCTCGTGATCGGCGAGATGCGTGCGGCTTACACACGTCGTCACATTCACACGGCGCAGATGGACTCCGAGCTGCAGCGCGTACGCGTAGCCGTCGAGTCCGCCAAGGCAAGCCTCAAAGAGGTCAGCGATCGCATGGGAAATACGGCGCGCGCGCACGCGCCCATCCTCGACGCGTACCTCTTGATGCTCGACGATCCGCTCCTGCACGACCGCGTAACGCACAAGGTCCGCCAAGAGAAGAAGTGCGCCGAGTGGGCGGTCGCGTCGGCGAGCGAAGAGATCCTGCGCCTCTTTCACCTCTCGACGGGCCCCGCGCTCCCAGGCGCTTCGCCGGGCGATCACGAGCGCGACGCGTACATCCTCGAGCGGCAGCACGACGTCGAGTTCGTCTCCGACCGCCTCCTTCGCGCGCTGATGGGTGAGCCCGGCCACGTGATTCCGCGTCTCGATCAGCCGATGATCATCGTGGCGCGCGATCTCTCTCCCGCCGATACCGCGGGCATGGTCCGCGAGCCCGCGCTTGCCTTCATCACCGAGGTCGGCACGCGCACGAGCCACACGTCGATCATGGCGCGCGCGCTCGAGATCCCCGCTGTCGTCGGCGTGGCCGACGCCCTCGCCGCGATTCGCACTGGCGACACCATCATCGTCGACGGTCTTCGCGGGGAGGTCACGCTTCACCCCACCGACCGAGCGATCGCCGATGCCCACGCACGAAGCGCCCGGCATCTCGCGTTCGCGCGTGGCCTTCTCGCGGCGCGCGCGCAGCCGTGCGTCGCTGCTTCCGGCGAGGTGCTCGCGCTCAAGGCGAACGTAGAGCTCCCCGCCGAGGCGATCCTCGCGATCGATCACGGAGCGCAGGGCATCGGTCTCTACCGCACCGAATTTCTCTACATCGACCGCTCCACGCAGCCGACCGAGGACGAGCAGTACGAGCTTTACCGCGCGGTCGTCGAAGCGGTTGCGCCGCATCCGGTCACGCTCCGGACCTTCGACATCGGCGGTGACAAGTTCGCGAGCACGTTCGCGCTCCCGGCGGAGATGAACCCCGCGCTCGGGTTGCGCGCCGTCCGGCTCGCGCTGAGTCAGCCGAAGGTTTTCATGACGCAGCTTCGCGCGATGGTCCGCGCGAGCGCCCACGGGGACGTCCGCATCATGGTTCCGATGGTGACGAGCGTGCACGAGATGCGCGAGGTCCGCCGCCTGCTCCTGCAGGCGATGAGCGAGACCGACGCCCGCGGCCTCGCGCACGCCGACCACATCCCGCTCGGCATGATGATCGAGGTGCCTGCGGCCGCGGTCATGGCCGACGTCTTCGCCAAGGAGGCCGAGTTCTTCAGCATCGGCACGAACGATCTCATCCAGTACGCGCTCGCTATCGATCGCACGAGCCGCACCCTCGCCCCCCTCGCTTCGGGCTTCGACCCGTCGATCCTTCGCCTCATCGACAACGTCTGCCGCGTCGCCACGGCGCGCGACATTCCCGTGTCTCTCTGCGGTGCGATGGCAAGTGACCCCCTCGCCGCGCCGTTGCTGCTCGGTCTCGGCCTGCGCGAGCTGTCGATGGAGGCTGCGGCGATACCCGAGATCAAGGAAGCCATACGCCGCGTCACCCTCGAAGAGTGCGAGGCCGCGGCGAAGGAAGCGCTCGCCTGCGACTGCGCCGAGGTCGTCGAGGAGCTCGTCGCGCGCCTCTTTGCTCCGCGCTTCTACGATCTCCTCGCCGGCAGCCCTGACGAGCCCGACCGCGCCGAAGAGTTGAACGCTTAATCGCGCGCCACTGGAAGGTTCGTCCAGAACCTGCGCCTGGCGCACCGCGTCGGATGCTTAGCGAAGTTCGGGCGCCCGTTGCACCAGGGCCTCTGCTAGGTTCTCGCGCGCAATGCGCGACGCTGCAATCCGGGTTTCGAGCCGTTTCTCGAAGAGCATCGCCACTGGGTTCCTCCTGCTCGCGGGGGGTCTCGTCACGACGGCCGCCAGCTCGGGGTGTGGATCGTCGACGACGGACGGTGGTCCCGTCACGTCGCCCTGCCCGCCCGGGCAGACCTGCCAGGCGCGGATCACGCTGCTTCACACGTCCGACATCCACTCGCGGCTCTTCCCCTACGACGTCCTGATCACGCAGATCGACTCGGACCTCGGTCTCGGACCGCTCGGCGAGATTCGCAACGTCGGCGGCGTCGCCCGCATGATGTACGTGCTCGAACGCGAGCGAGCGCGCGCCGACCGCGTGCTGCACCTCGACTCGGGCGACATCTTCCAGGGCGCGCCGATCTTCAACTTCTACGGCGGCGAGCCCGAGACCCGCGCCCACAGCTACATGGGCACCGATTGCGCGGTCATCGGCAACCACGAGTTCGATCGTGGCGCCCTCAACGTCACGACGCAGTTCCAGCGCTGGGGCAACTACATCTCGGTCGCGGCGAACTACAAATACGACGACGCCGCCTCGCCCTCGAGCCCCAAGCTGTCGACCGTGTCGCGCCCCTTCGCGGTGTTCAACCGTGAAGGCCTGAAGGTCGCGGTCATCGGCATGGCGAACCTCTCGAGCCTCACGTCGGTGTTCGATCAGCCGAACCGCCTCGGCATCACGCCGCTCAACACGATCGAGGTCGCGCAGTTCTACATCGATCTCCTTCGGCCCTATGTCGATCTCGTCGTTGCGGTCAGTCACCTCGGCCTCGACAACGACCAGAAGATGGTGCGCGGCACGACCGGGCTCGACGCCGTGCTCGGTGGCCACAACCACATCGTGATCAACCCGCCGCAGGAGATCCGCGACTGCTCGGCCGATCCGCAGAACCCCGGCTTCGTCTGGACGGTCGACCCCAACATCCCGTTCACCGACACCCCGCCGAACGACGAGGCGCACCCGGATCCGGTCAACCATCCGTTCAAGTTCAAGCGCCCGTGCAAGCCGCGCAACGTGATCATCGCGCACTCGGGCGCGTTCGCGAAGTACGTCGGCCGCCTCGATCTCGTCGTGTCGAACAAGCCCGCCGAGATCACGCCAACCGGCGTCGAGAGCGACTACGACCCGATCAACGGCTTCGAGATCATCTCGAACAAGTACCAGGCGTTTCCGATGGACGACCGCGTCCCCGAAGAGCCGCGGATGGTCGAGCTCCTCCAGCCCTACCGCCGCCAGCTCGACAAGGTCGCCGACCTCGACATCCTCGTCGGCTTCGCTCCGACCGGCGCGCGCCGCGTGGCTCCCCAGGGCGGCGACTCTCCGCTCGGCAACACCGTCGCCACCGCGATGTGGCTGCGCCTCGGCATCCAGACCGATTTCTCGCTCACGAACACGACGGGCATCCGCACCGATCTGAACCCGGGGCCGATCACGATCGAGTCGATGTACAACATCTTCCCGTTCGACAACTCGATCTCGAAGATGCAGCTCTCGGGCGTCGAAGTGCGCGAGATGTTCGACTTCGTCGCGCGCCGATCGGCCGGTCGTGGCTGCGTCTCCCAGGCGCAGGTCGCCGGGGCTCGCGTGCGCATGAACTGCAAGTCGTGCAACCGGCCTGGCCCCGCGTGCAACACCGACGAGGAGTGCCTCATTGGCGCGAGCGGCTGCGACTTGAATTCGCACACATGCGTGCTGACGAGCTGCGCCGAAGAGGTCTACATCGGCACGACCGCCAAGACCTGCAAGAACGACAACGAGTGCGCGGGTGACGACGGCGTCGTGCACCCCGGCCACTGCGACGTGAACGGCTCGCTGCGCTGCTTTTCGCGCATCTCCGACACCAACCTCTACGAGCTCGCGACCAGCAACTACCTCGCGGGCGGCGGCTCGGGCTTCCGCACGCTCCAGCGCAACACGACGCAGTTCGACACCAAGGTCCAGCAGCGCGACGCGCTCATCGACTACCTGCGCCAGGGAAAGCCCTGCGGCTTCAAGCTCAAGACGGACGACAAGGGCAAGCCCGTCATTCCGAAGACGCCGCTCTTCCCGACGGCCGAGGGCCTGAAGGCGTGCGCCACCGACGGCGACTGCGCGAGCGAGGGGGACAACTTCGCGTGCGCGTGCCCGAACCCGTCGATCTCGCAGCGCCGCCAGGACATCCCGCTCGACGATCCGGCGCAAGAGCTCCACGTGCGCGCGATCACCACGCCGGACGGCGCGCAGTGCTCGAGCGACAAGACGACGGCGTGCGATCCCGGCGTCGGTCGCTGCGTCCTCAAGGACTGCCGCACCCAGGTGGCCGCGTTCCACAACCGCCGCTGCACGTCGTCGCCCGCGGCCGACGCCTGCAAGGTCGATCTCGACGCCTGCTCGATTGGCGGCGAGACGTGCAAGCTGCTCTCGTGCGTTGACCGCACGTCGGGCGCGTTCACCGACAACCGCCTCGAGATGGTCGGCAAATGAAGCGCTTCTCGTCGGCCTCCATCGTTCTTGGTCTGAGCGTCTCGGCCCTTGCCATCGGTTGCTCGGGCGGCTTCGGCGATCTGCGCAACAGCTCGACGCTGCAGGTCACCATTCAATCCGGTGAGCTCGGCGCGAAGGACAAACGCATCCCGATCACCTTCACCGATCCGAAGACCGTCGTTCTTCACATCGAGGCGCACCGGCCCGACGGCTCGATAGACGACACGTTCAACGGCGCGGTTCGCATTTCGACCAAGCCCGGCACCGTGAAGCTCGTGACCGGCCCGAACACGAGCGGCCGCAACGTGTTCCTCAAAGCGGGCGTGGCGAGCGACGTCGCGGTCGGCCTCGTCGGGGCGTACGGCAATACGCGCATCCTCGTCGACGACGTCGGCTACACGCCCGTCGATCCCACGCGCCGTCCCGACGCGCCGGCGTGCGCCGACGGCAAGGACAACGACGGCGATCACCTCACCGATTTCCCGACCGATACCGGCTGCGCGTTCGCGAACGACGACAACGAAGAAGCGGGCTCCTTCGTCTGCGGCGCGAGCCCGACGATCTTCTTCGTGCTCCCGCGCATCGCCGATGTTCGCGGAGTCTCACAAGGCGGCGCGTCGACCGCCTTCCCGCACGAGCAGATCGCGCTCGATACCGGCTACGATCCGGACAAGAACCGCTTCGAGCACAGCGTCGTCGTCACGCGCATCGCGTCGGACGGCTTCTACATGACCGACATCGACGATCCGCGCGGCTACTCGAGCGTGTTCGCGTTCAACTTCAACACGCCGCCACGCCTCCGCGTCTGCGATCGCCTCACCACGATGACGGGCACTGCTGCCGACTTCTTCGGCTTCACCGAGCTCGGCTTCCCCACGTGGGCTACCGAGGAGTACGACCCCAAGCAGCGGGCCTGCCTCGTCCCCGAGCCGTTCGTCCTGACACCCGCGGGCCTCGCCGACGTCGCCACGAAGCTGAAGAACCAGTCGGCGCTCGTTCGCGTCATCACGAAAGACAACCTCACGGTCCAACCAAGACGGCAAGCTCGACTTCACGAACGACCCCGAGAAGACCTGCGCGGCGAACTGCGCCGCCGACCTCGAGTGCACCGAGTACTCGAACTACGCGTCGCGCTCGGGCTTCCGCCTCGTCGTGAACGACAGTGTCGCGAACAGCTCCGGCACCATTCAGGTCGACGCGTCGACCACGGCGCGCGTCGATCCGATCAAGCTACGCGGTCAGACGATCAAGTCGTTCACCGGCACGCTTCGCTACTTCTCGGGCGGATCGCAGTTCACGATCGAGGCCCGTTGCGAAGACGACATCATCGTCGACACGAAGGCCGAGCCCCTCCCTGCGGACAAGGCGTGTGTCTTCCCGCGGACGCTGTCCGACACCAACGCTGGCTCCAATTGATGCAACGGCCGATTCCTCGTAACGGTTCTAGGGAGATGCTTCGTATGCGCTCGCTGTTCTTCGCCTCCATCTCCGCTACTTTGCTCGTCGCGGCCGCGCCCGCACATGCTCAACCCACGGGTGGGCCTGCCGGCGGTCCCAACACGACCAACGGTCCTCAGGGAACTCCGGGCGCAGGCGCTTCCGGCGGAACGCCGACCGGTGAGACCGGCGCGGGCACAGGTCCGGGCGCAACTTCCGCTGCTGCCCCGAACGGCACGACGGCCGACATCAACATCGCCGCGGGCAAAGACCCCGCTGCCGGCACCAGGACCCCCGACGCCACCGGCCAGGCCGGCGCGCGCGCCGCCGGCACCGCGCCCCCCGGCGTCAACTACGGCAACTTCATGGACACGCGTCTCTCGTGGACGTTTGGCGACGACGACTTCCTCCACAAGACGGGCGAGCTCGTCCCGCTCTCGCCAACGTTCTCGATCGGCGACCGCCAGCAGTACCGCCTCTTCTTCGACAACTTGAATTCGCGCTTTTCCGGCCGCGAAAACCTCACGCACCTCGTGATGTACAAGAAGATGCCGGGCTTCATTCCCAAGCTCAGCACTGAGGCCGCGCTCGTCCTCCGCTTCGACCTCCAGTCGCTGTCGGCCGCCACCGGCAACTTGAACAGCGCGCTTCAGGACGCGGGCTCCTACATCCGTGTATTTTACAACACCGGTTCGAAGGAGACCGAAGGCCTCTCCGCCACCTTCTTCCCGCTCGACACCGACCGCTTCCGTCTCGGCTACCTCTACGACATCAGCTGGGGCGGCACGAACGCCGGCATCAACCAGTCGATCTTCCCCCGCATCCAGGGTGCGTCGCCGGGCCTCAAGATCCAGTACGACGCCGAGAAGTTTTACGTCTTCGGCGGCTTCAAGACGGCCACGATCGTCCAACCCGAGCAGGTCCTCAACCCGGGCGGCGAAGGCGACGTCGAGACCGTCCGCGTCGGCGAAACCAACTTCGGCTTCCTCGGCGGGCTCGGTGTCGATCCGCTCAAGAACCTCCGCTTCGATGCGGGCGCCGGCTTCTTCCAGCAGGGCAAGTTCGACCTCGAGGACGTGCGCGGCAAATCCGTCTACACGTACGGCGGCTCGGTTCGCGCTGTCGTTCACGACAACATGCCGGTGCCGCAGTCGGTCGACTTCAAGCTCTATCGAAACGATCCGCTCGCGCCGCAGATCCTCTTCGCGCCCGAGAAATACCGGGGCGACGAGGTCGCATGGAGCGTCAGCGCCGAGGGCTCGCTCCTCCAGCAGCACTTGAAAGACTTCGACGTCGCGGGCGTCGTCAAGAACCAGAGCGCGTACGCCGGTGCGCTTCAAGGCGTGCTGAAGCTCGGCTACGCGCGCGTCAGCGTCGCCGGCATCTACCGCAACTTGAACTTCGTCGTCCGCAACGTCCCGGGCTTCATCCCGTTCGAGACTTTGCCGACGAACGCGAAGACGGATCCCGAGCTCTTCGGCGCAGTCGCGGCCGACTACTACATCGAGTCGCTGCGCCTCACGCCCGGCATCGGTGGCGGCATCCAGATGCCCGCCACGTTCCGCAGCGAGTTCACCGACGGCGGCGTCCCTGCCTCACGCTCGATCGTCGTTCGCCAGCAAGGTGACGAGTCGATCCTTCCTTACGGCAAGGACCGCACGCCGATCCTCCAGGCGCGCCTCAGCGTGCGCTGGACGCTCTCCGACATCGTCGGTGTCGTCTTCTGGGGCCAGTTCGTCCGCGACAACAACGGGACGCTCGTCGTCCGCGATCCCGTCGAAGGCACGGCCTCACTCCGCGTGTTCCAGAGCCCCAACCGCATCGGCGCTGGCATGGCCGTTCAAGCGCGCTTCTAGTCCGTACTCTCGTTACTCGCGGGGCGCGCGCGGTACGAAAGCGCACGTCGCGTCGTCGATGACGATGGGACCGGCGGGACCGAACGTCCGCCACCCCGTGCCGTGGAACCAGCCGATCTCCGGGTCAGCCACGCGTGTGTACTCGAGTTGTAGATTGCATGCTTCGTCGGCGGCCCCGGCGGCAACGGCGGCAGCGCGCACGGTCTCGACGCGGCAACGCGGCGCATCGATCGCGACGCCGCCGTTCTTGATGTTGGTCGTCGCCTCGTAGACGGGCCGGTACATGCCGCCACGGCCGACGGTGGCCGCCGCCGCGAGGCGCTCCTTGTCGGTGCGAACCGCGAACCGGTAGCTGATCGAGGTGTCGCAGCCCTCGAGATCCATGCGGCCGGAGGCGGCGACGCCGACCATGCGAATCGACAAGAGCTCGGGCTCCTTCACGTCGAGTTGCTTCTTCACCTGCGCACGCGCGAGCGGCAGAACGGCGATCGGATCGACGTCATGTGGCGCGCCAGGGATCGCGTTGGCTCGAACCGCCCAGTTGCGGTCTTCCTTCGTTACCTTGCGGCAACCGCTGAGGAGGACGAGGAGTGTGGCGACAACGGCAGGGGCCCGCACGGATCGAGAGTAACCCGCCGAGCGTACGCGGCGAGAATCTCCCGCCGGAGGCCAGCCCGATCGAATGGCTTGTGGACCATCCACGCCGTCCCGCCTGCTAGCTCTCGCGCGATCGCCTCGTCGTCGGAGTAGCCCGTCATGTAGACGATCGCGATGGATGGCTTCAACCGGCGCAACCTCGCCGCAAGCTCGACGCCGCCGATCGACGGCATGCACACGTCGGTGACGACGACGTCGATGTCCTGTCGCTCGTCGAACAATGCGAGCGCGTCCTCGGCACCGATGGCGGTGAGCACGTCGAACTCATGGCCGAGCAGGCGTCGCCCGGCAGCAACGAGCTCCGGCTGATCGTCGACGAGCAGAACGACCTGACGGCGCGATGGCGACGCGGGGAGCTCGGGCACGACCACGTCGGGGACGATGACCACGTCCTCGAGAAGCGGCAGTAGAATCGTGAACGTGGATCCCTGACCGAGAGCCGTCTCGACCCCGATTTCACCTTTCATCGCCCGAATGACGCCGTAGGCCGTCGCCAGGCCGAGACCACTCCCGCGCTCGCGCGTCTTCGTCGTGAAGAAGGGCTCGAAGATGTGGGCAACGACATCGGGGGCGATTCCGGCGCCGTCGTCACGAACCTGGATCACCGCATACCGACCGGGCGCCATGGCTCCGGGGGATGCGCCCGACACGACGCGCTCACCGAGGTTGATACCGACACTCCCGCCTATTGGCATGGCGTCCCGCGCGTTGACGACGAGGTTCAGGATCACGTTCATCAGCTGTCCGGGATCGCCTTGAACGCGGAAGGACCGCGGTGAAGAGTCGATACCGAACGCAATCGTCTCCGGGAGCGCGCGTCGCAGGAGCGGCCCCATCGCAAGTACCGCCGCGCCCAGCTCGAAGGCCTCCGGCGCGCGCGTTTGCGGCCGTGAGAACACGAGAAGCTGACGCGCGATGGTCGCTCCGCGTGCAGCGGCTTCGCACACGGCTTCCGCGTCGGGCCGCAGCGGGTGGTCGGCCGGTAGCTCTTCGACCATCGCTTCACCCGCCGCAGAGAAGACCGTGAGCAGATTGTTGAAGTCGTGGGCAACGCCCGCAGCGAGAGTGCCGAGCGCCTCGAGCCGTTGCGTCACTTCGATGCGTCGCTGCAGCTCGTGCGCCTGTCGCTCCAGATCCTCGCGCGTCTGTTGGTAGACCACCGAAACAACGGTGGTCACCAGGAGGAAGACGAGGAGCGGCCCCGCATCAATCGCCGTCTCGCGCCTCAGCCCCATGAAGCCGAGGTGGGTTACGACGGCAAGAGTGAGCAGAACGACAGCCGCGACCAAGGTCCAAACAATCGTGGCGCGTCGCTGTCCGACGAGCCCGGTGAC
>CAXSGV010000032.1:18747-20021 GCA_964236615.1 uncultured Polyangiaceae bacterium
GCGGAATGAGCGTCGAGGCCATGAGCGTGGAGATGTAGAACCCGCCGCGCGAGAGGCTGACGCCCGTCGAGGCGGCAATGAAGACGGCGATCACGACGTGGAGCGCTATGCGCGCCGGAAGGCCACGACGGAGCGCCGCTAAGAGAACAATCCCCAGTCCCGCAGCGCCGAGCGTCAGACCGCCGGCGCGCATGTCGTGCGCGAGCAGGAAGTGCCGCAGAGACATGATCGGCTCGAGGACGACGCCCGCGAGGCAGATCGCAATGAGGATCCGCGTGGGCTGCGCCTGACGAGGGTCGCTCCGGTCGAGCGGCGGAAGAAAACGATCGATGAGCGAGATGAGCCGCAAGGAGAGCCATAGGGTCCAACGGCCACGAGGCGAGGTGGATAAGGAGCGCACCCACGTTTGCTCGCCGATAAAAAAGTGGGCGAGCTCTCGGGCATCCATCATCGCGGATCCCCAAGTCGGGGCGAAAACCGTGCGCGCTCGCGATCGCTTGAAACGAAGGAAGGCGGGGCACTCGTGTAGCAACACGACACAGGACAGCTCCGTGTCGGTGTGCGTGCGTCCGCGTGCCGCGCGTCGGCACCGGGGCGCGTAACCGCCTTCGCTGTCCGCGAATTCATACCGTTTTCGTTTGGAGATGCGCTGGCTAAGAAGTCTTCACACCCGAGACGGTCACTCGGGCGTCCAGGAGGTTTCATGCGAGCGAAGTGTGTCCTTGTCTCACTCCTGTCGGTTCTCCTCGCAGCGTCGTCTGTGGCTTGCTCCGACAGCGCGAGCAGCGGCGAGCACGCGTGCGCCGAGGGGGCCAAGCTCACGCAGACCTACGAGGTCGGCCCCGGCAATCCGTACGCGGATCTCCAAGCCGTCGCGGGGCTTCTCGTCGCGGGCGACGTCGTCGAGGTCTCCGGCAAAACGGGCGCGTACCCAGGCGGGGTCGTCTTCACGAAGTCCGGTACGGCCGCGTCGAAGATCACGATCCGAGGCGTGCGCGTGAACGGCGCGCGACCCATCCTCTCCGGCGCGAGCAACACGGTAACGTTCGAGGGCAGCCACTACGTCTTCGAAGGCTTCGACGTGACGGCGGGTCAGGTCCGCAACGTCTTCCACCACGCCGACGACATCACCATCAAGGACACGGTCGTGCACGACTGCGTTGGCCACGGCATCCTCGGCGCCGACGACGGTGCAGGCTCGCTGACGCTCGACCACGTGGAGGTCTACGCGTGCGGCGGCGGCACGCAACACCACCCGGTGTACATGGCGACCG
>CAXSGV010000032.1:20031-23653 GCA_964236615.1 uncultured Polyangiaceae bacterium
CTATGAGACGATGTACCCCGGCGCCGTGTTCCGCATGCAGTTCTCGTATCTGCACAACCAGAACGGCGGCAACGCGGTCAAGAGCCGCGCTGAGCGCAACGAGCTTTATTACAACTGGATCGAAGGTGGCTTCTACCGCGAGATCGAGCTGATCGGCCCCGACGGCCAAGACCCCGCGCTCAAGCGCGAAGACTCGGACGTCGTCGGCAACGTGTTCATGAAGACCCAGGGCTCGAACGTTGCGCGCATCGGCGGCGACGGCACCGGCGACACGAGCGGCCGTTACCGCTTCGTGAACAATACGTTCATTCTGCAAGCATCGTCGGGCAGCTCTGCGATTCAGGTCTTCGATCACATCGAGAGCCTCGAGATGCACAACAACGTCTTCTACCGCCTCGGCGGCGGGTCGCTCGCCGTGCTCACCACCACCGACGCGATCTGGACCGGCGGCCAGGTCGTGACCGGCGGCAACAACTGGGTGCCCACGGGAAGCACCGGCTTGCCCGCGACGTGCGCAGCGACCCAGGGCACCGACCCGGGGTTCGCGGCCTCGGCCACGCGTGACTTCCGCCTCGGCGCGACGAACGCGCTCGCTGGCAAGGGGACGCTCGCTCCGGCGAGCCCCGCGGGGCATCCCTTCACGGCGCCCCTCGCGATGCCCCTCTTCGCACCGCCGCTTCACGTCGTCGACACCGGCGGGTTGGCGATTCCCCGCGCGGCTGGGCCGAGCGTGAGCATCGGCGCGTACGAGGTCGGCTCGCAGACGGTACCCCCTGTTCCGCCGGGCGGCGGTGGTGGGGGCGGTACGGGCGGCGGCGGCGGAACAGGCGCGGACGGCGGAACGGGAACGGGCTCGGGCTCGGGCGGCAGCGGCACGGGCGGCGGTAGCACGGGCGGCGGCGGTGGCGGATCGGGCACTGGCGCAGCGCCCTACGGCGCGCAGGTCGGCGGCGGTTGCTGATCAGCGCCAGGTGAGGACGTCGATCAGGAGATCCAGCCACTCGATCGCTTCGGCGCCCTGGCGGTAGGTGCGTCGGTTGTCGTCGAGCGACTCCTTCATCATCAGGACCTCGAGCTCGGCGCGCGCGCGGGTTTGAGCGGGGCTCAGGGCGCCCGGGCCTCGATCGGCGAGGCGCGCGCCTGACTGCTTCGCCTGCGCGTCGAGGAAGCGCGCGGCGTGCGTGAGCTCGTCGGCGTCGAACCAGGTTCCGTGCATCTTACATACGTCGACCACGATACCGGAGCGCTTGCCGAAGAGGCTTCGGTTCATGCGATCGCCGCAGATCGGGCACGCGAGGTAGCGCACCTCGTCCGCGGTCGAGGGCGCGCCGGCGCGTGCATCGAGCGAAGCCGATTTTTTCTGGCGCTCGAGCGCGGCGTCGAGCTCGTCGTGCGACACGAAGACGCCACCGCAGTCGGTGCACGCGAGCAGACCATCATGCCCTGGCGAGCCCTCGAGCGACGCGGCGCAGCGCGGACAGACGGGGCCCGATTTCTTCGGGCGCGCAGGCGCATCGGCGGGCTCGACGGGCAGCGTGCTGGGGACGCGGTACGGTGCGTCGACCTGCGGAGGCGCGCTGCGGCGTGAGGCTCCTCCGACCTGGACCTCGGTGCCGCAACCCGCGCACTTCACGCGCGCGCCCGGGAAGACGCCTGCGATCTCGACTGTCGCCTCGCACAAAGGGCATCGCATTCGTCCAAGAGTACCCGAGTGCGCGTAGCCTCGACCCATGCCCGCGCGCACGACCCTCTCACTCCTCGCGCTCGCGTCCGCGGCGGCGGCGATGGGTGCGTGCGCCAGTACCCCGGAGCCGCGCCGGCCCGTGCCGCATTACGAGCAATCGCCCGCGCCGACCGCTTCCGTCACGGCGTGGCCGCCCGACGTCGTGCCGCGCGCACCGAGCACCATGACGGTGCGCTTTCTCGACGTGGGTCAAGGCGACTCGGCGCTCGTGACCACGTCCGATCGACATGCGGTGCTCGTCGACGCTGGTCCGCGCGAGGGAACAGCGCGCGTCGAGGCTGCGCTCCGCGAGCTCGGCAGCACGACACTGGACGCGGTGATCCTCTCGCACGCGCACGCCGATCACCTGGGCGATCTCGACCGCCTCACGAGGACGCTGTCGTTCGCGTCGTGGGTCGATCCCGGCTTCGCGCGCGGAAGCTTTCCGCCCTACGCGAAGGTGCTCGCGAACGTCGCCGAGCGTGGGATCCCGGTGAGGAAGGCGCGTCGCGGCGATCGGCTCGAGATGGGCGCGTTCGTCACGGTCACGGTGCTCGGACCCGAGGAGCCGCTCATCGATCACACGCGAAGCGACATCAACGCCAACAGCGTCGTCGTGCGTTTCGATCACCACGCCACGGCGGGCGACGTGCGCGTGCTCTTCACGGGCGACTCCGAGCAGCCGACGGAGAAGCGCCTGCTCCAGGATCCGGGCTCGCTTGCGGCCGACGTGCTCAAAGTCGCGCACCACGGCTCGAAGCACGCATCGACCGACGCTTTGCTCGACGCGGTGCATCCGCGCCTGGCCGTGATGTCGTGCGCGCGCGGCAACGACTACGGGCACCCGCACAAGGAGACGCTCGCGCGCCTCGAGAAGCACCACATCGCGTTCGCGCGCACCGACGTCGAAGGCACCGTGACGGTCACGAGCGACGAGCACGGCCTCGCGTGGACCACGGAGCGCCCCGGCGATCCGACGGCGATGCGAACCCCGGGCAGCGGCACGCACGGTGAAGCCGCGCCTTGAACGGAGTAGATCAGCGCTCGATCAGGCGTTGTTCTTACGGCGGAAGAACCGCGCGACGGGCCCGACGCCGCCGGCGATCAGCGCACCGAAGAAGCTGACGACGAAGAGAAGCGCGTCCCAGCCGCCACTCGCGAGCTCGGACGCGTGGCGCAAGAACACGGTGTAGACGATGCGGCTCACGATGGCGCCGGCGCCGTAGGTGACGAGCGCAATGGCGGCGGTGCGGCGGAGATCGGACGCGAGCTCGAGGGCGCGCACGCTGTTCGGCCAGACGACCTTCTTCACGTGCATCGCAAACAGCACCGCCGGCGTCAGCGCGAGAAAGCCGCTTCCGAGCAGAAGGAGAATCGACTCCGTGATCGTGAGGTCGCCGCCGCGTATCCAGCGCACCGTGCCACCGAGCGCGTCGACGAACCCACCGACGAACCAGACCGCTATCGCCAAACTGAACCCGACGATGAGCGGCCGAGCAAGACGTGCCTCGCGAGCGTCGCGTTCGTGCGAAGTGCCGCTCGCGGCCATCAGCGTCCGGGCGCTGCTCTGAAATGCGTCGAGCCCGGGCTTGCTGGTGCCTGAAAGGATCAGGGTCCCGTCGCCCTTCTTCAGGATGCTCTGCATCGCCTCGGACTGAGGCGCATTCGCCAGCTCGAACGGCGCGAGAGCCTCGTCCAGCTCGGTCATCGTCTGGAAGCGATCGCGGGGATCTTTTGCCATCGCGCGCTGGACCACGACCTCGAGCGCCTCGGGGATCTGCGGATCGATCGCGCGGGGGCGTGTTGGCTCCGCTGTGAGCACCATCCCGATGATGGTCGTAGGGTCGTCGCCCTCGAACGGGCGCAAGCCGGTGAGCGGGGTGTAGAGCATCGCGCCGG
>CAXSGV010000033.1:0-10040 GCA_964236615.1 uncultured Polyangiaceae bacterium
ATCGGCGGCGGCGCGGGCCCCCACATCAGGGACGTCGGAGGAGAGGTACGCGAAAGGTCTCAATCGCTACACTACACGACGCCCGTTCCCGACGGGGCGTGAACCAACGGCGACACCCCCTCGAGAACCCCACGGATTTTGCCCTCCATTCCCCTGTTCTCCGTGGCACTTCGGTTGCTTAGAGAACATCCTGAGGCACGACACCCATGACGAAGACGAAGCAGCTCCGGACGATCACGAACACGACGCCAGCCAGCGCGCGCGCCAAAGCGCTCGGCGGCCCGCTCGCCAGCATGGCAGCGCTGGGCGCAGGCGCTGCCGCGGCCCTGATCGTGCTTTTGGCGCCCGCAACCGCTTCGGCTCAAGGCGGCGCCGCACCGGCCCCCGCCCCCGCCGCTGGCGCCGCTGACCCGAACTGCCCCCCCGGCAGCTGGTTTTGTGGTGACGCAAAGGCGAGCGGTCAGACGGGCGCCGCCGGCGGTGCCGCCCTTCAGCCGTTGCCCGCGACGCAACCCGCCGCACAGCCCGGCGTGACCTACCAGCAGACGCCTGCGCCCCCGCCGGTCGTCGTCTACCAGCCGGCGCCGCCGGTGGTGATCGTTCAGGGAAAGGACGCTCCGCCGCCCTACAAGTACACGTCGCGCCCGCCGGTTCGCCGGAGCGAGTGGGGCTTGAACCTCCACCTCGAAGGCGCCTTCATCGGCAACGGCAAGCAGCAGAACACGGGCATGGGTGGTGGTGGTCTCGGCCTCCGTTTCCGTCCCGCGCCGATTGCCGCGCTCGAGGTCGATCTCGATTTCCTCGGTGGCCGTGACTACAACGGTTACCGCCGCGGCGAGACGGCGTTCACGATGAACTGCCTCCTCTTCGTGAACCCGAAGTCGAAGGCGCAGGTCTACTTCCTCGCCGGGTTCGGTTGGGCAGGCGCGCACGCCACCGACGACTCGCTCCGCACGAGCTCGTACCAGCGCGAGCTCAATTACGGCTACTTCGGCGGCCAGGCGGGCGTCGGTATGGAGTTCCGGCTCGCGAAGCACTTCGCCCTCAACGCCGACTTCCGCGGCTTCGTCCGCAGTCGCACGGATTCGAACGCTCGTTACAATCCCGAGTTCCGCGACGGCACCAAGACGACGAACACGTCCGGCGGCGCCCTCTTGACCGGCGGTATGACCTTCTACTTCTGAGTCGCGGTTCGTTCCGAGCCTAGATTCAGGAGCGTGGGGTACCGCACGCCTCTGTGAAGCGGTTCCTTCTCTTCGCGTTTTCGAGCGGGTGCGTCTTTGCGCTCGCTGCGTCACCTACGAGCTTCTACCTCGGGCTCTGGCTCGGCATGGCCGGGCTCGCGTACGTGCTCGAAGAGAAGCCACGCGATCCCGAGCCTGGCGCAAAGAAGCAGTTTCTAGAGCGCCCGAGCGTGCACGGTGCGGCGTTCGGGCTCGCGGCCAACCTCGTGGCGTTTCGCTTCGTGCCCACGGTCGTGACGAGCTTCACGCCGCTCCCGTGGATCGCAGGTGCGCTCGCGCTCGTGCTGCTATCCGCGGCGCAGGCGCTTCGGTGGTGGCTCGCGGCGATCGTGCGTGACGTTCTCGTTCGGCGTGGCGTCCCCTCGTGGGCCGGGTTCGCGATTGGTGTTTACGCGGGGACGTTCTTCCCGATGGTGTTCCCGTGGAACCCCGCCGGCGGCGCGACGCCGTGGCCCGCGATGGTGCAGCTCGCAGACGTGGTGGGCGAGCGCGGCGTGAGCGCGTTGATGGCTCTCACGGCAGGCCTTTTCGCGCACGCGATCAGGCACCGCCGCGATCGCCCGCGCGCGCTGAAGCTCGCCGCTCTAGGAGCCCTCGTCCCGCTCGTGACGTTGGCGCACGGCGCGTGGCGCATGCAATCGGTCGAAAGCATGCGCGCCTCGGCGCCGACGGTGAAGATCGCTCTCGTCCAGCCCTCGATCGGCGCGACCGAGCGATGGGAGCGCGCGCGCGCTGAGTCGATCGGCGCCAAGCTCACCGCGCTGACGAAATCTGCCGAATCGAAGGCGCCCTCGCTGACGGTTTGGCCCGAGGCCGCCTACCCCTTCGTGTTGCAGCACGCGTCACGACGTTCGCCGATCGGCGGTTGGGCGATCCTGCAGGAGGGCGTTCGAGGCCCCGTGCTCACCGGCGCGGTCATGTCGGACGGAACCGAGTCGTACAACTCCGCCCTCGTGGCTTTTGCCGATGGCTCGATGAGCGCGCCCTACGACAAGATGCATCTGCTCTGGTTCGGCGAGTCGGTCCCGCTCGCCGACGAGATCCCCTGGCTACGCCGCACCTTCGCGCGCGGCGTCGGCCTGTCCGCGGGGCACGAGCAAGTGGCGCTCGTCGCAGGACCCGTGCGAGCGAGTGTCCTCAACTGCTTCGAGGACACACTCCCGACAGCAGGACGCGAGGCGATGACCGTCCACCCCAACTTGCTCGTGAACATCACCAACGACGCGTGGTTCGCCGGCAGCGAAGAGAGCGAGCTGCACCTCCGCATGGCCGCGATGCGCAGCGTCGAAACGCGACGCGACATGGTCCGCGCCGTGAACTACGGACCCACGAGCTGGGTCGACGCGACGGGGCGAGTTCGCGCGCGCTGGCCGGGCGCGATTGCGGGCGTTCTGATGGTCGAGCCCGCGCTGCTCGATACGCCGCTCACCTTTTTCTCGCGCTTCGGCGACTGGCCGACCGCGATCCTCCTCACGCTCGCTTCACTCGCGATGGTGCTTCGTACCGACAAAATGAAGAAGGCGCCGTCCCCCGCATAGGGGATGGCGCCTTCGACCTGCTCTGTCCTCTTGCGAGGTTTGAGCAGTCAGACCGTCACTGAATGAGATCCTTGAGGGCCTTGAGGGCCGACGCGCGGATCTTCTTCGAGGCCGGCTTGCCCTTGATCGTGATGGGCTGCTTGGTGAACGGGTTGATGCCGGGGCGGTCCTTCGTCGCCGGCTTCTTGACGCTCTTCAGCTTGAGGAGGCCGGGGATAACGAACTCGCCGGGACCGCGCGAACCGAGCTGCTTCTTGATGAGCTCCGTCAGCCCGTCAAACACGCGAGCGACGCTCTTCTTATCGAGCTCCGAGAACTCCGAGATCTCCGCAATCACTTGGGCCTTGGTCATCCGCTTGTTCGCCATTTGCAGTTCCTCCTGTCGAATGAATCGACAATGTCCGACCCCAATCAATTGTCCTACGTACGTCGAATCGCGATGCGAGGCGTGGCCTGCTGCGTGACCCGATGTACGACCCCCCACCAGCTTGTGCATCGGTCGGAGGCTGCCAAAACCCTTATGGGGCCCGGCGAATTCAATGGGTAGCACCCGCTTTAACTGCTCTGCAAGGGGAAATAGAGCCCTTCCATCACAATCTTGTAGCCGCTACCCCTAGAAAATCGCTCCTATCGGGTGCTCCATAGGCGGGTAACCCTTGTTTTCACACGAGATATCGATGGAGACCTCACGAAACCCCGAGGAACGAAACTACGTTGGGCGCTTGCCGCTTCTCTTCTTCGGGATGGGCGTCTTCCCAGCCTTCGACGTCTTCCGCGCCGCCGGCGACGCCTTCCGGGTCGTCTTCTTCGTTTGTACGCGCATCTTCTTCTTGGCAACGCGCGGCAACTTCTTCGTCGCCACAGCGGCTGGCTTCTTCTCTGCCGCGGCGCACAGACGCTCGACCTCGGCCCGCATGGCGGCGTCCTGCTTCACGGTCACGTGGTCCCACCCAAGGAGGTGGAGGAGGCCGTGGGCGAGCAGCATCGTGACCTCGCCGAGCAGGGCGACGCTGCGCTCCTCGGCCTGCCGCTGCGCCGTGGGAAGGCTGATGATGACGTCGCCCAAGAGCTCGCCTGCGAGCGCGGAGAAATCTCCTTCACGCATCGCAAACGCAAGAACGTCCGTTGGACGATCCTTCGCGCGGTACATCTTGTTCAACTTCTGGATCTGATCGTCGTCCGTTAGGAGGACTGACAGTTCCATCTTCTCCAATTGAAGAAGGGCGAGCATCGCCGTTGCTCGACGACGGATCTCAGCGGTACGAAGGGCCGCACCGCCCTTCGTTTCGCTGACGACGTGCGCTGGCAACTACTTCGCCTTCTCGGCGTTCTTCTTCGCGTCGGCGAGGAACTTCTCGAGGCCGGAGTCGGTGAGCGGGTGCTTGATCAGCATCTTCAGGATGTTCGCCGGGATCGTCGCGCAATGAGCGCCGATCATCGCGGCCTGGGTGACGTGGTACGGGCTGCGAATGCTCGCGGCGAGCACCTCGGTTTCGAAATCGTAGTTCGCGTAGATCGCGCAGATCTGCTCGATGAGCTCCATACCCTCGTGCGACGTGTCGTCGATGCGGCCGAGGAACGGAGAGATGTACGTCGCGCCGGCCTTGGCCGCGAGCAGCGCTTGCGTCGCGCTGAAGCAGAGCGTGACGTTCGTCTTGATGCCCTCCTTCGTGAACGTCTTCACAGCGCGAAGGCCGTCCGCGATGAGGGGCACCTTCACGACGACGTTCTTGTGAAGCTTCGCGAGCGCGCGACCTTCGGTGAGGATCGTCTCGTACTCGACCGCGACGACCTCGGCCGAGACCGGACCGTCGACGATCTCGCAGATTTCGGGGATTGCCGTCTCGATCTTCCGGCCGACCTTGGCGAGCAGGCTCGGGTTGGTCGTGCAGCCGTCGATGATGCCCAGCTGGGCGAGCTCTTTGATCTCGGCAAGGTCTGCGCTGTCGATGAACAACTTCATGGTCTGGCTTCTCTCCTCTGGGGTCGGCGTCACACGACGGCGACCGCCCGAGATTGTGTGCTATCTGTGCCCAAAAGCGCGGTCAATGGTCGGTCCTGGTGAAGATGGTTCTTCCTCCGCGTGGTGCGTCCTCGTCCCGGCGTACGACGCCGCGCGCTCGGTGGGGGACGTGGTCGCAGCCCTTCGCGCCGAGCTCGGGGCCAAAGCCGCGATCTTCGTCATCGACGACGGCTCGCGCGATGCCACCGCCGCCGTAGCCGAAGCCGCTGGCGCGACGGTGCTCGTGCACGCGACGAATCAGGGCAAAGGCGCGGCGCTCGTCACGGGCTTGAGGCACGCCGCCTCGCTCGGCTTCACCATGGCGGTCACGGTCGACGCCGACGGCCAGCACCCCGCGTCCTCGGCGCGGCGCGTGCTCGAAGCAGAGAGCGACCCTCGCGCGCTCGTCCTCGGCATCCGCGACCTCCCGGGAGCCGGAGCGCCACGCGCGAACCAGATGTCGAACCGCATCTCCAATTACTTTCTGTCGCGGTTCGCCGGCCAGGCGCTGGCGGACACGCAGTGCGGGCTGCGGCGCTACGGCGTCAAAGAGACGCTCGCGCTGGGGGCGAAATCGCCGGGGTACGCCTTCGAAGCCGAAATCGTCCTCCTCGCGGTCGCGGCTGGGCTCCCGGTGATCGAGGTCGACATCGAGGTCGTCTACCCGCCCGAAGAGCTTCGCGTGAGCCATTTCAACCCAGTGAAAGACCCGGCCCGCATCATCCAGACCGTCCTCCGAACCGTGCTGAATCCTCGGTTTTTGCGTCGTCGCGAGCCACGGACCGTCAAACGCTGATGGCGATCATGGCGGGCGTGCGGCGCCACAAGAAAAAGCTCGTGGCGCTCGCCGCGCTGCTTGCCGTCGGCCCTGTCGCGCACGTCGTCATCGTCCTGCTCACGGCGATGCCTGCACCGCAGGTCACGCTCCCGAGCGACGTGCCCGTCGACGGTGCCGACGGCGTTCGCCGAATGGGTGCATCCTACACACGCGTTCGCGAAGGTCTACGCGAGGTCTACCTCGAGGGCTCGCCGGAGCGCATCGGCGCCTCGCACGTGCGGCTGCTCCGCGATCGGATGGTCGCGAACGAGGGCGAGCTCTGGGGAACGTTCTCGCACTTCGTTCCGTTCTCGCCGGCGCGCACGCTGCTCACCGACATGGGCCGCGCGCGCTACAACCATGTCGATCGCGGTTTTCCAGAGCCGCGCCGGCGCGAGGTGGCTGCGGAGGCGAGCGCGTTTTCGCCCGACCCTTACGACGGTCACATGCCGACCTACCAGCGCATGGTGTTCCTCCACGCGCTCTACGACATCGCGCTCGGGTTCGAGCACTCGCCGTTGCTCGGTTGTTCGTCCTTCGGGCTCGGCCCCGAGGCCACCGCCGATGGGCACCCGCTCTTCGCGCGCGCGTTCGATTTCGAAGCGGGCGAGGTCTTCGACCGCGACAAGGCAGTCTTCTTCGTTCGCGGCGAGGGCGTGCTCCCCTTCGCGAGCGTGGCGTGGCCCGGCCTCGTCGGCGTCATGAGCGGCATGAACGTCGAAGGCGTCGCCGTCGTCGTGCACGGCGGACGCGCACGCGAGGTCGAGACCGCCGGCGAGCCCGTCATCTTCATGTTGCGCGACGTGCTCGAGCGCGCGCACGACACGGCCGAAGCCATTGCCATCCTCGAGTCACAGAGCGTGATGGTCTCGCACATCGTCTTCGTCGGAGATTCCCACGGTCGCTTCGCCGTCGTCGAGCGGGCGCCGGGCGCAAAGGCGACCGTACGCGACACGTCGGCCGATCCTGCCCGTGTCGCGGTCACGAACCACTTCGAAGGCCCACTCGCGAGCGACGAGAAGAACCAAGCGATCCGCGCGCACACCACCACGCTCCCGCGGCGCGCGCGGCTCGACGAGATGCTGACTTCGGTGAAGCCAAAAGAGGCGACGGTCGAGCGCGCAGTGGCGATGCTGCGCGACCACGATTGCGCGGGCGGCGCCCAGTGCGAGCTCGGCGATCGCCGCAGCATCGACGCGCTCATTGCGACCCATGGCATCGTCGCTGATCTCGAAGACCGCGTGCTGTGGGTGAGCGCAGGTCCGCACCTCTCCGGAAAATTCGTTCGCTTCGATCTGAAGCAGGTGTTCGCGGCCGGGCACGATCCGGCGAAGGATCCACCGGCGGTCACGCTTCCGGAAGATCCGTTGCTCTTCGACGGTCGCTACGAGAAGGGCCGCGCACACGCCGGCGGCCCGCACGTGGGAGGAGACGCAAAATGACGATCTCGATTTCGCGACGACAGATGCTCGCGGGTGGAGCGGCGATCGCTGCCGCAGGCCTCGCCGAGATCGCAGCACCACGACTCGCGGTCGCTGCCGAGGAGATCGACGACGCGCTCGCGGAGGTCGCGCGCGCACGCGCCTCGCTGAAAACGCTCACGGGCCCCTTCACGCAGGAGCGCACGATTGGCCTGCTCGCATCGAAGATCAAGTCGACGGGCACGCTGACGCTCGTACGCCCGGATCGTCTGCGCTGGGAGCTCGCGCCACCCGACGACATCATCTACTGGGTCGGTCCCGAGGGGCTCGCGTTCAAGAGCGCACGCTCACGCGGGCGTGTCGCGCTCGGCGGCGCTGCGGGCACGTCCGGTGCGAAGCTCGCGGCTGCGCTCGACGACATCCGCATCCTTCTCGGCGGTGATCTCTCGAAGCTCCGGGAGCGCTACGATCTACGCCTCGTCTCGCGCACGCCCGAGGGCATCGCCTTCGAGGGCATTCCGCGGCCCGGCACCGGCACGCGCCTCGACAAGCTCGCCTTTGCGCTCGACAAAGATCGCGTGCGCCCGACGCGCGCGACGTTGATCGAAGGCCCGCGCGACAAAACCGAAATCACGTTCGGCACCCTCGACCGCGATGTCGCCATCGATCCCGCACGCATGCGCGCGCCGTTCTGAGAGAGAGACGGAGGTTCACAGGAAGGCGGGAAGGCGGGAAGCCCTGAGGGGAATTTTGGGTTCGGAGAAGTGATCAAAAAATCTGATCTTCGCGCCTCCCCGTCTTCTTGTTCTCATCGCGACTCGAAAGTTGGCCATCACCGGGCGACGGGACGAAGCTGCCTCCTATGTCGGGAGGAATCGCATGAGTGAGCTAGCCACAGCCCGTGACGACGAAGCGCGCAGCCCCGAGCGTCGGCGCCATCGCGTGTATGTTACAAAGAACACCGAGTACCACTTCCGCGACGGGTTCTGCGTCGCCGTTCGCGACCGCCGCACCGGCGACTTCTTGCATGGTCACTTGGCGCTTCGACGGCGCATCCACGGCGGCCTCAAGTTCTACTTGAACGGCGCGATCGTCCCGAACCCCGGCGATCCCAGGCCCGGCGAAGCCATCTATTTCGCGTACGACGGCCGTGACCTCGTCACGAGCCCGCTCGAGAGCGTCGAGCGTCCGACGAAAGAAATCGTCTCTGCTTACCCAACCGCCAAGCGCTGAACCCTCCGTGGAGCGTCGAGGCGATGCTCCCGAGATTGACTTCAGCTACCTTGGGGAGTGCGTCATGCTTGCCGTTCCCCCGCGGGTCGAGTTGCGGATTAGGCCGCTCGAGACGCCACGCCTTCTGTTGTCACCGATCGAGTCGGGCGATGCCCACGATCTTTGGTACGCCGTCGACAGCTCACGCGCGCAGCTCGAGCCGTGGCTGCCGTGGGTTCCGTTCAACGTCGATCCCGACGCGAGCTACCGGTACGCAGACGCGAGCGCGATCGACTGGGACAACGCACGCGCGTGCCGCTTTGCGATCCGCGACCGCGCCAGCCGCAAATTCCTCGGCGTCGTCGGTCTCGAGTCGTTCGCGCATCTGCACCAGAGCGTCGAGCTCGGTTACTGGCTGCGCACCGACGTCACACGCCACGGTCTGATGACCGAAGCAGCGAACCATGTCGTGTCGTGGGCCTTCCGCGATCTGCGCGCGCACCGCGTGCGCGTCGCTGCGGCGACCGACAACCACCCGTCGTTGTCGGTCATCAAGCGTCTCGGCTTTCGCTTCGAAGGCATCGCTCGCGAAGCCGAGCGCTGCCACGGTCGGTGGCTCGATCACGCGGTGTTCGCGCTTCTCGCCACCGACGCAAGGCCCGCGCTCTAGCTACTCAGCTACTTCGTCGGGTTCGCCTTGAGGATCTCGTCGGTCGATCCGTCCTTCTTCGGGGCGACGGAGGGGTTGGCGTCGGTCTTGGCCTCCTTCGCGGCCTCTGCCTTCGCTTCCTTGGGCTCGGCCTTCGTGTCGGCCTTGCCGTCGGCCTTCGTGTCCTTGCCCGACGCCGCGCGAATCGCTTCCTCTTTGGTTGGCGGATCGCCGATCTCGAGGCTGCAGTCACCGAACACGACCTCCATCTTGCCGTTCGGAGGCACGAGCTTCACCTCGAGCGACTTGCCGCGAATGATGGTCTTGTCTTTCACTTTGCCCGAGAGCTGAACGACGTCGGCGTCGAAGTCACCCGACAGCTCGCCCGCCGACTTGAGCTCGACGACCTTCACTTTGCCGTGCACCGATCCAGAGGTCGAGACATGGAGCGACGGCGCATTGACCTCGCCCTCGATCCGACCCTTGACGACGATCGGACAGGTCGAGGTGAGGCTGCCTTTGATGATCGTGCCCTCCTCGACGAGCGTCTTCTTCTCCTCGGCGAGGTGCGACGGGGTCGCCGCCTTGCGGTCGAACGTGTTCCCGATTCCGAAGCCCATTTTATCGCTCATTCACGCGCCTCCGGCCTTCCCTGCACCCTTACTGATTTTCATTCGCAGCTTGCACCCCGGTTCGAACGCGAACCGGGTGAGCTCCTCTGCTGGCTGCTCGACAGCACCGACGAGCGACCCTTCGGCGCTCACGATGACGTCGGTTGCGCCGACGATTCCTGGGCTCTCCTTTTCGAAGAAGGCACCGTTGATCGTGATCTTTCCCGCGCCCCGGATCTGACATCCCGCGAGGACGCCTGCCCGGCCAACGACGAGCTGCGTGCCGCGGCCGAGGTTGATTGAGCAGCTTTCGAAACGGCTTTCGATCTGAACGCTCGCGCCCTCGTCGAAGTCGAGCGTCGCGTTGCGCAGTGTGTCGCCGCGACCAAAGTAGCGCGCGTTGTCGGCGAGTTTTTCGGGACGACCATCCGCTGCGCCGCCGCGCTTTGCCGCGGCCGCGGCGGTCTCGCCCGAGAGGTGGCCAGGGACGTGCTGTCCCGTGATGCGCACCGAGCCGTCGCCGGCCTCGCTGTTGTCGACCCAGTC
>CAXSGV010000033.1:10050-13142 GCA_964236615.1 uncultured Polyangiaceae bacterium
GTCCGCCTTCAGCCCCTCGATGGGCTTGCCGCTCGGGACCATGCCGAAGACCTTGGCGCCCGTCATCTTGGCGCCGTCGAGGTTCGCGCCGGTGAAGTTCGTGCCTCGCGCGTCGGCCGACGTGAGGTCGGCGTCAGTGAGGTTCGTGGCGTTGAAGGTCGCCTTCAGCAGCGAGGCACCCACGAGCTTCGCGCCGCGCGCGTTCGCGTTGGAGAGCTCCGCGTCGTTCAGGCGCGCGTCGGTGAAGTCAGCCTCCTCGAGGTTCGCGGAGCGCAGGTTCGCGTTCGAGAGATCGGCGACGAGCAGCTTCGCCGCGCCGAGGTAACACTCGACCATGTCGGCATGCGAGAGGTTCGCGCCGCTCAAGTCCGCACACCCGAGGTTCGCGGAGTCGAGCTGCGCGTAGCTGAATTTCGCTCCGGTGAGATCCGCGCCGACGAGGTTCGTGCCCTCGAGGTTCGCGCGGCTCAAGTTCGCGCCCGCGAGGATGGCCCCTTCGAGGTTCGCGCCTTCGAGATCCGCGTTGTCGAGGTTGGCTTCGCGGAGATCGGCGCTCACGAGGTAGGCCTCACGCAGGCTCGCGTTCTTCAAGTTGGCGCGACTGAGACGCGCTCCTTCGAGGTTCGCCCCCTCGAGGTCGCACCTCTTCAAGTTTGCGCCTTCCAGCGCGGCCTTCGCGAGGTTCACGCCTCGGAGATCAGCGCGCTCGATCTTCTCGCCGCGCTTGACCTTGTTGAGGATCACTTCAGGTGTGAAATCGGGCATGTCCGCTGTCGTCCTCCTGAGACTTGGCAACCTCGCGCGCGCAAAATCACGCGCGAAGGTAGCGTTCGATCCTCTCGAGCTTTTGCTCGAAACTGAGCTTTTCGATCTCGCCCACGCCCTCGGTCTCGCCGAGTCGAATGAGCACCGCCTTCACTTTTTGAAGCGCATCGGAGCGAAGCTTTCGAAGCTCGCGCCGCCGTGACGTCGCCGCCTCGGTCCAACCTTCGGACACGGTCGCGAACTCGGCTTGCTGCGCTTTGAGCTCAGCGACGAGCGCGTCGATGAGATCGCGATCGCTCGACGGCGGGAGAAGCTTCACGGCGGCGTGCAGCGATGTCGGCACCTCGTTTTGCTCGTCGAGCATGACGTCGATGGACGACTCCAGCGCGTCGATCGCGCGCACCTCGGCGCTGTCGAACGTCGATGGGCTCGTGCTGCGGTGGCCGCGTGTTCCCGGCATGGGCGGCGCGCCGAAGCCTTCGGGCGCGGGGGTAGGCGGCAGTCCTGCGAGCGAGCCCGCTTCGAGCTCCTTGCGGTGCGCTTGCAGCTTGTCGACGATCTGCGTGGCGACATCCATGGCGAGATCGGTCGCGGCAGCGACGTCCGCGGGCTTGGCGCCCACGATGGCTTCGAGCGTCGTGAGCCCCGCCGCGTGCATGAGATCGACCGTGTTCCGCTGGACACCGGGAATCTGCAAAAGCAGCGAGTTGATGATGATGGTCTCGCGCCGCGAACGCTCCGCTTCGAGCCCGAAGGCCTGCGGCATCAGGTCGATCAGGTTGAAATACGCAGCGAGCAGCTGGTCGCGCATCTCGCCGCGGATGGTCGGGCCTTGCGACTCGTCGGCCGTCTTCAGGACCGCGCCGAATTTTTCGAGGGCGTGAGCGAGCTTTGCCATCGCCAGCGACTCGGCCGCCTCGCGCAGCGACCGCACCGAGGACTCGCACGTGTGCAGCCAGTCGACGCGCGCCTCGCCCGACTTCACGTCGAACATGAAATCGCGGACGGGGAGCACGTAGTTGCCCGCCATCTCGATGAACAGATTCCGAATGTCCGAGGTCTCGGTGCGCGTGTGGGATCGGGAAGGGTTCGACGTCTCCTCGTCGACGCGCGCGCGCTCGAGCGTGTCGACGCTGTCGCCGCCGTCGAACAGCTTGCCGAGGTCGGCCACCGGCCGCGCGCCCTTCGGTGCGGTCGGCGGTTGCTGCGGCGTTGGCGCGTTATGGACACTTTGCGGCGCCGCGTGCTGCGCGTGCTGCGTCTGCTGCGCCTGCTGCGATGGGCTTGTTTGAACGGGAAGCGCCGGTGGCGTAGCGGCCGGCCGGTTGTCGGCGCGCGCGGTCTCCTTCTTGGGCGGAAGCGGCGGTGGAGACGAAGGCTGGGGCTGCGAGCGCGGTCCACCACCCTGCGACGACTTCACTGGCGGAGCCGGCATCGGGCCGCCGCGCGGGGGGGTCCCTGTCGACGCCGTCTGCCGCACGAGGGTGGAGGTTTCATCGGGCGTGCGTGTGTCGAGGGGCGGAGGCGCCGCCGGTACGGGAGCCGGGGGCACCCCCTTCGACGCCGCGGTCTTTTTCCCTTGGGCATCCAGCTTCCCCGTCTCGAACACGAGGTCCGGCCGCTCTTGTTGTTTCGTGGGATCGTCGACGTCGTCCTCATCGTCTTCCGCGAACATCCCTAGCGCTTCTTCGTTGCTCGGGACCGATCCCTGCGCTGCCTGCGACGGATCGTGCGCGCCGGGCTGGCCCGCCTGTCCTGTCGAAGCTTGGTCCGCCGGCTTGCCCTCGGGGTCCTGCCCCTTGTTGAAAAGCCGCGAGAAGATGCTCATCGACGATTCACCGAGAACCGAGCATCGCTTACAAAAAAGATCCCCACAATCCCCGTGGATCAAGGCTCCCAAATGAGGGCGCACCTTCTCTCCTGCTCAGGACGGGAGGTCACCCCGGTAGCTGTCGATCAGCGCACGAACCCGCGCAATTCCGTGAACGCTCTGCGACCCGTACCAACAGAGATCCTTGCCGCTCGTCTTCACGATCGCGCCGCGCGAAGCCGCAGGGATTGGCAGCGCGCGAAAGACCTCCGCGTCGGCGTCCGTGAAGGGGTGCGGCTCGTCGGGGAGAAGGACGAGCTCGGGGGCCGTCAGAACGAGCTCGTCCATCGTGATGCGTGGGTAGCGAACGTCGCGCGCGCCGACTGCGTCGAGGCCGAGCGGAGCGCGCTTCCCGAGATCGGCGGCGAGCGGATAGCGCCGCTTTCGCTCGGCGAACACGTTGTCGGCGCCGGCGAGATCGAGACTGGCTGGCGCCACGAACAGGTTGCGCACCGAT
>CAXSGV010000033.1:13152-23534 GCA_964236615.1 uncultured Polyangiaceae bacterium
TGTCGCTGATGAAGGTGTCGCCGTGGATCGTCATCAACGGATCCATCCAGATCGGGCAGAACGTACGCACCCGGCGCACCGCGTCGCGCGAAGCCTCGGCAGCACGAATGGCCTCGTAGCCTTCCTTGCAGAATGCACGCACCTTCGGATCGCCGGCGACGCCGAGGATGCGAGCCAGCTTGGCGAGGTGGTTCATGCCGTCGGCCACGCGTCGCGGAAACGCGACGTAGACGCGAAACCCCTGCTGCGCGAGCTTCTCGAGGTCGGACTTGGTGTTCTCTTCCTGGTTGGCGAGGATGAGATCGGGCTCGAGCGCCATGATCGCGGCGAGATCCGGGTTCTTGGTGCCACCGACCTTCGGAATGCTCGCGACGACCTCGGCCGGCGTGTCGCAGTAATCGGTGCGACCGACGAGCGCGGAGGCACCACCGAGCTCGATCACCGAGAGCGTGTCGCTCGGCACGAGGGAGACGATGCGCTTCGGCGGAGCGCCGAACAGGAGATCGCGGTTGCGATCGTCTTTGACCTTGAGCATCGCCATTGCGCGCTCAGTCTTCTATTTGGGTCGGGACGAACGCGGGCGGACCGCCATCGGCGTGAGCGCCCACGCGCACGGCGCAGTCGGCCCACGCGGTGTCGTCGCACGCGCCCTTCCCGGCGGTGATGCACGACACGACGTTCTTCCCCTCGTGCTCGATGAGGCGGTCGAGAATGAAGCGGCAGCCGCGCTCGCACTCGGACTCGCTGCATCGGTTCGAAGCGCGCGCGTTGCAGGCGTCGTTGCACTGCATCTCGGGCCGGCCCTGCGGACCTTGCGTGTGGCACGCCCCGCTCGCGAGCGCGACGAGACCGAGAAAGCCGAAGACCACGCCATGAAGCGGTCGCATCGCCCCTGGCTATACCACTCCCACGCGGTCGACTGCGGGCTGCTTCTCGCGTCTGCGGCGTGAGCTACCGAAGCGCCATGAGCGAGACGACCTTCCAGCCGCCCTTCGGCAGATCGAAGGTCTCGGTGCGCGAGACGCCGCGCGCCTCGAGCTTGATCGTGTGCTTTCCCGCGGGAACACGGATGCGCGTGACCGCGACGCGCGCAGGCAACGTCTCCCAGCTGCGGGTGTCGGGTGTGTCGAGGGCCGTGAGCGCGGCCTGGGCGCCGAGCGCGCCGATGAAGCCAATGATGCTGTCTTTGCCCGCAGCCATCTGAATGCCTTCGCCGACGGCGAGCCGCGCGATGAGGCGCGTGATTGCGCTCGCGACGATCTTGCCCTCGATCTTGTGCCACTCGTCCTTGACCTGCGCACCGATGTCGACCGCCTCTTCGAGCTGCACGAAGCGCGAGTCGACCTGGGCGCGCGGGGTCTCGTAGCGCCCCTGGCCAGGAGCGAGGGTCGGGAAGTTCACCCACGTGACGAGCCCCTGCGCGGCGAGCTTGTTCGCGGCCTGGGCGTCGGTGGGGTGGATGTCGCGCGCGAAGAGCGTCAGCGCGAGCCCGATCGGGATGCGGTTCGAAATCTTGTGGGGCACGCGCCCGTACCCAACGACGACGACGAGCTCGGCCTCCCCCGAGTCCTCGAGCGGCGTCGGTAGTGGCGTGCTCTCGGCCGCGAGCGCAGTGAGCCGCTGAGACTTGTACGAGCTCTGCGTCATCAAGATGCGCGCCGGATCTTTCAGCGACTGAAACCCTGAAAATTTCAGGGCATCGTCATAATAGTGGAGCGCTTCGTTGGCGTTGCCGCTCTTCTCGAAGGCGTAGCCAGCGAGGAAGCCGCCGAGCCCCAGGATCGCGTTGTCCGGCTCGTTGAGCTGCTCGGCGATGTACTTCTGCATGACCGACAGACGACGCGCCTCGATCTTGGCGCCGTTGAGATCGCCGAGCTCGAGGTAATTGATCATGTCGAGCGTGTTGATGAGCAGCTTCTCGTACGGCGGCGCGACATAGCGCCCCGACGATCCCGAGAAGACGTACTCGCCGATGCTGTCGCCCGCGTTGTGCGCGAGGTCGAGCATGTCGATCGCCTTGTCGGCCGCTTCGTAGTCGCGCGCGCTGTCTTTCCACTGCGCGATGGACTGCTGGATGCTGCCGCGATCGAGGACGATGAGCGCGTTGTCGCCAGTGATGTCGCCGGGGAGCTCTTTGCCGCTCTTGACGTCGAGCTCCTCGTTGCAGGCCGCGATCGCGCCTTTGGTGTCGCCCATGTCGAGCGCCGTCCGGAGCTTGAGCGTGCGCTCCGTGTGTCCGCCGCACCCCGTGATCGCCCAGAGCGACGCGGCAGTTCCGGCGATCAGAAGCCGGCGTAGCATCGCGGCTACTTCAGCGCCTTCGTGATGTACGCCTTGTGCTGCCAGCGAATGACGCCGGTCTCGATCTCGAGAACCTGCATGAAGAAGAAGTACTGCACGCGGCGCGCGCCGTCGGAGCGCTCGTCGGAGGCCGAGACCTTGCCGGTGACGAAGTACTTCGCGCCGAGCTGTTTGCCGTACTGCGCGATGTGCTCGGGGTTGAAGACCGCGTTCCGATGCCCTTCGACCTCGGCAATCATCTGGTTCTGACGCTCGCGGCTGATCATCGTGACGGTGCCGGCCTCGACCAGCCAGGTCTCGGTCTCGCTCAAGATCGTCGAGAGCTGCGAGTCGATGTGCTCGGTGGTTTCGTTCTGAAACGGGAACACGGCGACGGTGTCGGCGCCGCGGTGCGAGCGCCAGAGATCCATGATCGGCGAGTTGCGCAGGTTGTTCAGGTTCTCGGAGAGCATCCGTTGGATGTCGTCCTTGTCGAGCCCCGTGCTCATCGCGTTGTTGTCGATCGTCTTGTCGGTCGAGTCGCGGACGTACTCTTTGCCGCCGCAGCCCGGGACAATCGCGAGCGCAGCAGAGGCCAGGAGCAACGCAACCGAAGCGCTTCGAAGGGGGATCATGGGGAAGTCTCCAAGGTGAGGATACCCCGTTATACGAGGCCTCTTCGCCGAGTATTCACCCACCTGGCATCGAAAATTCCTAGTGAGAACGCGGGATAACACACCGATCGTGAACACGCGTTTGCGGGGGCTCGGGACAATCGGTTGCCGGCAACCGAAAATCGACGGGCATCTTCGGGGGAATGGCCTATACAGCGCCGTACATGTGGGCGGCCGTCGCACGTTGGTGGCGATGGTCTCACTCAACCGGGGAGACTTTCGATGCGCTTCATTCAGACGGCAGTGGGAATCGGATTCGTGGTCGGTGCGACCTTCGCGACGGCGGCTTGCAGCAGCGACGGCACCAAAGAGGACGTCACCCAGGGTGAAGCGAGCGCGTACTCGTTTGCTACGCACTGGGAGATCGCGGGCTCGCTGACCTACGGCGAGACGAGCGCCACCATCCGCTACAAGAACCCCGCTCGCTTCCGCGCCGTGAAGTTCGCCGGCGCTGAAGGCGACGAGATCGACGTCTGGGTTCGCTCGAACAGAGGCGACTCCGTGGCCTGGGTTCTCGACGACAGCATGAAGGTCCTCGGCAGCAACGACGACGCCGACGGGTCACTCGATTCGCACATCCACTTGAAGCTTCCGAAGCTTCCGCGCTCGGGCAGCGCCACCCACTATGTCGTGTTCCGCGACTACGATCTCGCCGCGCACGACTTCACCGTCGAGCTCCAGGGCAAGCCCGCCGCGCCGATTTGGGAAGCCTGCAACACGGACAAGGACTGCGTCGCGGTGCCGCGCGTCGGCTGTTGCCACAACGGCTACAAGGAGGCGGTCAACGCAAGTCACACCGCCGATTACGAAGCCAGCTTCACGTGCCCGAACAAGAACCAGATCTGCCCGCTCTTCTTGATCAACGACACGCGCCAGCCCGAGTGCAACACCGGCACGAAGAAGTGCGAGATGGTCGAGATCGACAAGATCGCCTGTGGTGGCCGCACACTCAACCCGCACACTTGCCCGACCGGCTACGACTGCACCGGCAAGCAGCTCATGGTCGACGGCCCGGGCAACTGCGTCGAGCACACCTGCGTCGAGACGATGCTGTGCGTGAAGACGAGCCACTGGGACGCCGAGTCCTGCAGCTGCGTTCCCAACTGAAATCGTTTGCCGCCGAAGCGAGTGATCGCAAACGGCCTTGAATTCGAGCCCCGTGGGCACGTCCAAGCGTGCCCATCGGAACCGATACCAAGTGCTTGTTGAAGGTCACACACGCGCAGCTCGTGGAACGTTGCGCAGTCAAGCGCGTCGCCTTCGACTCGGAGTTTCTCGACGCGCTGCCGACCTCGATCGCAAAGCAAGTCGAGCGGCGCGTCGTCTTCGAGGCCGCAACGGAAGAGGGCGCGTTCTTCTTCGCAGAGCTGGCGGATGGCAGCGATGTCTCGACCGGGCTGCGTTTCGGCGACCCAGAGCACCAGCTCGGACCCGCGATCGCGCAAGCGCTCGCCGGCGTCCTCGACCTGCATCACGATCCACGCGGCGTGTTCGTCTACCCCGATACGGCGGACCCGGTGGCGTCTGGGTACGAAGAGCGCATCGCCGAGCTGCAGCACGTGGGAAGGTTTCTGCCGGCGGAAAGCTTCCTGCCTTCCGACCCGGATGTGAGCGGTAGCGAGAGCGCTGCAAGCTTCGCCAGCATGCTCAGTCGGGCATGCGCTGCAGAGGGCATCGACATGGGCGAGGTCATGGCGCTCGCCAAAGGCCTCAAGCGCCAGGCGTAAAGCCAAGCCGTTCGCGGTACGATCGAGGCGGGCTCAGCTCTTGTTCGAAATGGCGCGGCTGATGGCGGCTTCGAGCTTCTCCCGCGGCTGCGCCCCTTCGAGCTTCTCGTCGTCGATCCAGATCGTCGGTAGACCCTTGCCTTGGGCGGCCTTGAAGTCAGCGCGGTCGGCTTCGATCTGCGCGTCGATCTTCGGGTCCGCGATGCAGGCGCGGTAAGCCGCGAGATCGAGGCCGTTCTCAATCGCGAGCTTCTCGCAGCCTTCTTTCGTCAGGTCTTTCGATGTGAAGAGCGCGTTCGCCACGCGGTCGCCCTGACCGAGCAGCTCGCCACAGCACGCGGTGCGTGCGGCGTCGCGCGCGTGCTCGTGCATCGCGAGCGGGACCTGCTTGCGCACGACGCGCACCTTGGCGGCGTTGGCGGCAATGACGGGTGAAAACTCTTCGTGGGTCATGCGGCAGTAGGGGCACTCGAAGTCGACGAAGTCGACGACGGTCACCATGCCTTGCGGGGTCTTCCGCATTTCGACGGCGACGACCGACGGCAGCGCGATCTTCGGCTTCATCGTGGTGCTGATGCCGATGGGCAGCGCGGCCGCGGCGACGAGCGCAAGCCCGCCCGCGAGGCGCGAGCGCACCTTGCCCGGAAGATCCAACGCCCGCAGGGAACGCAGAAGCGCGCCACCGGCGAGCACGAGCGCCGAGAAGTCCGTCACCATGCAGAACTTGCAGATTGCACCCATCTGGAATTGCAGCACGATCAGGTAGCCGGCGATCATCGCCGACACCGTCGCGAGCGCGAGGTGCAGCGTGCGAACGCGTGGGCCGCGGAGAAGGGCCAGCACGCCGAGAGCGAGGAACGCCGCCAGCCCAAACGCCGGGGTCGGGATGCCGAACCACGCCGCATAGGTCGTCGCCTTCACGCGATCGCAGCCGCCGCCGGGCTCGCAGAACACGGGCAGAGGCCGCAGGTAATCGACGAGCAACGCTGCGCTGACGGCGGTTCCGAGCAGCGTCGGCAGGGCGATCGACAACGACCAGCCGGCCCACATGGCAGGCGTGTGGCGCTCGGGTGACGGCGGAGCTTCGGGACGCGGCGATTGGCTCATGGCTGGACCTCTAGTAATGCGTTCTAACCCAAACATGGCAGAAACCCTTCCCACGCGGGATCGCGTGCTCGAGCTTCTCGGATCCGACGACCGCGCGTTCCACGCGAAAGAGATCCAAACGCAGCTTCGCGTCAGTGACGATGGCTACGCTGGTCTCCTTCGCTTGCTCGACGATATGGCCTTCAACGGTGTGGTCTCCGCGAAGAGCGGCCACAAGTTCAAGCTCACGGCCCGAGCCACCTACACGACTTCACCGCGCGGCGAGCTCCGCGAAGGCGTGATGTCGATCGCGCCACGCGGGTTCGGCTTCGTGTCGAGCGTGGGCTCGACCGGCGACGACGTGTTCATCCCGCCGGAGTCGCTCAAAGGCGCGATGCACGGCGACAAGGTGAAAATCATGCTGCGCTCGCGCGGCGCGAAAGGCGCCGACGGCGAGGTCGTCGAGATCGTCTCGCGCGGAACCAAGCGCGTCGCCGGCGTGCTCCGCCGTCGCGGCCGGAGCGCTTGGCTCGAGCCCGACGACACGCGCGTCCGCGGACCCATCGTCTTGCCGAGCGACGTCGACACGGTCCTCGGTGGCGAGGGCAACAGCGGCAAGGACGGCGACGCCGCGGTCGTCTCGATCACGCGCTATCCCGACAACCCGAACGAGAATCCGGAAGGAAAGCTCGAGGCCGTTCTCGGCAAGCCCGGCGAGATCAAGGTCGAGGTCGCGAAAGTCCTCGTGCGCGAGCAGATCGAGGAGGTCCACTCCGAGCAGGCCTTCAACGAGGCCGCCGCCTACGGCGAGACCGTCCCCGAAGAGATGCTCGCGGGTCGTGAAGATCTCACCCACCTGCCGCTGCCGACGATCGACCCCGAGGACGCGCGCGATCACGACGACGCCGTTTGGGTCGAGCGTCGCGGCACCGGCTACCGCGCGTACATCGCGATTGCCGACGTCAGCTCTTACGTGAAGCCCGGCACGAAGATCGACGCCGAAGCCATGCAGCGCGGCTGCAGCATCTACCTGCCCGATCGCGCCATCCCGATGCTGCCGCGGCCGCTGTCGTCGAACCTGTGCTCGCTCTTGCCCGACGTCATTCGCCTCTGCCTCTGTGCCGAGGTCGACATCGACGCGAGCGGCGAGATCACGCAGCGCCGTTTGATCCGCGGCTTCATGAAGAGCCAGGCCAAGCTCACCTACGGCGGCGTGGCGCGCGCGCTCGGCTTGTCCGACGTTCCGCCGCGACAGCCGAAGGCCGACGAGATGGTCGAGGGCCTGAAGGTCGCGCTCGAGCTCTCACGCACGCTTCGCGCACGACGCCTCGCGCGCGGCGCGGTCGACTTCGATCTCCCCGAGCCCAAAATCGTCCTCGACGAGACCGGTAACCCGATCGACATCCAGCGCCGCGCCTCCGATCCCGGCACGCGCAAGGCCTACCAGCTGATCGAAGAGCTGATGCTCCTCGCCAACGAGGTGGTCGCCGTCTGGCTCGTCGAGCGTCAGGTGCCCACCATCTTCCGCATTCACGCGCCGCCCGATCAGCTCAAGCTCGTGAAGTTCACGAAGATGTGCGAGGCGCTCGGCATCGCGTTCGATCCCGAGATGGCCACCGATCCGCGACGCCTCTCCGAGCTCTTGAAGTCGTTTGCCGATCACCCGCTCGCGAACGTCCTCAACATGCTGCTCCTGCGCTCGATGAAGCAGGCGACCTACGACCCCACGAACATCGGTCACTTCGGCCTCGCGTCGAAGGCGTACCTGCACTTCACGTCGCCGATTCGTCGTTACCCGGACGTGGTCGTGCACCGCTCCACGCACTCGGTTCTCACCAACGCGAACGTCAACCGCAGCGACGAGGCCAAGCAAGAGATCGCGTCGGCCGCGCTCGCAGCGTCGGTCGCCGAGCGGAAGGCGATGGAGATCGAGCGCGAGGTCACCGATCTCTACCGCGCCGTGTTCATGCGCGACAAGATCGGCGAGCGCTACGAGGGCACCGTCACCGCGATCGTCGGCTCGGGCTGTTTCGTCGTGCTCGATACGCCGTTCGTCGATGTCCTCGTGAAGCTCGAGGATCTCGGCGGCGATCGCTACGAGCTCGACGACGAAGGTCTGCGCGCCGTCGCCGAACGCTCGGGCGACGTCGTGTCGCTCGGCGATCGCATGATGCTCGAGATCATCGATGTCGCGATCCTGCGCCGCACTGTCTACGCACGCCGCGTACAGGGCGACGGCAAAGGCGGCGAGCGACCGCGTGTCCTCGGCGGGGATCGACCTCCCTTCCGCGGAAAGAAGGGCGCCGTCGATACGCGCTCGAACGATCGCCAGCGCGGTACGCAAGGTCGCGGCGCCGATCGCCCCTTGTCGCGTGGTCCGAAGGTCAAGACCGCGAAGGCAGCGAGCCCCGGCAAGGGCGGCGGACCGTCGCCGCAAGGGCGCAAGGGCAAGAAGACGAAGGTCTCGAAGGTCGGCCAGCCGAAGAAAAAGAAGAAGCGTCGCTAAGGGTCGAGCGACCGCGGCACAGAACGACACGGCCGCGACACGCTCGCCTTTGCAGGTTTTCCGCACGAGGCTCGCCGCGCCTTTTTTATCCGTCGGAACCGCGAGGCGCGCATGTTGCAGTCCGGCACCCCATGATGAAGCAGACGCTGTCGCTCCTCTCGCTGGTGCTCTTCGCCGCCGCGTGCTCGTCGTCGTCCGTGGCCACTGCGCCCGTCGTCGACGGCGGCAAGACGGACGACGCGGGCAAGAGCGACGGAGGCGGCGCTTCCGACGACTGCCCGACCGGCGGCCCCACGGCGACGTTCCAGCTCGATGTGGTGGGCGACACGCCGTACTGCGACGCGTCGGGCTGCGACGCGAGCTTCCTCTCGATCACACGAGAGGACGGCACCCCGGTGGACATCCGTGGAGGGTGCGTCGCGTCGTGTGATGACTGCCGGCCGATCGCCTGCCCCGCAGCTTGCCGCCCACCGGGGACGATAGGGGCAACTGGGGTGACGAGCACCTGGAACGGGACGACCTTCGAGACGTCGACCTGCGGCCAAGGCACGCAGTGCGCGAAGACGCATTGCGCCGCCCCGGGCACGTACGTCGCTCACATGTGCGGCTATCCGTCGAAGCCACAAGATGGCGGCGTGAGCGGCGTCTGCCAAGCGGTCACGCAGACCCCGACCTGCACCGACGTCCCGTTCACCTGGCCGCCGACGGGTACCGTGAAGGGCACCCTCGGCACGAAGTGACGCGCGTTCGCTCCATCTCGGCTCTCACTTCCACTGAGCGTGCATTCTCACAAGGCCGTACGGCGTCGTTTTTGCGACGAGCGCCTCGTCCTTGTAGATGTAGAGAACCCAGCCCGCAGGCTGTTTTCCTAGTGCGTACCAGGCACCCTGGCTGCCGTCGGCGCTTTGGTAGCGCCAGCCGCCATCGCTTTCGCGTTCCGCCGCCCAGCCGCCGAACTGTTTCCCGGCGGACGTGAACGCGTTCTTGCGAAGTGGCAAGTTGCGGCCGTAGAGCACGCGCGAGCTCGCCATCGCACCCGCGCCGCCTTCCGCGACGTAGCTGACGACGTATTCGAGGTAGTTGATGCGACGCAGCTCACCGCCGCCACCCGCGGTGTTGATGCCGTGGAGAATTCGCGAGCCTGAGACGTGAATGAGGTGCTCGCCCTCGGGACCGTCGAACGTGTAGGCCCCGACCAGATTCCCCGCCCACGTCGCGACGTAGATGCGGTTCGATATCGGCTCGGGGTACCAGCGTGTAATGTACACGTAGTCTTCGTCGCAATCGATACCCTGGCCGACGCGGGTCGCCTTGGCCGGTCCATAGGCGTCTTCCGCTTTCGTAACATCGAACGGCGTCCTGCTCACGAGGGCGAAGCTCCCGTCGTATTTGCGAAAGGCTCCTCCGTTGAAGATCAGGTAGGACCCGTTTGCGTAACAGAGGTTCGTGACGTCGACGTCGACGGTCTTGGTCTCGAGGATCTTGAGCGAATTCGGATCAATGATGCGAAGATCCTTTCCGTTATCCGCGGGCTGTGTCGAGCCGTCGTTCGTCCAGGCGGGAACGATCAACTTGCCCGTGTCCGTGTTGAAGGTCGCGTCGTTACCGTGCCCGAGCGCGTTGGTGACGTTGCCCGGTGCATCGAACGAGACGGTCGCGAGCCGCGCGCCATCCGAGACGCGGTACTTGAGCAACTGAGAGACGTCGATGTCCCCCGGCAGCGTATGCAACACGACGAAGTAGCCGAACGCTCCGTCGGATGCGCCGCCCTGCAGCGCAGTGTAGGAGCTCGAGGTTCCGACGGCGTCGAAGAGCTTGGTCTCCGTGACCATCCCAACGGTCGTCGGAAGGAGCGGGGGCGCCATGGAGGCATTGCTTCCACCTGCGCCTCCGGGATCGACGGCGGGAGGATCCATGTCGGTGTCGCGGGGCGGATCACTCGACGGACGCTCGGTCGACGCATCGCCAACCTCGTCTGGAAGGGGACCCGACGTGTCGGTCGACGAATCGCTCGAGCTGCAGGCCGCCGTGGCCAGCGATACGAGCAGGAAGGTGCTTGGAAGCCGTCGAACAAGCGCCGTAAAAAGCATGCGATAACCTTACGTTACA
>CAXSGV010000034.1:0-3712 GCA_964236615.1 uncultured Polyangiaceae bacterium
AGAGCCGCCACACGCGCGCGATGTGCTCCTCGAGCGAGGCCGACTTGTACTGCGTCAGCACCTTGATCTTCGCGAGGCCGGAGTTGACGAAGTTCGAGAGAACGATGTCGATGATCCGGTAGCGGCCGCCGAAGGGCACCGCCGGCTTGGCGCGCTCGAGCGTCAACGGATGGAGGCGTTTGCCCTCGCCACCTGCGAGGATCATCACGAGCACTTGGCTCATGTCGTGGGTAGGGAGCGGCGTCATCCGGAGCGAGGAGTGTACGCAATCGACATCGCGGAGGTCGAAGAACCAGAGAAGGCGAACGGCTCCGCTGCTTCGGAGGTCGGGCCCCTTTCGGTCGGCTCTGCTCGCGGTTGGCCTACATATGCCTACACTGGGCGTCCCACGCGAGGCTGGCGCGCGCGGCGCTGATTCAGCATAAAGCAGCGATGCCCAAGCCGATCCCGCTTTCGATCGTGCCTGCGCTCGCCGATCGTGCCGGGCGCGTGGCCACCCCCGCGGACGCGACGAGCGTGCTCGAGCTAGCGGCGGCGAATGCGCGCCGCGGGGTGCGTGGTGCGATCGCGACGGTGATGGCGCGGCACGGATCGGCGCCTGGAACGCCGGGGCAGAAGCTCTATGCAGGCGCCGACGGCTCCTGCATCGGCACCGTCGGCGGCGGCGCGATGGAGCGCGAGGTCATCGCCGCGCTCGACGAGATGCTGTCACGCAGCGACGTCGTACCAACCCATCACGTGCGCAGCTTCCGGCTCGGCGCCGAGCTCGGCATGTGCTGTGGCGGCAGCATCGATCTGATGCTCGAGCCGCTCGACGCGTTGACCGCGTGCCTCATCATCGGCGGGGGCCACGTGGCGACAGCGACCGCACCTCTGCTCGCCCGCGTTGGATTCGCGGTGACGGTCTGCGACGAGCGCGACGCGTGGGCCCAAGAAGGGCGGCTGCCCGGCGTGCGGTCTGTGATCGGTGAGTTCGACGACGTCGGGAAAGACATCCCCACGAGCGGAGTCGTTCTCGTGATGACCCACGATCATGCGCTCGATCAGAAGGCGATCGAGTGGGCGCTCTCCCGGGGCTTTGCTTACGTCGGCGGCATCGGCAGCCGCGCGAAAGCCCAGCGTACGAAGGACCGCCTCGAGGCCAAGGGCTTCTCGCTCGAGGACCGCACGCGCGTGCGCATGCCCATCGGTGCCGCGATCGGCGCGCGGCTCCCCGACGAGATCGCGGTCGCGATCGCCGCCGAGATGGTCGCGTGGCGAAAGCGCGGCGGCGCCTCCGAAGGCGCCTGACGGCGTGGCACGCGCCGCGATCGTGCTCGCTGCGGGTCGCGGCGAACGTATGGGCGGCCCGAAAGCGTGGCTGCTGATCGACGGCAAGCCGCTGCTCGTCCTTCACGTCGAGCGCGCACGCGCTGCAGGGTGCGGGGTGGTGATCGTGGTGGTGAGCGACGAGCGCCTCGCGTCGGTGGTGCGCGGCATCGCGGGCGTTCGGATCGCGGTGTCGCGCGAGCCGGATCAGGCAGGATCACTTGCGATCGGCGCGCGTGCGCTGGTCCTGGAAGATGATTCGGCGCTATTGATCACACCGGTCGATGCGCTACCCGCAAAGGCCGCCACGATCGCCGCGCTCTTCGCCGCGGTCGACGGCGGGGCGCGTGCCGCCACTCCTCGTCATGCGGCTCGCGGCGGGCACCCGATCGTATGCCGTCGCGATGTGCTTGCCGCGTACACGAGCGCCGCGGCATCACCGCCGCCACTCCGTGACTGCCTGACCGCGCTCGGCGACGCGCGCGTGCGCATCGAGGTGGAGGACGGCGCGGTCGGCGTCGACCTCGACACGCCCGCCGATGTCATCGCCCTGACAGGAAACGCCCCGACCTTCTGGCGCGACTGATCGCGCGTCGCCCTATTTCTTTCGCGTCGGCTTCGGCGTGGGCTTCGCGCCCTTCTTCGGCGTTGGGAAGACTGGCGTCGTGGTCGTCGTGGTGGTCGTGGTCTCGGGCGCCGGCTCGGTCGTCGGGCTTGCCGCAGTGGAGGCGCCCGGCTCGCGCGCCGCGTGCTCGAGGCAGGTCATCCCCTTGCCGGCGACGCCGAGGATCTGCATGCCTGCGCAGACGGCCGCCGCTTCGCAGTCGGCGTTCTCCTCGAAGCACTTCGTTGCCGGTGGCCAGGCAGCATCCGAGAGGATCCGCTTACCGACCTTCTTGCACTCGAGCTTGCCACCGCATTGCCCCTCGCACTTGGTGAGGAACGCCGTGAGCGCAGGTGACGCCGTGATCTTGCTCTCGACCTCCCCCAAACACTTGTCGTGATCGCAGGCCGAGGCGCGCGAGCAGTCCATGAGTGGACGAATCGCCTCGGGGCGCATGAAGTCGCGCATGCAGACGACGCCGCGCGTGCACTGCCCCTTCGCCTTTTCCTCGGTCCCACTCTGGGTGCTGCACTGCGCGTCGTTCTTCGCGATCTCGGCGCATGCCGTCTCCACCTCCTCCTCGGACATGGGACCTGCGGGCGTCGCCGCTGCTGCCTTCGAGTCGGCCGCCGTGTCGGCTGGTTTCGCCCCGCCACCGCACGCGCTCGCGATCGTTGCCAAGCCACAAGCGACAATCAAAAGAGCTCGCATGCGGCCAGCCTAACCTGCTCCCTGGGTTGCGTCGCGTCCTCGGGAGAACCGCAGATGCGCATACAGCGTCGGGAGGATTCCGAGTGTGAGGATCGTGGCGGTGACGAGGCCACCGATCACGACGGTGGCGAGAGGCCGCTGCACCTCGCCACCAATCCCCGTCGCCAGGGCCATCGGTAGGAATCCGACGGAGGCGACGAGCGCGGTCGTCAGCACCGGACGGAAGCGCTCGCGTGCGGCGCGTTCGGCGGCCTCGAGGGGCGAGCACCCGTTCTTCTCGTGTGCCTGCGCCGCCGAGAGGAGAACCGTGCCGTTGAGCGTGGCGACTCCGAACAGCGCGATCACGCCGACAGCGGCGGCGATCGACAACGGAAGACCACGGGCGCCGAGGGCGATGACACCGCCGCTGGTTGCGACGGGTACGTTCAGGAGAATGATCGCGGCCGGTCGAGCGCGCCCGAACGACAAGTACAGCAGGCCGAAGATGACGATCAGCGTCAGCGGAACGATGACAGCGAAGCGCTTCGCGGCGTGGACGAGGTTCTCGTACTGACCCGACACGCGGAAGTGGGTGCCACGGGGCTTCTCGATGGCGGCAAGGCGTCGCTGGAGCTCGGCGACGAACGAACCCAGATCGCGACCGCGCACGTTGGTCTCCACGAGGATGCGCCTGCTCGCGTTCTCGCGACCGATGATCGCTGGCCCGTCCTCGTCGACGATGTCGGCGACGTCGGACAGCTCGATCGAGCGGCCACCCTCGAGCACGATCGTCAGCGAGCCGATGCTCGCGGTCGAGCTCAGTGAGGACAACACGCGCACGTCGAAGCGGCGCTCGCCTTCGACGAGCGTTCCGACCTTTCGTCCCGCGTGGACCGCCTCGACCGCCGCGCGAACGTCAGCCACTGAAGCGCCTGCGCGCGCGGCCTTCCATGGATCCGGTCGCACCGTCGCCAGCGGCAGTCCCGCCGACTGCTCCACCCGCACGTCGACCGCGGTGGCGCTCGGGGAAGGGGTAGCGCTCGTCCTCGACCGGGCCGCGCTCCGCCAGATCCTGGAGCGCTTCCCGAGCCTCTCCGAGCGGATCCTGAC
>CAXSGV010000034.1:3722-7085 GCA_964236615.1 uncultured Polyangiaceae bacterium
CCGACTGCTCCACCCGCACGTCGACCGCACCGTCGATCGTCGACAGCGCGCGCGCAACCTCCGACGCCAAGTTGCGGAGCACGACGAGGTCGTCGCCGTAGACGTTGATGCCGACGTCGCTCTTCATGCCTCCGAGGAGCTCCTGGGTTCGCATCTCGATCGGCTGCGTAAAGCTGAAGCCAGTACCCGGGAGGGCGCGCCGGAGCGCCTTGTCGAAATGCCCGACGAGCCCTTCGCGGTCGTGCGCCGTGACCCATTCGCTCCGCGGAGTCAGCAGCACGAAGACGTCACTTTGTTCGACGCCCATGATGTCGGTGGCGACGTCGGGGCTGCCGGTACGCGACACGACGTGCCGGACTTCGGGAAACGATCGCAACGTCGCCTCGACGGTCGTCGTGCCCCGCACCGCCTCTGCCAAGGACACGCTCGGAGGGCGCGTGACCTGGATGACGAGATCCCCCTCTTCGAGGCGCGGAACGAACTCGACTCCCCGCTGCGAGAGCACGGCGCCGCCCGCGGCCAGGAGAACGAGAGCGAAGGCGCCCGCGATCCCGGGGTGGCGAAGACTACGCGCGAGCAGCGGATCGTAGGCACGGCGAAGGAGGCGCACGAGCGGCGGCTCGACGTCGTGAATCTTCCGCAAAAGCATCGACGCGAGCGCGGGGACCCAAGTGAAAGTGAGAACGAGCGCGGTGCCGAGCGCGAAGAGAACCGTGAGCGCCATGGGCCGGAACATCCGGCCCTCGACGTCCTCGAGCAGCAGGATGGGGACATACACGAGGCCGACGATGAGGATGCCGAACGCGATCGGCTGCCCGACCTCGCGCGCCTCCCGCACGAGCGCCGCTTCGGCGCGGGAGTGGTGCACGGCCATCGCGGCGAGCGCGCCCTCGACGACGACGACCGCTCCGTCGACCACGAGCCCGAAATCGATCGCGCCGAGGCTCATCAGGTTGCCGCTGACGCCGAAGATGCGCATCAGCATGAACGCACCGAGCATCGCGAGCGGGATCGTCGTCGCGACGACGAACGCGGCGGCGATGTCGCCGAGCATGAGCAAGAGCACGACGATCACCACGATGCCGCCCTCGGCGAGCGAGCGGTTCACGGTCGACAGCACCCGATCGACGAGCGTCGCGCGGTTGTAGAACGGTTTGAGCTTCGCGCCCGGGGGGAGCCGCGCTTCGATCTCCGCGAACCGTTCGACGACGAGGCCGACGACCTCGCGCGCGTTGCCGCCCGAGATCATCTGCACCATCCCGTAGACGGTCTCGCCTTCGCCGTCCTCGGTAGCGGCCGACTGGCGGAACGCCGTCCCCTCGCGGACCGTCGCCACGTCGTTCACGAGGATCGGCGTACCGCCACTGCGCGTCTTCACGACTTGCTGCGCGATCGCATCGCGCGACCGGTACTGGCCGTCGATGCGCACGAGGGCTTGCTCGCCGCCTCGCTCGATCGCGCCGCCGCCGCCGCTTTGGCCGCCGGCGAGGAGCACCTCCTCGACGTCGCGCTGCGTGACGCCGAATGTCACGAGATCGCGCGGTCGCAGCTCGACATCGACCTGCCGCGTGTCGCCGCCCCACGCGTTCACTTCGACGACGCCCGGCACCGTTCGCAGTGCGTACGCAATCTCCCAGTCGAGAAGCGTGCGGATCTCCGTCGGGGTGTGGCCCGGCCACGCGACGGTGAAGTGGAACACCTCGCCGAGCCCAGTGCTCATCGGTCCGAGCTCCGGCTGTCCCCCGCCGAGAACGGCCTGGCGTGCGGCCGGAAGTCGCTGCGAAACGAGCGACCGCGCTTCCTCGAGCGCGAGCTCGTCCTCGAAGATCACGGTGACGGCCGAGACGCCCGCGCGAGAGACCGAGCGCACCTCGCGCTTGTGCGGCAGCCCCGCCAAGGACAGCTCGACAGGTCGCGTGACCATCGACTCGATCTCGAGCGGTGAGAGCCCCGGTGACGCCGTGAGCACTTGGACTTGCACGTTCGTGATGTCCGGGACGGCGTCGAGAGGCAACGACGCGTAGGCGCGTGCGCCTAGAAACGCGAAGACCACCGTGGCGAGCAACACGATGAAGCGATGTCGAACGGCAGCGCCGACGAGGGAGTGGATCACTGGGCCTCGAGCTCGGCGCGCAGGAGCTCGCCCTTGAGCAGGACCGCTCCGGTGACGACGACGCGCTCGTTGTCGGCAAGGCCATCGTCGATCGCGACATCGTCGTCGCTCACGCGTCCCGGATGGACGAGTCGGGGCACGAAGACGCCTGCCTCGGCCGTTGCCACGAACGCGGTCGGTGCGCCGCGTACGTCGACGATGGCCTCGCGCGGCACCGCGATCGCGAACGTGCCGCCATCGGCGATTGGTGACGTCGTGAAGACCACGTCGACGAATGCACCTGGAACGAGCGCTGGGCACGGAGCGTTGGGCACCACCCGCACGCGCCGCGCGCGCGTCTGGGGGTCGACGAAGCCGACCGTCGCGATGACATGTGCCGCGCAGGTCGAGCGCAGCGCGCCGCCGCGTGCCACGAGCGTCACGGGGGTGTCGTTCGCGGGAGGCTCGGAGGCGGAATCCGTCCACCGCGCATCGACGATCACGCGATCGCTCGTGACCACGCGGAAGAGGGTCTTGTCCGGCGTGACCGGCTCCCCCAGCGCGACTCGCCGCTCGACGAGCAAGCCGTCGATCGGGCTCTTGACGGGAGCTCGCGCGGCGAGCACGTGCTGCGTCGACGTCGGCGGCTCGCTCATGCCGGCGCTCGTGGCGCGATCCGATTCGAGCGCGACTTGTCGCTCGAGCCTTCGCGCCGCCGCGCCGGCCCGTGCGCGCGCGCGGATCACGTCCGCCGCCACGCGCGCGGCCTCGGGCGAGTCGATCCACGCGAGGACTTGTCCGCGTTTCACCGTCTCGCCTTCGCGCGCCACGATCGCCGCGATGCGACCCGATGCGAGCGTCCCGACGTCCGCGGCGCCCGTCTCGCTCGACATGACCTCACCGGGAACCCGGTGATCTCCGCGGAGAGCGCGTCGCGTGACCTCGCGTACGACGACGCGGCCCGCCGCGAGGAGCGCGGGATCGATGCGCACCGTCACGACGCCGCTCTCGGCAGCCGGCTTCGGAGCACGCGTCGCGTCGCCGTGGCAGGCGGCGGTCGCGCAAGCGAGCAACGCTCCGAGCGTCTTGAGCCCACGACGCCGCCTCATCGAGCGACCTCGTCGAGCAACGTGCCGCGGGCGACGGCATACGCGAGGTCCGCACGCTGCACGTCGGCTGACGCGTGCGCGAGATGCTCTTCCGCCGCGACGAGGCGCTGTCGAAGAAGGAGGAAGGTCGTCGCGTCTTGCGTACCTGTTTGGTAGCTCGCC
>CAXSGV010000034.1:7095-7818 GCA_964236615.1 uncultured Polyangiaceae bacterium
GCCAAAGCGAGCCGCACCGCCTCCCGCAGCGGAACGAGCACGTTCTCACGCAGGACGTCGCGCACCTCGCGTGTGTGCGCTCGCTCGTGCTCGGCGACGACGATGTCGCGCTCGCGCTCGCTTCGCAAACGCTGCGCTCTCGCCTCGAGCTCCGCGACGACCGTGGCATGCCGTGCCTCCTCGAAGCGCGATGGATCGAAGATCGGGAGCGGGAGGGAGACGGTCGCCGAGATCACCTGCTCGCCCGTCCCCTCGCGCGCGATCGCGACGCCGACGCCGAGAGGGGGCGCGGCTTGTGCACGAGCGATCGCGGCTTCGGCCCCGGCCAATTGGGCGCGTGTTTGCGCGGCAAGCGCGGCCGGGTGCTCGTGGGCTTTTGCGTTGGCGGTCGCGGGCGCGTCGGCTTCGAGCGAGCCTGTCGCCACCACATCGGCGGTCGCGGGGAGCCCCAACGCGAACCGCAGCGAGGCGCGCGACTCGAAGAGACGCCCCTCGGCGTCACGCTCGGCGAGCTTGGCGGCGCCTTGCTCCGCCTGCGCAAGGGAGGCTTCTGCCGGAGACACGACGCCGCGCTCGACGCGCGCGCGCGCGATGCGACTGATCTCGTCGGTGTCGCGACGCACAAACACGCACACACACGCCTCACTTACAGAAACACATACAAGCGCACACACAGAGACTTACAACACACAAACAAATAGAAGCACTTACACAAACACAAAC
>CAXSGV010000034.1:7828-18176 GCA_964236615.1 uncultured Polyangiaceae bacterium
TCGATCCACGCGAGCACCGCCGCGGCGGCACCTTCGAGGCGTGCTCGTTCGAGCTCGGTACGCGCGACCCGCTCGATGGCGGTCGCGAGATTGCGGCGCGCGCCCGAGAGACCGTGAAGCGAGAGGTCCTGGACCACGCTGCCGCCGAGCTCGAGCCCGGAGCCGAAGTCGCCCGATCGCCGCCCCGCCGTGATCGATGCGCGCGGCGAATACGGCAGCCAAGCGCCGGCGGCGTCTCCGGCGACGTGACTCGCTTCGGAGATCGTTCGTGCCTCGCGCACTGCCGGGCCGCGCTCCCTTCCCATGGCAAGTGCCCGTTCGCGCGACACGAGTGCTGGCTCCGCGCCGGCCGTGCGGGTCACGCCGAGGACGGCCAACCATGCCGCGACGAGAGCGTGACGAACGATCATCGACGAAGTCTCCGTGAGGGGACGGGGCGCCGGTATCCGGCATATGTCGGAGGCGATCCGCCGTGCCGTTCGCTACGCTGAGCTCGTGCGACGCGGTCCGAAAGAGAGCAACGGGCGATCTCTCCGGTACGTCCTCCCCGGGGCGATGGCGGGCGTTGCGTACGCGGTGCTCAACACTTCGCTGGACTACCTGCATGGGCGCGGGTTCGTCGCGCGCGCGTTCGTTGCGCTTCACAACGTGGTCGACGACGTGATCCCCGTGATCGTCGGCGCACTGCTCGGCATGGCGGTTCACTACGTGCGCTTGCGGGCGCAGGTCGCGCGTGAGGACGGCGCGCGCCTGCAGGAGCTTCGCGCGCGGGTGAAGCACGTCGAGCGCGACCACGCGGTGTGGGTCGTATCGGCCGCGGCGCTTCACGAGCTCAAGAACCCGCTCCATTCGATTGGTCTGCTCGTCGACGAGCTCGATCAGACGGGGCCCGACGATCCGGAGGGCTACCGCGCTCTCTGCGCACGCATGCGAAGTCAGATGGACCGAGCCCTCGTGCCGCTCGAAGCGCTCCGTGCCCTTGCGCGCGCGCGGCGCGGTCATCGCGAGGTCGATTCGGTCGTCGAGGTCGCCGAGCGCGTGGTGCTCGATCTCGCGCAGGTGATCGGCGAGAGCGGGGTCGACCTTCGGATCGAAGGCTCGGCAGCCCCTCGCGTGCGCGCCGATCCGAGCTTCGTGCGCATCATCCTCGAGAACTTGATCGGAAACAGCTTGGATGGTCTTCGCCAGGGCACGTCGAGACGCGAGCGTGGCCGCATCTGCGTACGTCTCGAGGATGGCGACGATCAGATGGCGATCATCGTGAGCGACGACGGACCAGGCCTTGCGCCCGCCGCGGAACGCGCTCTCTTTCATCCGCTCGAGACTGCGAAAGACGGGGGGCTGGGCCTTGGCTTGTCGATCTCGCGAGCGCTGGCGCGCGCCATGAACGGCGACCTCACGCATGTCACGCTGCCCGGCTGGTCGACGACGTTCAAGCTGACGTTGCCCATCGACGCGCCGTGAGCGCGCCGCTCGTTCTTCTCGTGGAGGACGACGCCGACGCTCGGCTCGCCGTTGCGCGCGCGCTGCGGCGGGCAGGGATCGAGTGCGTCGAAGCGGACACCGCCGCGGCGGCGCTCGCCCATTTTCCGACGAAGACATTCGATCTTGCGATCCTCGATCTCGTCCTCGGCGACGACGACGATGGCGGCGTGTCCGTGCTCGCAGCGCTGCGCGCATCGGGAAGCACGGTGCCCGCGATCATCGTCACGGCGTTCGCGGACGTCGACCGTCTGAAGCGCGTTCTGAACCTCGGCGCTTCCTTCCTTCTCGAAAAACCGTTCCGCGCCAGCGAGCTCGTCGATGCCGCGCGCAAGTTGCTGGCCGAGCAACACAGCCTCGGCCACCTCGTCACCGACGCGCTCGCCCACGCGCGACTCACGGATCGCGAGACCGAGGTCGCACGTCTCGTGCTGAAGGGGCTACCGAGCATCGAGATCGCGAACGTGCTCGGGGCGAGCGACAAGACCGTCCGCCAGCACATCTCGCGCATCTACGAGAAATGCGGCGTGTCGAGCCGCCCCGAGTTCTTCCACTTCGTCTTCCCGTTCTGATCCGTTCGGCGTGGCGCGCGCCGCTCGCGAAGATCGTGCGGCGACGCGCGGGAGTTGCGCTCCGGATCCGCAGGAGCCAGGGAAAGCGTGCACTTCACCTCGCGGCACAGCGCTCGCAAGAGGGAGCACATGGCCCCTCGAATGCGCGCAGCAGTCGTCGAAAAGTTTGGAAGCCCGTTGGTCCTTCGAGAGATGGACGTCCCGTCCCCGGCCGCCGGGCAGATCCTCGTCAAGACCGAGGCGTGTGGCGTTTGCCATACCGACCTTCACGCGATGAACGGTGACTGGCCGCTCAAGCCCACGCTTCCGTTCGTTCCAGGGCATGAAGCGATCGGGTTGGTCGCGGCCATCGGGGCGGGCGTGACGAACGTGAAGGAAGGCGACCGCGTCGGCGTGCCCTGGCTCTACTCGGCCTGCGGTCACTGCGAGTATTGCCTCGCGGCCGCGGAAACCGTGTGTCCGGAGGCGCAGTTCGGCGGCTACACGAAGAACGGTGGCTTCGCCGAGTTCATCCTCGCCGACCCGAATTACGTGGCGCGCGTCCCCGCCGGTCTGGCGGCGAAGGACGCCGCGCCGATCATCTGCGCGGGCATCACGACGTACAAGGGAATCAAGGAGACCGGAGCCAAGCCCGGAGAATGGATCGCGATCTCGGGTGCTGGCGGTCTCGGCCACCTCGCCATCCAATACGCGAAGGTCATGGGACTCCAGATCTGTGCGGTCGACATCGACGACGGCAAGCTCGCCCATGCGACGAAGCTCGGCGCCGATCTCGTGATCAACGCCAAGACCTCGGATGCAGCCGCGGTCCTGAAGAAGGAGACCGGCGGCGGGGCGCACGGCGTTTTGATCACGGCGCCCTCGCTCGCAGCCTTCCAGCAGGGCGTCGCGATGACGCGCAAGCGTGGCACCTGCGTGCTCGTCGGGCTGCCACCGGGGGAGTTTCCGGTTCCCCTCTTCGACGTCGTCGCGAACTGCATCACGATCCGCGGCTCCTTCGTTGGCACACGCCAGGACATGGCGGAAGCGCTCGCGTTCGCGGCGGCAGGGAAGGTCAGAGCCGACATCGAGATGCAGCCGCTGTCGGCGGTCAACCGTGTGCTCGAGCGCCTCCTTCGTGGCGAGGTCGCTTCGCGCGTCGTCCTCGATCTCGCGCCAAGCTGACGCTCCGTTCCGGCTTGAGATAGGCTGGGCCGTCCAAAAGACGGAGGCTGTCAGTGAATTTCGTGGGAGCGAGCGTGCCGCGTGCCGATGGCGCGGCGAAGGTGACCGGCGCGGCGCAATACATCGACGACTACGTCGTCCCCGGCGCGCTTTACGGCGCGACGGTTCGTAGCGACGTCGCGCGCGGCAAGCTGCTCGGCATCACCAAGGATCCTGCCTTCGACTGGACCGGCATCACGGTCGTCACCGCGAGCGACATCCCCGGCGACAACGTGGTCCAGATGCTCGAGGACGATCAGCCGCTCCTCGCGTTCAACCACATCAATCACATGTACGAGCCGGTTGCGCTCGTCGCCTGCGAAGATCCAGCGCGTCTCGCGCGTGCGGTCCAAGCGATCAAGATCGAGTACGAGTCGCTGCCGCCCGTGCTCACGATGGACGACTCGCTCGCGATGAAAGAGGTCCTCTTCGGGCAGGACAACGTCTTCAAGCGCTACTGCATCGAGCACGAGATCGCCGGCAAAGACATCGACGCCCTCATCGCCGCGTGCGACGTGGTCCTCGAGGGCACCTACGAGGTGCACCACCAGGAGCAGCTCTACATCGAGACCCAGGGCATGATCGCCTGGTGGACGAACGAGGGCGGCGTCGAGAGCGTCCACGTGATGGGGAGTCTCCAGTGCCCGTACTACGTGCACAAGGCGATGAAGCGCGCCTTCGGCATGGAGGGCGATCGAGTGCATATTACACAGACCGTCACCGGCGGTGGCTTCGGCGGAAAAGAGGAGTACCCCAGCATCATCGCGGCCCACTGCGCGCTGCTCGCCCGCGTGACCAAGACGCCGGTCCGCATGATCTATGGGCGCAAGGAAGACATCGAAGCGACGACCAAGCGCCACCCCGCGCGCGTGCGCGTGAAGACCGGTTGCACGAAGACCGGCGAGCTCGTCGCGCTCTCGATCGACTGCGTGATGGACGGCGGCGCGTACGTCACGCTGACGCCGGTCGTGCTCTCCCGCGGTGTCCTCCACGCAGCCGGCGCCTACCGCTGGAAGCACGCACGCGTCGCGGGGCGCGCGGTCGCGACCAACACGCCGCCGAACGGCGCTTTTCGTGGCTTCGGCGCACCCCAGACGATCTGGGCGATCGAACGCCACATGGATCGACTCGCCGAGAAGCTCGGGCAGGACTCGCTCGAGCTTCGCCGCAAGAACCTTCTCGGCATCGGATCGGTCACCGTCACCGGGCAGACGCTGAAGGAGAGCGTCGGCATCGAGGAGTGCGTCACGCGCGCCATGGACGAGAGCCGCTACGTCGAGAAGCGCGCCGCCTACGCCAAGGCGAACGCGACGGTCGGGGGCGGATCGCGTAAGCGACGCGGTATCGGCATCACGACCTTCATGCACGGCGCGGGCTTCACCGGATCGGGTGAGCGGCGCCTCAAGGGCAAAGTGCAGGTCGACCTCGAGCCGGGCGGCAAGCTTCGCATTCGCTCTGGCTCGACGGACATCGGGCAGGGCACCGAGACCATCTTCCGCCAGATCGCCGCGAGCGCGGCCGAGGTCGAGCTCGACGACATCCTCTTCGAGAACCCCTGCACGACGAACGTCCCCGACTCGGGCCCCACCGTCGCCTCGCGCACCACGATGGTCGTCGGCTCGATCGTCGGCACCGCAGCCAAGCAAATCGCCGCGCGCGTCCGCAATTCACCGCACGCCAAAGCCGATCGCAGCTTCGCCGACGCGGCCGACGCGCTGCTGAAGGAGGTCGGTGCGCCCATCGTCGCGCTCGTGCAATACGAGCCGCCTGGTGATGCTCCCTGGGACGACGAGCTTTACCGCGGTGACGCCTACCCTTGCTACTCGTGGGGCTGCGACATCGCCGAGGTCGAGGTCGATCTCGACACATTCGAGACCACCGTGCTCGGCTTCTGGGCCGCGCAGGACATCGGCAAGGCCATCCACCCGGTGATGTGCGCTGGGCAGATCGAAGGCGGCACCCTGCAAGCGATCGGCTGGGCGCTCTACGAAAACGTCGTCTGGAAGGCCGGCCGCATCATGAACCCGCGCATGACGAACTACGTGATCCCGACCAGCAAAGACGCGCCTCCGTTCACGACCATTCTCGTCGAGCATCCTTTCTCCGGTGGTCCGAGCGGCGCCAAGGGGGTCGGCGAATTGCCGATGGATGGTGGCGCACCGGCGATCGCATCGGCGGTCGAGCAGGCGATCTCGGCCAAGCTCGACAACCTTCCTTTCTTGCCGGAGCAGCTGTTCGCGGCCGTGCACGGGCAAGTCGCGCAGGACGCGCCGATCGCGAGCGCCTCATGAGCCACGTCGCGATCAAGATGACGGTCAACGGCGCGCCGGCCGAGGTCAGCGCGCCGCCGATGTCGCGGCTGCTCGACGTGCTGCGTGGTCCGCTCGGGCTCACCGGTACGAAAGAAGGCTGCGGCGAAGGCGAGTGTGGTGCGTGCTCGGTGCTCCTCGACGGCCTTCCCGTGAACTCGTGTCTCGTCGCGGCAGGTCAGTGCGAAGGCCGCACCGTCACGACCGTCGAAGGTCTCGGTCTGAAGGACGAGCTTTCGGCGCTGCAGCGTTGCTTCATCGAGGACGGCGGCGCGCAGTGCGGAATCTGCACGCCCGGCATGCTCGTCGCGGCCGAGTCGCTCCTTCGCTCGAACAAGAACCCCACCGACGCCGAGGTCCGCGACGCGATCGCCGGCAACCTGTGCCGCTGCACCGGCTACCAGCGCATCATCGATGCGATCCTTCACGCCGCAGTCCGGCTCCGCGCGGAGGCCCCGTGAAAACGGAACAGACGCGCATCCAAGCGCACGCGCCGCTCGGCCTCGACTCCACGATCGTCGTGCGTCCGCTCACGGTGCAGGACGCCTGCGCGTTCCTCGCGGACGCGGCGAAGGCAGGCACGAAGGCGATGATCCTCGCCGGCGGAACCGACGTCATCGTCGACCGTCACCTCATGCCCGTGGAGCGTGCGGAGACCATCGACATCGTCATCGACGTCACTGCGATCGATGGCTTCCACGGCGTCGACATGATCGCCTCCGCTACCGAGGAGCGAATTCGCATCGCGGGCGGCGTCACCTACTGGGATCTTCGTCACGACGCGATCCTCACCCACCTTGTGCCCATGCTCGCCGTCATGGCCAAGGACGTGGGCGCCGTGCAGATCCAGACGCGCGGTACGCTCGCGGGGAACATCGCTTCGGCGTCGCCGGCGGCCGACGGCGTTCCCGCGCTCATGGCGCTCGATGCGAACGTCACGCTCGCGAGCGCTTCGGGGACGCGCACGGTGCCGCTCGACGGCTTCTTCACCGCTTACCGCAAGACCGTGATGCGACCCGATGAGATGATCCTCGACGTCGACCTCCGTGTTCCGCACAAGAAGGCGCTCGTGAAGTGGCGCAAGGTCGGCACGCGGCTCGCGCAGGCGATCTCGAAGGTCGCGCTCGCGAGCGTCGTCGAGATCGAGGGCGGCACCATCAAGCACGCGCGCTTCGGCATGGCCTCCGTCGCCGCGGTCACGCATCCGCTGCCGAGCGTGCGCACCTACCTCGAAGGTCGCGCCGTCAGCGCCGTCGTCGCTGCCGATCTCGACGCCGCGGTCGCCGCCGACATCAAGCCCATCGACGACGTGCGCAGCACCGGACGCTACCGTCTTCACGTCGCCAAGGCACTCGTGCGCCGCGCTCTCGAGCCTGCCGAAACGACGTGACCTTCGACGCTGTCTTCGAGCGGCTCGCGCGCGCCAACGAGGCGTTTGCTGCGCGCTACCCGGGCGACGGCACGGCGCGGCAGCCGGTGCACACGGTCTACGGCGGCGCGCACCTCTTTCGCGCCAATACCGCGGCGCGCCTCGGCGAGCTCGCGCGCGCGTCACTTGCCTCCAACGCGCCCGACGAGTCGTCGCTCGCGGCGGTGTTCGGGCTCGCGCCTGCGATCGCTGGCGTCGTCCACCGGCGCGTCGTCGAGAAGCTCGGTCGCGAGGCGGTCGAGGACTACCGCATCGACTTCGAGGATGGCTACGGCACCAGGCCCGACGACGAAGAGGATGCGCACGCCGTGACCGCGGCCGACGAGGTCGCGAAAGGGTTCGCCGCCGCGACACTTCCCCCGTTCCTCGGCATTCGCACGAAGGCATTCACGGCCGCCGAGCACGTACGCGCCGTCCGCACGCTCGAGCTCTTTCTCAGCGCGCTCGCTGGGCACACGAAGGGCGCGCTCCCGCCGGGATTCGTCGTCACGCTGCCGAAGGTGCAGCACCCGGAGCAAGTTGCCGCGCTCACGTCGGTGCTCGAGCTTCTCGAGGACAAGCTCGCGTTCGGGCGCGGCGCAATCGCGATCGAGCTGATGATCGAGCAGCCCACCGCGATCTTCGGACCCGACGGCGAGGTCGCGCTGCCCGCTCTCGTGCGCGCGGCCAAGGGGCGCTGCCGCGGCGTCCACATGGGCACGTACGACTACACTGCGAGCTGCGGCATCGCCTCGGCGTACCAGACGATGGATCACCCCGCGTGCGAGCACGCCAAGGCCGTGATGCAAGTCGCGCTCGCGGGCACCGGCGTGTGGCTCTCCGACGGCGCAACCAACGTGCTCCCGGTGGGCAAGGATCCCTACGTGGTCCACGATGCGTGGAAATTGCACGCATCGAACGTGCGCCACTCGCTGGTCACGGGCTTCTACCAAGGGTGGGACCTTCACCCCGCGCAGCTCGTCGCGCGGTATGTCGCGGTCTATGCTTTCTTTCTCGAAGGGCTCGCGCGGGCGACCGAGCGTCTCCGCCACTTCGTCGACGAAGCCGCTCGCGCCACGCGCGCCGCAGAGGTGTTCGACGACGCCGCGACCGGGCAGGGGCTGCTCGTGTTCTTCCTCCGCGGGCTTGCGTGCGGCGCCCTTCGCGACGACGACCTGCGCGCGACCGGCCTGACGAAAGACGAGCTCGCCTCGCGTTCGTTTGCGCGCATCGTCGCCGCGCGCCGCCCCTAGCGGCCCCTAGCGGGGCCCAAGCGCGGCCCAAGCATGGCCGATTAACTTTTCGTCAGAATCCGGCGCGTGCCGCCGCGTGAGGCATGATGAGGCCGTGGCCCGACGTGCGCTTCGCTTCTTGGCTGCGATGGCAAGCGCTGCCGTCGCGACCGCGCTCGCGCCCGAGGCGCTTGCTTCCGAAGTCGCGTTCGAGAGCTCCTTCGACGTCTACGCGCGTGCGCTTCGGACGACGCCGCGCTTCACGTACCACGCGGTCCAGAACGACCTTCGCGCGCTCGACGGCGGCAAGGTCTCGAGCACCGGCGCCGCATCGTTTCTCGGCGCTTCGATCGATCTCGGGCTCGCAGTCGACGACCGCTTCCTCTTGCCGCTGCTCGGCATCGGCGGCGGCGTATCGCTCGGCTCGCACGCGCGCGTGCTCACCAGCATCGACGGATCGATGGTCGAGCTCCGTCCGTGGACGATGCTCGAGGGCGAGGTGCTCCTCCCTGGGCTCGGCGTGCGCTTCAAGGAGCGGCGCTGGCTGTTCGCGGCCGCGCTTCGCACGGGCTATTCGTTCATGTCGATGAAGGGCAGCGTGACCAACCTCGTGGGTACGAGCGACCTCGATCTCGGGGCGACGAGCTTCGCTCTACGCCTTCCTGTCGAAGCTTGTCGGCGGCTCGATCCCATGGAGCGCGCGTGCTTCGTCGTGACGCCGCATCTCTACGAATTTGGTTGGGCAACCGGCGCCTCGGTTGCCTTGCGATGGGAGTGGGGACCATGAGGGTCATGAAAGAAATCATCAGGCTCGTGAGCACGGTCGCGTGCGTGGCCGCGCTCGTATCCGCGGTGGGCGCGTGCGGCTCGTCCGGCGGCACCATCGACGAGCTCGGGCAGGCGGAGGGCATCGCGATCCCCGCGCGTCGCGGCACCGTGATCGTCGACGGGTGCCAGCTCGACACGTGGCAACAGGCGACGCTCGAAGATCCGCGCACCCGGCGCGTCGTAGCGGAGGTCGTTCTCCTCTGCGTGGTGCCGCGCTTCGACGGCAGCATCAGCCCGAGCGATCCGAGCGCACGTGCAGGCATTGCAACGGCTGTCGCGTCGCTTCGCGGTCAGGGCTACCGTGCGAAGCTCGGCGTTGCGTTCACCGACGAGACGGGCGCGCGGTACGACGGCCAACAAACGCTTCGTCTCTTGGTCGACGGCGATTGGCGAAGCCGCGCCATCACCGGGCTCGCCGAGATGGCGCTTCTCGCCGACGGGCTCGAGCTCGATCTGCAAAACCTCCCCAGCGAAGCGCGTCCCACCCTCACGACCTTCGTGCGTGAGCTCTCGACCGCGGTCCGCCCCGCGCGCGAGCTCTCGATGTGGATCCCGCCTTCGGTGACGATCCCGAGCGATCTCCCTGGCGGCGACGCGTTCGAAGTAGCGGCCCTCGCGCCGCTCACGGACCGCCTACGGATCGGTACGCTCGATTTTTCGTGCTGCGGCGGCGCGGCGGGTCCCACGATCGACTCAGGGTGGGCGGTCGACGCGTTTCGCCTCGCACGCACGCTCGCTCCGCGTGTTCCCCTCGACGTCGCAGTGCCGCTCTACGGCACCGATTTCTCGAGCCTCGGCCAGCGCACCACGAGCTGGTACGAGGCGCGTGCTCTTGCCGAGCGGCACCACGCGCGCATCGATCGCGGTCCGACGGGCTCCCCGCATTTCGCTTACACGGACGACAGCGGACGAGCGCACGACCTCTGGTACGACGATACCGAGTCGACGACGCGCGTCCTTCGCGCGTGGGACACGACGACGCTTCCTCTCGACGTGGGCGTCGTCTTCTATGGCCTCGGGGCCGAGGATCCCACGTTGTTTCCCGCGGTCGCGGCGAGCACACCGTGACCCAGGAACGCGCGGGCTTCACGGGCGCCGAGGTCCGTGCGCTGAGATTCGCGGACCCGCTCTCCGATCCGCGTCTTCTCTCCGGGCTCACGCGTGACTACTTGATCTGGGACGCCTTCGTCGCCGGCGCGCGGCGTGTCGATTTACATCCGGTCGTCCTCGGCGCCGCACTTCATCGCTCGGCAGTTGCCACCGCGGAGCGCGTCGCGACCACGATTGGCGCCATCGCTGCGCGCGCCCACGTCG
>CAXSGV010000034.1:18186-20008 GCA_964236615.1 uncultured Polyangiaceae bacterium
CCCGCGCGACGCCGCGCTGTTGACCTGCAGCACGCTGCGCGCGCCCACGTCGATTCAGCGGAGCGCGCGCGGTATGGGCTGCACGAGGACGTTCTCCACCTCGCACGCACCTCGTTCGAAGCGAACGACGACGCCGCGCTCGTGCGCGTCGATCTACTCCTCGCCGAGGACGGCACCTGGCAGGCATGCGAGATCAACGCGGACTGCCCGGGCGGTCACAACGAGGCGCTCGGTCTCCCACGCCTCGCGCGCGAAGCCGGCTTCACGGGCGGAACCGATCCCACGCGCGTGGTCGACGCGCTGTGCCGCCGCATCAAGGAGCTCGCGACCGACGAAGCCGGGAACGTGGGCGCAGTCGCGCTCGTCTACGCCACCGCCTACGCCGAGGATCTCCAAGTGTGCGCGCTCATCCAGCGTGCGCTCGAGCGCAGCGGTGTCGTCGCGCTCCTCGCCTCGCCAACGGCTCCGCGCCTCGTCGATGGCGCGGTCACGGTGCGCGGTGTTCCAGTGCGTGTCCTCTACAGGTTCTTCCCTGCAGAATACATGGAAGGTCAAAAGAACCTCGGCGATCTCTGCCAGGCCATAGCCGCCGGCAAGCTGCGAACGATCTCGAGCTTCTCGAACATCTTCGCCCAGTCGAAGCTCGCGTTCGCACGGGCATGGGCGCTGGCCGATGCCGGCATCATGCTCCACGCCGAGCTCGACTCCATTCCCGCGACCTGGGAGCTCGGCGACGTCGCCCGCGATCTCCTCGTGGGTGGGCGCCACGACTGGGTCATCAAGCGCGCGTTCGGCCGGGTCGGCGACGAAGTTTTCGTCGGCACACTAATCCCGGAATCGGAGTGGACGGCGCTCGTCGACGCGGTCCTCGAGCGCGCAGCCGTTGCCACGCACGAACGGTGGATCGCGCAGCGCTTCGTGCGGCAGCGGCCAATCGACACGCCATGGGGACCGCGCTTTCTCACGCTCGGCGCGTACGTGCTCGACGGACAGTTCGTCGGCTACTTCTCGCGCGTCACCCCCGAGTCGCATGTGTCACACGGCGCGTTGTGCCTCCCGGTGCTCCTCGACGCGCCCGCGAGGCGAGCCTGATGCGCCGCCGACTCGCGCTCGTCCCCGCGGTGCTGCTCACGAGCGGCTGCTTCGCGCGCCCGTGGACGCCCGCCGTGAGCGTCGCCTACTGGTCCGAAGATCCCGCGACGGCGCCCGCCTCGAACCTCCCCTCGTCGATCGAGCTTGCGGGACGCTGGCAGCTTCCGCCGGAGAACCCGTGGGCGAGCTGGCAAAAGATGGCGCTCCTCTCCTCGCTCGACGCGAAGACCGAGCCCCTCGTGGAGCTCCCCGCCGTGCGCGATCTGGAGGTCGTCCAGCGCGCCGAGCGGGCGGGCGCGCGGCTCGCGAGCACGGGACTTCCCCACGACACGCTCTTCGTCGTCGATCTCCGCGGCGCCGCGTCGGTCGCGTTTGGTGCGTCGATGAGTCGCTGGTGGCACGAGCGCGTGGCCAACGTTCTCACGTTCAACAACTGGCCCGCCGACGACGAGCTCATTCCCGCCGAAGAGACCTTGGCCGCGCTGCTGGCGATGCAACCGATCTTGCCGCAAGGCGCGCCCGAGGCACCGAGCGTTCCCGTCTTTCTGCTCGATGCGTGGCGCCTCGCCTTTCGTGAGGACGTCGTCGACGATCAGGTCACGGACAACCGCTACATGCTGACGACCGCCGATTTCCCTTCGGCGACCATGCTGCGGCAACGTGGCATCACGCGCGTCGTCTACCTCGTCGAAGATCTCGACGACACCGAGCTCGTCGAAGACGACTGCCA
>CAXSGV010000034.1:20018-23328 GCA_964236615.1 uncultured Polyangiaceae bacterium
CACGCGACCTTCACTGCGTGGCAAGAGTCGGGCATTGCGCTCTACATGACCGATCTCTCGTGGGCTCTGAAGAACGTTCCGCGTGACGTGCGCTTCGGCGAAGACCTCAGCGACAAGCGCATCGCCATCGCGCCGCGTCTGACGCTCGCCGAAGATCCGCGCTTTTACGTCCGCGCGCACGGCGGCTTCGGTGGCATTTACGGTCGACCGTGGGGTGCGGGCTTCGGACCCGGCTACGGTGGCGGCCACGGCGGCGGCTGAAATTCAGACGGTTGCTGCATGTAGGACATGTGCTACATCGTGCCCATGCGTCAGGCACTTTCGTTTTCGGCTCTCTCTCTTCTGGTTCTTGCGGCGGGTTGTTCGTCGGGTAGCAACGGCGCGACCGATGGCAGCGGCACGAGTGAGGACGAGGTTTCGAAGACGACCTACGTCGACCTCGGCGACTACTGGAAGACCGAAGCGGATCAGAACGCGTGGTTCTCGCTTCGCGACAAGCTCAAGAAGGAGTTCGACAACGTCTGCGGCGACACGTTCTGTGGCGGCGACTACTCGAACCTCACGTCGCTCGGCTTCACCTGCGCCGTCAGCAGCGCACGCGGCGCGGGGCACGGGTGCATGTGGACGGTCGGCGGATCGGGCCACCTCGTCACCGGCGCCACCGGGACCGTCGAGGCAAGCGTTGCAACGTTCCAATGCCGCGTCGCTCCGAAGACCAGCGCGCGTCAGCTGCTCACGACCTTGAGCGCTGCGGGCCCCGAAGAGTCGATTCACCGCGTGCTGCCCGGCTCGACCCAGTCGCTCTATGACGTCATCGGCGACTGCATTCAGCACCCCGTCGGCGCGACCCCGATCTCGCAGGGCACGGGGACGACCTACGTCGACGCGATCGACTCCTACGATGCGGGCACTGACGTCGACGCGTTCTTCAGCGCATCCAGCGCGCTGCGCTCCGGGTTCGACAACGTGTGCGGCGACACGTTCTGCGAGGGGGATTACACGAACCTCGAAGCGCTGCGTCTCGCGTGCTCCGTGCGCGGCACGACGGGCACCCTCCGCAGCTGCAAGTGGCTCTTCGCCGGCAGCTACAACGACATCGACAGCAAGACGGGCGCCATCACGGTCCACGCGAAGACGTACCAGTGCGCGCTTCCGGTGCGGGGCACAGCGAACCAGCTCTCGTCGGTGCTGAATGCCCCGAGCGTCAACGGCGACGACGCGATCCACCGTGCGCTTCCGGGCAGCACGAAGTCCGCGTACGACGTCCTCGTCGACTGCCTCTAGCTCGTCACTTCGAGTCGCGCGAAGCACAACGCTGAGGCGCGCGAAGCACATCACGGGCGCGCTCGCTCGGCACACCGCTGAGGCGTGCGCCGCATGCCGTGTTCCGCATGCGCTGCCGCGCTCGCGATGCGCTCGAGGTCATCACTCGGTTGGCAAGCCGTGTGCAAGCGTCGTCGGCTCCAACGGAGACCCGATGAACCAGCGTGCGCCAGAGTCGATTGAGATCGTCGTTCCCGTCATCGCCGAAGAGGCGGTGGTCGGGGTCGTCACGACAGAGACCGGACGCGTGCTCGTGCACACGGCCGTCGAGGAGCACCAGGTGCAGCTCGAGGGCCGCCGCGCTCGAGAGACGGTCGAAGTGGAGCGCGTCGCAATGGATCGCGTCGTCGAAGGCCCGCTTCCCGTGCGTCAGGAGGGCGACACGACAGTGGTGTCGGTGGTGGAAGAGGTCCTCGTCGTCGAGAAGCGCTTCGTGCTTCGCGAAGAGGTTCGCATCACGCGGCGCCGGACCGAGGAAGTGCAGCCGATCACCGCGACGTTGAAGCGCGAGCGCGTCGACGTAGAGCGCGTGCCGAGAACCCATTTGCAGTCGAACCAGGAACCTCTAACCAAGGAGAAATGACATGAAGACCGTAGTCGGACTGTTCGAAAATGCGTCGGAAGCGGAAGCTACAATTGCTGAGCTCGTCGAACTCGGTTTTGCGCGCGCTGACATCCGTGTCGTCACGAAGGACGACGAGACGAGGGACTTGGAGAAACAGCTGACCGCCGTCGGCGTCCCCGCCACTCTCGCGAATCGTTACGTCGAAGGGCTGCGCCAAGGCAACGCGCTGGAGACGGTGCGCGTGCAGGACAACGACGTGAACCGTGCGCTCGAGGTCATGAACCGCTACGCCTTCAACGGGGCCAACGCGAAGACCGGCGCGCGCAAGACCGATACAGCCGGGGCAGCACGCCACGCCGGTACCGTGAACAACGAAGAGGTGGTTTCGGTGATCGCCGAAGAGCTCCAGATCGGCAAGCGCGAGGTCGCCGGCAAGAGCGTCAAGGTGAGCACGCAGGTGCGATCGGTTCCGGTGGAAGGTGAGGTCAACCTGCGCGAGGAGACCGTCCACGTCGAGCGACGCCCCGTGAACCGTCCGGTCGAGGCCGGCGATCAAGCCTTCCAAGATCGCACGATCGAGATGACCGAAACATCCGAGGAGGCCGTCGTCGCGAAGCGGGCGCGGGTCATCGAGGAGATCGTGCTCACGAAGGACGTCGCGCAACGCACGAAGACCATCAAGGACACCGTGCGGCGCACGGAGGTCAACGTGGAGGACGACACCGCGGTCGAGAACGCCACGACCGCGCAGCGGTTCGACGTCGAGTCGTTCCGAACCGACTGGCAGCAAAAGCACCAAGCGCGCGGCTTTACGTACGATCAGTACAAGCCCGCGTACCGCTTCGGACACGACATCCGCACCCAAGGCCACTTCGGCGGGAGCAACTGGAACGAAGTCGAGCCCAACGCGAAGAGCACCTGGGAGCAGAAGAACCCGGGCACGTGGGAGCACTTCAAAGACGCCGTGCGCCACGCATGGGAGAAGGCGACGGGCTGAAGAACGGAGCGGGTTTGCGCGGGTCCGAGCGACGCCAAGCTGCACGGCGGGCGTCGCTCGGACTTTGCTTTTTAAAACGTGGCGGGCCGATCAGCCTTTGATCAGCTCCTCGAGAAGACCGATGGCCCGCGCGTCGTCCCAGCGCGCTGCACCGACGTGGCTGAAGGCAATGGCCCCGCGCTTCGTGAGCACGAACGTCGATGGAATTCCTTTGCGCTTGAAGGCCGCGGGCAGCTCGCCGGTCATCGTGTAGACGGGCATCGTGAGCTTGTTCTTCTCGAGGAAGGCCTTCGCCACCTCGGCGGGTTTTTGGGTAACGCACGCGAAGAAGACGTCGTCGCCGCGCTGGGGATGGTGGCGGGCCATGACGTCCGCCGCGATCGTCGTGTACGCGTGGCCGAGGTGCGGGGCGGCGTTGACGTAGT
>CAXSGV010000035.1:0-18957 GCA_964236615.1 uncultured Polyangiaceae bacterium
CCTTCTCCTGCGTGAAGACGCGTTTGTAGCCGTCGGTGCCGTCCGCCGGAAACATCTTGTTGAAGGACGATCCCTCGGTCTGCTTCACCTCGGCGACGGGCGGAAGCCCCGCTTCAGCGCGCAGCTCGGCACGCTTCTCGGTGGTGGTCATCGTGGCCGCTTCGTCGAAGCGCTTCTCTTTGTTGCAGCCGTTGCAAGCGGTCTGTCCGACGGCGACGGCAGCGAGGATGATCGCGAAGGCAACGCGTTTCATGGCGTCCGTTTACTGCGTCGTGCGCGCGGAAGAAAGTGCCACAGCACGAGCTCATCCGACTCCTTCTTTCCGGAAGCCGCTGCCGCCTGCTATCGAGCAGGCGTGTCCTTCGCCGCGATCCTGATCCTCGCGCTCGCGCTCGCGATGGATGCCACCGCGGTCGCTGCGGCCAAGGGGCTGGCAGCGCCGTCCGTACGGTTCTTGGACGCGCTCCGCGTCGCGCTTCTGTTCGGCGGCTTCCAGGCTGGCATGACCGGCGCGGGTGCGTTCGCAGGCGCGCGCTTCGCATCGCTCATCGAGGCCTACGATCACTGGATCGCGTTCGTTCTCCTCGCCGGCATCGGCGGCAAGATGATCTGGGAAGCGCTCCGTTCCGAGCACGACGAAGACACGAAACCGAAGGGCGAGACGTTCGCGTGGAAGCCTCTCCTCGTCTTGGCGGTCGCGACCAGCATCGACGCGCTCGCGGCCGGCGTGACGCTGCCACTGGTCGACGCGAACATTCCGCTCACCGTCACCGTCATCGGCGTTGCAGCCGGCACGCTCTCGTTCGCCGCTGTCTATGTGGGACGCAAGCTCGGCGATCGCCTCGGCAAGAAGCTCGATTTGATCGGCGGCGTGGTGCTCGTGCTCCTCGGCGTGAAGACGCTGCTCGAGCATCTCCTCGCGCATTAGCGCGGCTCGATTGGCACCTCGCTCCGGCGAGCGTTCGAGCGTTCGAGCGATCAGTCGTCGAGCGAGTCGCAATGCGTGGCGTACAGCGTCCCCTTCACGTCGCCGCCCTTCACCGTCGCGTCGATCGAAAGTGCGACGAAGCGTTCGCCTCCCGAAGGGGCCGTGAGCGCCGATGCGGCGATGGGCGTCACCTTCACCGCGGTCGCGCGAACGATCGCATCGCTCGGGTACATGTCCCCCTTGAAGTCGAGGATCGAGAGCTTCACGTTGTTCGCCTCCGTCGACGGCGTCGCGTCGATCGGCACGACCACGCCCGCGAGAACGATCGTGCGATCGGTGTTTGGCGAGGTTTGCGAAGGGCAAAGTGGCGAGCCGCCCGAATGCAGCTCGACGTGGATTGTCTTCACGCCTGCCTCGTTCATTGACATACCGAACTGCGCGCGCTCGAAGGGAAACGTCTTGCCGTTCACGTGAGCCGCGAGCGCCATCGTCTTGCACGCGCTGTCGCAGCTCGTGAATCCGCCACCACCCGCTGTGTCGGGCTGCGTCGAAGTGTCGGCTGCGCCCCCGCCATCCTTGGTCGGCGTGCTGGTGTCGTCGGCCGTGCCCGCGTCGGAGGCCTGCGTCCCCGCGACCTCGCTGCTGCTGCACCCGGCGAACGTGACGAGGAGAAGACCAAAGAGGAGCGAAGCGCGCATGCGCTCAGCATAGACCGAGGTGAGCGTCGCGCGATCCGGTTGCCCCCACCGCCTCGCCATTTCCACTGGAGCGCGGCTCTCGCGACGCGGCGCGAGCGTGATGAATCCCGGCAATTTACCGCGCGACGTCGCGCGAGTGGGCGCGACCGCCCGCGATCCGCCCCCATTGTCATGACCCGACGCGGCGAGGCACGCCCGCTGCAATCAGGTCGTTCATCATGAGCACCTCGCTAGCGACCCCGCTTCGTCTCCTCGCTCTTGTCCTCGCCGTCTTCGGAGTCGCCGCATGCAGCGGTGGCGACGCCGGTAGCGACTACGACACGGACTACGACCACGACGACGACGTCGACTTCGCATCGACCGAAGAGCAGGAGCTCAAGAGCGGCGTGAGCGGCAAGGAGTTCAAGTGCCCCGGCCACGCGGGCATCGACTGCACCTGCACGACCTCACTCTTCAATTGCGAGCTGCCGAACACGCAGAAGGGTCGCAACCGCTTCCTCACGCCGACCGGCGGTGCGACCTGGGCGCTGACGCCCGGCACCGAGCTTCGTGACGGCGCGGGCAACGTGCGCGGAATCGTCCCCGAGGCTGCGGTCATGATTAACTACGGCCAGCGCAAGACGCTTCGTGGTCAGTCGGGCGTCCCCACTCCGCACGTCTACGCGTTCGCGGTCGACAACTACACGAAGTCCGGTTGGATCGAGGAGGGCCGTCTCGCCGTCCACGTTCTCGACATGCCGACGGTCCACACGCGCAACCCCAACAGCAAGACCAAGGTCGACTACGTCGTTCGCCCCGGCGTCGCGGGCTGGCTTCAAGGCAAGAACTACAAGGTCGTGCCGGGCAGCACCGCTGCGAACGAAGCGGCCACGGACTACGTCGATCGCGGCGGCGTCGTGAACCTCCTCTACGCGCTCCCCCGCGCGGGCGGCGTGTCGAACGACACCATTCCCGTCGGGTCGACGTTCGTGCGCTCGGCCGACGTCGAAGCGCTCTATATCCCTCTCTACGACTTCGGCGTGAAGAAGACGAACGGCAAGAAGCTCCGGTTCGTCTATGGCCACATCAACGGCCGCTTCGGTTGGATCGCCTACGACGCGCTCAAGCGCAAGTGAACGAAACGACCCGCCCGCGCGCTGTCGCTCAGAGCTGACGCGCGCCGAACGTGTCGCAGCCTTCCATCGTGCCCTGCTCGTAGCCGCGCTTGAACCAGCGCACGCGCTGGTCGGACGAGCCGTGCGTGAACGACTCCGGACGGACGCGACCTGTGGCCTGCTTCTGGAGCTTGTCGTCGCCGATCGCGGCCGCCGCGTTGAGGCCTTCCTCGATGTCACCGGTCTCGAGGATGTCGCGACGCGCCGTGGAGCGAGCCCACATCCCCGCGTAGCAATCGGCCTGGAGCTCGAGCCGCACCGAGAGGCCGCCCGATCCTTCGAGCTGTCCGCGCGGCGCGGCGTGTACGCGATCCGAAACACCGAGAAGCTTCTGCACGTGGTGACCGATCTCGTGAGCGATCACGTACGCCTGCGCGAAATCACCCTTCGCGCCGAAGCGGCGATCGAGCTCGTCGTAGAAGGCGAGGTCGATGTACACGCGCTCGTCGGTCGGGCAGTAGAACGGCCCGGTGGCGGCGTCGCCATAACCGCACCCGGACTGCGTGGCGTCGGTGAAGAGGACGAGCTTCGCGTGGCGGTACTCGCGTCCGCTCTCGGCGAACTGCTGGGTCCACGCGTTCTGCGCGTCGTCGAGCACGAAGCCGACGAACTGCGCCTTGGCGTCGCGCGGTGCCGCGGCACCGGGGCGCGCGGTCACGTTTTGCGTCGTCGCTGCGCCGCCGCCGAGCATGCCACCGAGCGCGCCCCTGAAGACGAGGAAGAGCACGATCAAAACAATCGCGACCCACCCGAGCTTCGAGCGCATCAAGAGCGGCAGGATCGCGAAGAGACCCCCCATCCCGGCGCCTCCGCCACCCGCTGCTCGTTCACCGCGGCGGTCGATTACATCGGGGCTGTCTTTTCCACCTGTCCAACGCATGCCGGTCGCCCTAGCAAAGGGCTTGCCGTAGCGCGATCCACGCTTATCCGCGGGAATAATGGGGGCCCGCGTTTCTTGGCCCGAGCGTGTGCGCCACGGTATGGGGCAAGGATGCGCAAGGCATTCCCTGAGAAGATCCTCGCCGAGCTCGGTCTCGACGCGTCCGTTCCTTCACCCAAGGGGCGTGGACGTCGTCGTCGTGTCACCACCGTCGCCGTCGTCCCGCCGGTTCGCGCGCGAGCTGCATCCGAGCTCGAAGCGCTCGCGCGCACACTCCAGCCGGAGCCGGACGAGCTCGATCTCGGCTGGTGACGCGCGGCCCTGATGCTCTAGAGACCATGCGCGCGACTCCTTGATTCGGCAGTACTAGCAGTACTACTTGCCGAGGACGGGGGTCGCCAAGGTGTCCGACGTGACGCTCTCGATCGGGATGCCGTCGATCTTCGCTGCCGCGAAGATGCCGTCGAGCGCTTGCGTGAGGATGGGCAAGAAGCGCGCGGCCGTCTCCTGGTGGAAGCCGATGCTCACGACCACGTTCTTCGAGGGGTTCGCGAGGTACGTGCGCTTGTTGGCCTCGTAGACGTCCTGCATCTCTTTGGCCGTCATGTAATCGGAGAGCGCGCCGTTGTCGGCGACCTCGGCGATGGCGCCCGCTGGCGTCGCGATCTCGTAGGGCTGCGTCGTGCTCGTCGTGCCTGCCCAGAGGTCGGCAACCCAGTGATGCAGCGGCAGCGTGCCGATCTCGCTCTGGAGAAACGTGGCGGGCACCGCCGAGTTGTCGCTGCGGAAGCCTTCGGCGGCGATCGCTTCCCGCACTGTCGGCGATGCGACCCAACCACCCGCGCGGAAGCTCTTGGCGCGGCCGAAGCCGTTCTTGTCGAGTGTGTCGACGCTGAACTTGATGACCTTGCGAAGCTCGCCGGTCTCGTACGCGCTGATCGGAACTTCGTGCCCGCAGTCGAAGTTGCAGTCGTTCGTGAGCTGGTTCGCGCCACCCCAGAATGTCGGCGTCGCGCGGAACGTCACGCCCGAGGCTTCCATCAGCCGCTCCCATCCGTGGATGTGGAGGCCTCGCTCGTCGCCAGTGCGGAGCGGTCGCGCGATCTTCGCGGTGACGTCTTTCGTGACCGCGCCGGGCTTCGTGTAATAGGCCGCGTTGAGGAAGTGATCGAGCTTCACGTCGGGGAAGCGCGCGCGGAACGTCTCCATGGCGCCGATGTTCGCTTCGGTGAGATCGCGGCCTTCCCAGTCGACGGTGACGTGAAGCTGCAGCGAGCCGCGCCCACCGTCGCCGCGGTTGCGGTACGCGTCCTCGGACTCGTCGTTCGTTTGGGTGTCCGTTTCGGCGCTGCAGCCCGTCGCAGCGACAGAGACCACGCCCGTCATCCAGAGGGTGGCGGCGGTCGCGACGGCGATTCGGCGGAGGTCCATGGCGGGGCCAAGTGCACGCTCCGTGCCTCGCCCAATGATTCCGTGGGCCTACAGAAATGCCGACATTTACCTACGTTGGGTACTTGGGCCCGCGCCACGGACGACCCGGAGCTGGTTACCCAGCGATCCAGGCCAGGCGCGATTGCACGCATGCGTGCGTCACGTGCGTCGCGTGCGTGCGTCGCGTGCGGGTCAGGTCGCGCCGAGCTTTTTGCGAACCAGCTCGCCGACGAGCTTGGGGTTCGCTTTGCCACCGCTCGCCTTGATGGTCATCCCGACGAGGGCGCCCACGACGTTGCTGTTGCCCGCCTTGAAGCGCAGGACAGCATCGGCGTTCTCGCCGAGCACGCGATCGACGATCGCTTCGATCGCCGACACGTCCTTGATCTGCACGAGCCCCTGCTCTTCGACGATCACGGAAGGCGACTTGCCCGAGACGAGCATCTCACCGAGGACGTCCTTCCCCTGCTTCGTCGAGATCGACCCCGACTGCACGAGGCCGACGAGCTCGGCGATCGCGGCGCCTTTGAACGGGGGAACGTCGATCCCGCGCGTCCGCATCTCGCCGCGCAGATCGTTCACGAGCAAGCTCGCGACGGCCTTCGCCTTGCCGCCGCCGACCATCGCCTCGCCGAACAAGCGGAGAAGCGCGGGCTCGGCGTCGATGGTCCGTGCCTCCTCGGGGCCGAGCCCGTGCTCGTCCATGAACGCCTGTGCGCGCGGAGGCATCTCCGTCAAGGGTGCGAGGTGGACGTGAGGTGGTGCGACCTGCGGCTTCTGCGGCACCTTCGAGACGCGCTCGGTCGGCTCGTCGGGGAGCTGCGAGCGGCGCGCCGTCGCTTTGGCCCAGCTGTCTTTGAGGGCCACGGTGCGGTTGAACACGAGCGCGCCCGGCTTGCTGTCGTCGTCGACGAAGAAGAACCCGATGCGCTCGAACTGAAAGCGCTCGCCGGGCTTCGCCTGCGCGAGGCTCGGCTCGATCCGCGCACGCAGGACCGTGCACGATGCGGGGTTGAGCTCCTCTTTGAAGTCGCGCCCGGCCTCGCCTGGGTTCTCGCTCGTGAAGAGGCGATCGTAGAGCCGCACCTCGGCTTCGAGCGCGTGCGCCGCGCTGACCCACTGGATGGTGCCGTCGACCTTCTTGCCCGGCGTCGCGACGCCGCCGCGCGTGGCCGGATCGTAAGAGCAACGCAGCTCGACGATCTCGCCGCTCGCATCCTTGATCACGCGATCGCATGTGACGATGTACGCGTGGCGAAGCCGCACCGCACGGCCGGGCGCGAGGCGCTTGAAGTCTTTCGGCGGCTCCTCCATGAAGTCGTCGCGATCGATGTAGAGCTCACGCGAAAACGGAACCTTGCGTGAGCCTTCCTTCGGGATGTCGTGTGGCCAATACGCTGCGTCGAGCTCCTCGACCTGGGCTGCGTCGTAGTTCTCGAGCACGACTTTGAGAGGCTTCATCACCGCGAGGACGCGCGGCGAGCGCGGGTTGAGATCTTCGCGCAGCGTGTGCTCGAGCAGCGCGATGTCGACGGTCGAGATGTTCTTCGCCACCCCGATTTTCAGACAAAATTCGCGGATTGCTTCCGCGGTGTAGCCGCGTCGACGGAGCCCCGCGATCGTGGGCATGCGCGGATCGTCCCAGCCGCTCACGTGCTTCTCTTCGACCAGCTGGAGGAGCTTGCGCTTGCTCATCACGGTGTACGTGAGGTTCAGGCGCGCGAACTCGGTCTGCTTCGGAACCCACGGGACCTCGGTCGCGGCGATGACCCAGTCGTAGAGCTCGCGCGCGCTCTCGAACTCGAGCGTGCAGATCGAGTGTGTGATCCCCTCGATCGAGTCCGACAAGCAGTGCGCGAAGTCGTAGAGCGGGTAGATGCACCATGCATCCTTCGTGCGGTAGTGGTGCGCGTGCTTGATGCGGTAGATCGGCGGGTCGCGCAGCTTCATGTTCGGCGACGCCATGTCGATCTTTGCGCGGAGGGTGCACGCGCCCTCTTTGAAGTCACCCTTCCGCATGCGGCGAAAGAGCGCGAGGTTCTCGTCGACGCTACGATCGCGGAACGGGCTGTCCTTGCCGGCCTCGGCGATCGTGCCGCGGTACGTGTGCATGGTCTCTTCGTCGAGGTCGCAGACGTAGGCGCGGCCAAGCGTGATCAGCTTCTCGGCGAGGGCATAGAGCTGCTCGTAGTAGTCCGACGCGTAGAAAAGGTTGTCCTTCCAGTCGAACCCGAGCCAGCGAACGTCTTTCTGGATCGCGGCGACGTACTCCGGATCTTCGGTCGTCGGGTTCGTGTCATCCATTCGCAGGTGGCACGCGCCGCCGAGCTCGGACGCGATTCCGAAGTTGAGGCAGATCGATTTCGCGTGCCCGATGTGGAGGTAGCCGTTGGGCTCGGGCGGGAAGCGGGTCGTGACCTTGCCGCCCCACTTGCCGGCCTGAACGTCGGCGGCGACCTTCTCGCGAATGAAGTCGTGGGCCGGCGTCGGGGCGGGGTTCGGCGTGCTGTCGCGCGTGGACATGGGAGCACGAACGATAGCCGCTCTTGCGGACGAGCCCTAGACGCCCGTGCTCGAAAAACCGCTAAAAGCTACCACCCATGCTGACCGCCGCGCCGCTCGGCTTCCCGCTTGCGTCCGAGACGGCGACCGGGGCGACAGACGTGATGCGGGCGCTATCGCGCGGTGCCTCGGCGCTCTTTGCGCGGTGGGGAGTCGTCGCGAGATCGACGCACGCGAGCGCGACGGGGATCGCGAAGCCGAGCGCAAACGGAGCCTGCCAGTTGTCCTTGCCCCAGTGGACCGCGGCCGCGGTGATGATCGAGCCGCCGCGCGCGGCGCTGTAGGCGAGGGCGCCCGTCCAGTCCCCGACGACCATGCGCGGTGTGCTCGGAACGATCGCGGAGATGGTGGTGTACGCAATCAGCCAGTTGCGCGCGTTCACGCAAGGCGTCGACCCCGAGCTCGCGTGGCAGTGCTCGTTCTGCTCGAGGTAGCTGATGCCCGCGACGCTCGCCGCAAGCCCGTAAACGATCGGTGCCGTGATGATCATGGCCTTGCGTCCGGAGTCGCGCGGCGGCTCCTTGGCGTCGCGATCGTCGGCGAGTGGCTCCACGATCGGCGCCGATGCGGCCGGCGAGCACGCGCCCTGCGTGCGGACATCGGCGCTTCCACCGGTGACGGTGACGTTGCGGCAACCCGTCGCTGTCATCGTTCCGCCACCCGCGAGTGGCGCGATCACAGTGAGGCCCGGCCCGTTGGCGGGCGCGCTGATGGCGACGGGCGCGGCGGCAGGCGCCGTTGGAAGGGGAGGGAGCGCTGCGGGCGTCGCGCCGTGAGCCTTCGTCGAAGGGGTCGCGGGTGCAGTGGCTTCATCGTCGTCCGCGAACGCGGGCGTGGCGACGAGCAAGAGCGAGGAAGCGAGGACGAAGCGGATCGCGGTGCGCACGGTGAACCTCCGAGAGGTCCTTCAGCAACCGCGATGCCACCTACGAATTTGCGCTAAATCTCCGCTTGGCGACGCTTTTTTCGAAGGCGCGCCCATGACGACCGGGTCCCGCCCGCGACTGCCCGATCAGAGGGGCGGTGGTCGGAGCTCACTCGCGCGTGCGTGCCTCGATGCGGACGGCGGTTCCGTACGCGAGCACCTCGGTCACGCCCTGCGCGAACTCCGTCGCGTCGTAGCGCATGCCCACGATCGCGTGCGCCCCCATCTGTTCGGCGTGAAAGAGCATCTGCACATAAGCCTCGTGGCGCGCCGCCTCGCAGACGGCGGCGTACTCGCTGATGTTGCCGCCGAAGATCGTCTTGAAGCCACCCGCGATGCCTTGCCCAATCGAAGGCGAGCGCACGATGATCCCGCGCACCACGCCGACGTACTCGGTCACGCGGTAGCCCCCGACCTCGTTGGTCGTCGTGACGATGATGCGCCCGGTGCGCTCGGCGCCGACTCGGTAGGGATCCTGTGGTTGCGTCATGGGCGCCTTCATAACAGACCGCTCGATCACTTCGGTGTGACCTTCGGGGCAATGGGCATCGCGACGTCGCCCATTCGCACGTGAGCGGGCTCCACCGCGGTGAGCTCCCCCATCATCGGCAGCTCGTTGGAATCTTGCGCCGTGGGAACAGGCGGCGCCGTCATACCGCCCATGGCGACGTGCCCCCGGGTGACGGTCGCTGCACCGACGCCGAGAGCGGCCATCGCGCTGAGCATCCCACCGCCGACGGTCGCGAGCGCGAGCCGTCGACGCCTCACCCGCTTGGCGCCGACAGGACAGTCGGCGGTGATGACGGTGCCGTCCGCGCGGCGGTAGAGACGCGCGCAGAGATTCCCTTCTTTGGCGCGGAGGAGCGACTCGGCCTCTTCGCGGGCCATGGCCGAGAGGTTGTAGACATTTTTCTCACAGCCGCCGCAGAACCGCACGCGGTCGTCGCCCTTCATCTCGTCCCAGCTCGCAGTGCAGGGGCTCGCGATCTTGATCGTCTCGAGCACGGGCAGAGCGCGGCGCGCCGAAAGACCCTCGAGCACCGCGTTGGTCGACGCGAGCTCGCGTCGAAGGTTGGCCTCTTGATCCTTCAGGCCATCGAGCTCACGCGCCTTGCCCGTGATTTCCTGAAGTCGCTGCTCGAGGATCGCGCGCTTCGTCTCGAGAGCTGCGACATCACCACGGTACGCCATGCGCCCTTCGACGCAGCACCCGCCCGAAAGATCTCGGACTCGCTCAGGGCTCGATGGCGGCGCGTAGAAGATCGTAGGACTCGCTGTCGAGGGGGCCCTCGACGAACGACTCGGCGCCGAAGATTGCGTTCGCAATCGGGCCGATCTCGGGGTCATTGCAGGCGGCGACGAACGAATCCGTGAGCGCCTTCCGGAGATCGGGATCGAGATCGGGGCGCGCGGCGATGACGTCACCGGGGATCGAGCCGAACGTCATGAGCGCGCGCAGGGAGCCGTCGGCGCCGTCGATGTGGTTCCATACGCCGGCGATCACTTTGCCGTCGTCGTCGAGGCTCGCGTAGGTACCCGCGACGTGCGCACGGCCGGAGAGGACAGCGCCGATCACGGCGTCGTGTGAGCCATAGAAGCGCTCTTCGCGGAACACGAGGTCGGGCGGCAGCTTGCGGGACGCGAGAATGGCGCGTGGGATGACGTAGCCCGACGCGCTCCACCGATCGACCCAGGCCGCGCTCGCACCGAAGAGCGCATCGAGGTTGTCGATGGGCGAGTCCTTGCGAACGATCAGTGCGGCGTGAAAGGTCGACTGACCCTGGCGCTCGATGCGCACCAAGGGGACCCCCGCGGCGTCCTTCTCGAGCTGCACGTAGACGATGGGCGGGACCCACGCGATGTGGGCCTGGCCCGAGCCGACCATCTCCCGGAGCTCGGCATAGGAGAGCGCGACGCGCGCGACGACGCGAACGCCGACCCGCTCCGAGAGCCAGTCGGTGAGCCGCGTGAGGCCGGCCATTTCCGCAGGCTCGCGCCCCTGCCATGTGATGCCGAAGACGATGCGTCCCTTCGGCGGCATGTAGGTCATGGTGTCTTCATACATCAACGCGCGCCCGGAAATCGACCTCAGCGGCCTCGTCTCGAAGGCACAGTCAAGGTGCAGCAGCGGCAAAACATCGGGATTTCCCGACGACCTTCACCCGCGGATCCGCGGCGCGACCTCGCGGTAGCTCGCGAATGGATCGCGTCGGGTGATGGACGCACGATCCATCCGAACGGCGAAACGACCATGAAGTTCCCGCAGCCGATCTTCCGAGCGCACACCGCAATACACCGACCACCTGTCGCTATCGGATCTCGTGAAGGCCATGGAGCATTCCTTGCGTAGAGTAGCGGTATGACAAGGCTCAAGACAGCGACGCGCCGGGGAATGGTGCTCTTGGCACCGGCCCTCGCCATCGTCGTAGGGGTCGCCGCGAGCGGCAAGACCGCCCACGGTGCCGGTGAAGACAAGGCCGAGCTCAACGAGCGTTGCGCGACACGCCTGTCGATCGCGATGCTCGGTCAGAGCCCGAGCGCGCAGTTCTTCACGACCGCGGACCCGCAAGCCTCGGTCGATCAGATCCTCGCGACCCCGGCGTTCATCGAGCGCTTCTCGCGCTACATCAACGCGACGTTCAACAGCGGTCCGGGCGCTGCGCAGACCGACGACGCCGTCTACTACCTGACGAAGCACGTCCTCACGAACGCGAAGCCGTGGTCGGATCTGTTCATCGGCCAGTACAAAGTCGACGTCGATGCGAGCAAGAACATGGTCGTCACGCCCGACCCCAACGGCCTCGGCTACTTCCGCAGCCAGCCCTGGTTGAAGCGCTACGCGGGCAACGAGCCCGACGGCTACAAGCTCGTCACCGCTTACCGCATGGTGAACAACACCGTCGGCGTGGAGCTGATCCCCTCCACCAACAAGCCGGGCGAAGATCGCACGTCGACCGGTCGCCACGCCCCTTCGTGCTCGAGCTGCCACTACGACAACTGGTACGCGCTCGACTTGATCGCGAAGGTGCTCACGAAGCGCGTCGGCACCGGCGACACGACCACGTTCACCGCGCCCACCGAAGGTCCGCAGAAGGTCCTCGACGGCGAGATCGTCAAGGACGACGGCGAGCTGATCAACACCATGGTGAAGTCCGAGCAGTTCCGGTTCCGCGCCTGCCGCATCGCCTTCAACTTCCTCTACGGCCGCAACGAGAACCAGTGCGAAGCACCGCTCTTCGACAATTGCGTGGACGAGTTCACCTCCAAGGGCACCATGCAAGCTGCCATCGCCACCGTCGCGAAGGATCCGGGGTTCTGCCAATGAGCACGCAACGCCACATCGGTTTCTCGACCCTCGCTATCGCCATGATCGGCGCGTCGAGCCTCTTTGCCTGCAGCGCCGATCCCAACTCGCTCGACGACGGAACGAACCCCGGCGACGATCCGACGGTGACGCCCGACGGCCAGAAGCCCGGTGACGTCGTCGCGAGCTGCACTGAAAAACCCGAGGGCCGCTCGTACAAGGGCTACGGACAAACGATCCTCGAGAAGGATCGTGCGAACGAGGCGGCCGGCGAAAACCGCGCGCGCGTGAAGCCTTACGAGGTTCTCACCGGTGAGTACACCCGCTCGCTCGGTGCGGCCCCCGCCTCGCTCTCGGCAAACGCATCGACGTTCGGCGAGGTCGCGGCGCGCTGGTCGGAAGAGGCGACGATGAGCGCCGTCGTGATGAGCACGTCCTACCGCATCGCGTTCGAGGGTTGCCTCAAGTACACCGCGACCCCGCCCGAGTTCGCCGCAGCACCGACGGACGCGACCGCCACGAGCAACTGCACCTCCATGATGCGCAAGTTCTGGAGCCGCACGCCGCAGCCCGCGGAGGTCAGCGCGTGCTCGAAGTTCGCGACGACCGGTCTCGACAAGGAACCCGATGCGAAGCGTCGATGGGCCTATGTTTGTTCCTCGGTCATGACCTCCACCCGCTTCCTGACATACTGAGGAACGAGGACAAAATGAGTTTCCCCAAGCTGTCACGACGCGGATTTCTCAAAGGCGCGGCCATCGGTGCAGGAGCACTGGCGGGCACACGCCTCGCGGGCGGTGGGACCCTGTTCGGCAACGCGATGGCGGCGGGCGAGCCCTCGCACCTCGTGCACATCATCTTCCCCGGCGGCTACAACGCGCTCTTCGGCGGATGCGCCGACAAGTACCTCGGCAGCGGCGCGTTCGGCGTGGCTCAGGCCAACGTCAAAGCGCTCGGCGGCGGGGTCTTCACCGATGCCCAAACGCTCGGCACGCTGCCCGCGTTCGCGCTCTCGCATTTCGCTGCCGTCGGCATGCGGCACGGGGTCACGAGCCACCTCGATCGCGGCGCCGAGCGCGCCATCCTCTACGACGGGACGAACAGCTACCTCACGCAGCTCGCGACGGCGATGGGTGGAACCTCCCCGCTCAAGGCCGTCCACTTCGGCGACCGCATGCCGTACGGCCCGCAGCCCGCGTTCCAGGGCACGTCGCTTCAACGCATTCAGGATCTGAAGAGCGTCATCGCGTCGCTCGGTCAGGCGTCGACGCCCGATCCCACGGTTCCCGATCGCGCGCTCGCCGCCGGCGGGCTCGGCGCCGCCTCCGAGATGTCGCAAGTCCAGATGGACACGAACAAGACGTCGCTCCTCAGCGTCGGCGACGGGTACCGCGCCGCGATCGACACGCTGAAGACGCCCGTCCCCCCGACGCCTCCCGTCACGTTCGCCGACATCTCGACCGCCTACGGCCTCAACGGTGCAACCGCGGTGAGCACGTTCACCTCGATGATGGCGGGCGCCGAGATCATGATCCGCGCGGCGGGCTCGAACGTCATCAATATCTGCGACCCCGGCTTCGTCCCTTGGGACTTCCACCAGCTGTCGGGTGGGCAGTCGCTCAACGGCACCTACTCGCGCTCGAAGTTCACGCGCAGCATCATCACGCCCCTGAAGACGTTCCTCACCCGGATGATCAACCTCCCCGATCGCAACGTCGTCGTCGTCCTCTCGGGCGACTTCGTCCGCATCCCAACCGGCGACCACGGCGACGGCACCGTCACCTCGGTCATGGGCAAGTACGTCAAGAACACGGTCAGCTTCCCGTGCGACGGCAACTCGCGGTTCGCCGCAGGCACGCCGGGCGTGAAGCAGTTCTGGGCCGGCATCGGCTCGGCGCTCAAGGTTGCGACGCCCTTCGGCGCCAGCCCACACGCCATCACGCTCTAGAGCTCTAGAGCTCTAGAGCGAGACACCGCCGAGCGCGGTGTCGATCGCCGCGAGCACGTCGGGGGAGAGAGTCTTCCCCGACGCTGCGGCGTTCTCCTCGACCTGCTCCGGACGTGACGCGCCGATGATCGCCGACGACAGCTCGTCCCGGCGAAGCACCCAGGCGAGCGCGAGCTGCGGCAACGTCATGCCCGCTTCTTTCGCGATTGGCGCGAGGCGCATCACGGCCTCGAGAAGGATCGGGTTCTTCGCCTGCTCGCGCACGAACATGCCCATGCGGTCGCTGGCGGCGCGCGAGTCGGGGGGCGGCGGCTTTCCCGGCTCGTACTTCCCGGTGAGCAAACCTTCGGCGAGCGGCGACCACACGATCTGACCGATGCCGTTCTCTTGGGAAGCTGGGAAAACCGCGGCCTCGGGGGCGCGCCAGAGCATCGAGTACTGCGGCTGGCTCGACACGAACTTCGCGACGCCCTTCGAGCCCACCATCTTCACCGCCGCGCGGATTTGGTCGGCGGACCATTCGCTGAAGCCGATGTAGCGCGTCTTGCCCTGCTCGATCGCGCGCGTGAGGGCCCGCATCGTCTCTTCGAGCGGCGTCGCGTCGTCGTAGCGGTGGCACTGGTAGAGGTCGACGTGATCGGTCTTCAGTCGTCGCAGCGAGTCGTCGAGCTGCTTCTCGACTTGCGCGGCCGAGAGACCGAAGTCCTTCGCCGTCATCGGGAAGAAGAGCTTTGTTGCGAGGACGTACGAGTCACGCGGCCGGCCGGCGAGCACCTCACCCAGAAAAGTTTCGGCAGTGCCGCGACCGTAGATGTTCGACGTGTCGAAGAAGTTGATGCCGACCTCGAACGCACGTTCGACGCAGGCCACGCTCTTTTCACGCGCAACCCCGCCGCTGTACGTCAGCCACGAGCCGAGGCTGATCTCGGAAACGTCGAGGTCACTCGATCCGAGCTTTCGGTAGCGCATGCCCGACAACTAGCACGGTGCGATCCGCATCGAGAACGTCGGATGCACGTCGGACACACGTCAGAGCAACGCGTCCGAACGGTATGGCATCGCACCGCTTATGAAACGCACCCAGCAAAAAGTGAAGGCCACGCAGTCCGCCAGTAAGAAGCGCGCAGGCTCGAAGCGAGTCGCGAGCACGAGCGCGAGCACGAGCGCGAGCCGCGGCGGTGCGTCGAAAGGTCCCGATGCGCTCGAGCTTCTGAAGAAGGATCACCGCACGGTCGAGGCGCTGTTTGCCCGCTTCGACAAGCTGGGCGACAGCAAGAAGAAGGAGAAGCAAAAGGTGGTGAGCGAGATCATCCGCGAGCTCTCCATCCACGCCGCGATCGAGGAGCAGATCCTCTACCCCGCGTCCCGCAAGCTCGTGAAGGCCACCGAAGACGACGTGCTCGAGGCGCTCGAGGAACACCACCTCGTGAAGTGGACGCTCAGCGAGCTCGACAAGATGAAGCCCTCCGATGAGCGGTACGACGCCAAGGTCACAGTGCTCAAGGAGCTGATCGAGCACCACGTCGAGGACGAGGAAGAGGAGCTCTTTCCTAAGCTCAAGAAGCTCGGCAAGGAGAAGCTTCGGGAGCTCGGCGAGCAGCTTCAGGCGGCGAAGAGCATCGCGCCCACGCGGCCGCATCCTCGCGCGCCCGATACCCCGCCGGGCAACCTCGTCGCCGGCGCTGGCGCCGCGCTCGTCGATCGCGCGCTCGACGCTGGGAAGTCCTTCGTCCGAAAAGTCCGCGGCGGCGGCGGCGGCGACAAGGACAAGCGATCGAAGTCCAAGTCGAACGGCCAGACGGACAGCTCGCAGACGTAAAGTCCCGCTCGTCGACCAACGGGCTTGACACCCGTTATGACCGGTTTCATATTCTAGTCACGAGCCGAGCGGGCGTTCCGTTCGGCTTTTCTTTGGTCGCAAGGTGACCAAAAGACGATTGTGGTCAATCTGGGCCACGGAATAGGGAGCCGAAATGGACCTCGGGGAGCAGCTCACGAAACGGTACATGACCCAGCTCGTCGCGACGGCGGAGGGGCGCGCGCACGTGCTGCACCAGTGCGCCGAGGCAGAGGACAGTGACGAGGCGCAGGTGTTCGATCGCGTGCTCGCCGTGATTGACGATCCAGACCTCGCGCAGCTCGTGAAGCGGCACAAGGCCGACGAGACCCGGCATGCGGCGATGTTCCGCGAACGCCTCGCCACGACTGGCGTGACACCTCCGCCGATCCCCGACGAGCTTCGCCTGCTGGCGCGGATCGATCGCGCGCTCGGCGGGGCGCGGCCCGTCACCGATCGCACCGGCGTCATGGAGGCCTACGTGCTGCTCCAGGTCATCGAGGAGCGCGCGACCACGCAGTTCGGAATTCACGAGGCGGTCTTCCGGCCGATCGATCCGAAGACCGCGGACGTGTACGCCGCCATTGCCAAGGACGAAGCGCGTCACCTGAAATACTGCCACGCGATCGGTCGTCGCTATGCGCCCGACGAGGCGACCTACCTCGCCACGGTGCGCCGCTACCGCAAGATCGAAGCGCGCGCGTTCGCCGCGAACGGTCGTGCGAACATGAAGTACGTGTTCGCGCACGACTACATCGACATGGGGCGCGTGCAGCGCGCCGGCTGGCAAGCCCTCTCGGGCGTGGCGTCGCTCCTTCGTGGTGGTCAGCCCACGAGATTTTCACGCGAGGACGCGCGCGCAAGCAAGTCCGCACGTGCCGCGAGCTCGAACAGCGCGGAAGCTGCGAGTGCGTCGCTCGCCGCCTGAGGATCTTTCCCCTCCTCGTCGAAGCGCGTGCGCGCAACGTTCACGACGGATGCCCGCACGCGCTCCCACAGCGCGTCGTCGATCGCTGCGTCCGCGCGGTTGACGAACAGCCACACGAGCGCCGAGGCGTCGCACTGAAGCTCGGTCCACGCGCGCTCTTCGAAGGGACCATGCGCATGAAAATGTGCCCAGTCGTGAAGCCCCCACACGAGGCCCGCCAAGCTGTTCGTCGCGAGCCACAGCGCGTCGGCAGGACGCTGACGGTGCTCGAAGAGAAGATCGGTCGCATCGTCGATGCCGTAGGGCGCAAGCGCCCAGTCGTCGTCACCGAAGCCGAGGCCCGTCACGTGAAGGAACGCGAGCTCACGCGGCAGGTAGGGGGCGACGGCCGCGCCCCGAAGGACGAAGATCATGCCGGCCGGGTTCGTCGCGTCGACCTCCGGATCGAGCGTGAACGCACCTGGTGGCTTCCGCCATTCGAGGACGTCGCTCGCACACCACCCGAAGCCGTCGGCGTCGAACACACCCGCCGGTACGAGGCAGGGGATCTTCGGAACGGAGAGAAGCATGGGGCATCGTAGTCATGTGCCCGGGACTGTTCTTCACGTAGTAGGATGAGCTGCGTACGATGAGCTCAGTGCAACCGCTCCCGCCGAAGAAGGATGTCGCCCTCGCGCTCCTCGAGCGATCGAGCGTCCACATCCATCTCGACCCGCGCGTGAGCTCGGTGATCGTGCCGTCGTGGTTCAAAAACCAGCCGCAGCTCGTGCTGCAGGTTGGCCTGAACATGCCGGTGCCGATCCCGGATCTTCGGCTCGACGACGACGGGCTCAGCTGCACGCTGAGCTTCAACCGAGCGCCCTTTCACTGCGTCGTCCCTTGGGCAAGCGTGTTCGCGATGGTCGGCGACGATGGCCGCGGGATGGTGTGGCCCGAGGATCTTCCGCCCGAGGTCGCGCGGCAGGCGCAGGCCCGCGCGCCGCAGCACGCGCCGTCACTCGTTCCGCGCCTCGAAGTCGCCGCCGCTCCATCGAAGGAAGGCCGGGACGAGGCGGGGCAGCTGGCTGCCGATTCGGTGGCTCCGACACCGCGCGTGAAGAAGAAGAAGGCCGATCTCCGTGAGGCGAATGCGTCGAATGCGGCGAAGGACGCATCGCGATCCCCCGATTCGGCGAGTGAGGCCGACGACCCGAAGTCGAAGAAGCCGCGAAAGAAGCCGCGCATCGTACCCAACCCGGAGGCCGAGAACCGCGCGCGCCTCGTGGCGGTGCCTGCACCGGCGGTTTCGGACCCACGGCCCCCGCGGGCCGAGCCGCGTACCCCGACGACACCCCGCCCGAACGGCGCGCCCGGTGCAAGCAGCTCACGTTCGAGTGGAAAGAAGCGCGAGCTCCCGCCGTACCTGCGCGTCGTGAAATAGGCGTGAAATAGCGCGCTTCACCGGACACGCCCTGGCTCGGCGAGCTCGCCGCCTGAAGGTCTGGTCGACGGACGGCGCTTCGGCTACACCCGGGCCGCCGCATGTCGATGCCGATCCCCAAGAGCGCCCGCGTCCCCGCGATGGTCGCCGTCGCGCTGATCGTGATCGTGGTGCTCGACTTCACGCTCGACCGCATCATCCCCGACAGCTCGATCCGGCAGCTCTTGATGCTTGCAGCATGCAACATGTTGGTCGCGCTCTCGCTCAACGTCATCAACGGGATGGCTGGCCAGTTTTCGATCGGCCACGCGGGCTTTCTCTGCCTCGGTGCGTACTCGTCGGCCATCGTCAGCTCGCACCTGCACGAAATGTTGGGGGCGGGTGAGGTCACGTTCGCGCACTCGTTCATCGTGGTGCCGCTGTCGCTTCTCACGTCCGCCGCCGTCGCGGGGCTGTTCGGTCTCTTCGTTGGTTTGCCGAGCCTGCGTCTGAAAGGCGACTACCTGGCGATCGTCACCCTCGGGTTCGCCGAGATCGTCCGCCTCGTGATCGCGACGGCGCAGATCGGTGCCGCCGAGACCGTCGGGCACGCCTGGAAGGAAGGCTCGATCTTCCACGTGCTCTCCGTGATGATCACGAGCCTCGGCGGGCAGAACGGGTACGCCGGGCCGAAGAACGCGGGCGTTCCGCTCTACGCCGGGCCGTTCTGGGTGCTTGGCATCACGATCGTTCTCAGCGTCCTCGCGTGGCGTATCAAGTTCTCGGGCTGGGGACGCGCGCTGCGTGCGCTCCGTGAGGACGAGATCGCGTCGGCCGCCGTCGGCGTCGATCCCACGCGCTACAAAGTGACGAGCTTCGTGATCTCCGCCGTCGGCGCCGGCGTCGCGGGTGGCCTCATGGCGATCATGCGCGACGGCACGCCGATCGTGCAGCCCGACAGCT
>CAXSGV010000035.1:18988-23228 GCA_964236615.1 uncultured Polyangiaceae bacterium
GTCAAGGCGCAGTTCGAAGCGCACGATCTGCAGCTCGATCTCAACGCGCTCCGCATGATCATCTACGCGTCGGTGCTCATCGCGCTCATGATCTGGCGCCCCGAAGGTCTCCTCGGCGAGCGCGAGCTCTTTCAGAAGAAGCGACGCTTGCCCAAGACGGTCGAGGCCTGAGGGCATGGCGACCTCGCTCGATCTTAAAGGCGTTACGAAGAACTTCGGCGGGCTTCGCGCCGTCAGCGACGTCACGTTCGCCGTGCCCGAGGGGAGCATCTTCGGTCTGATCGGCCCGAACGGGGCAGGGAAGACCACCGTCTTCAACCTGATCACCGGCGTCTACAAGCACGACGCGGGGAGCATCACCTTTCACGGAACCGATCTGAAGCCTCTCAAGCCGGCGCAGGTCGCTGCCGCGGGCATCGCGCGCACGTTCCAGAACATTCGCCTCTTCGGCCAGCTCACCGTCCTCGAGAACCTGCTCGTCGCGTGTGAGCTCGAGAAGACGGCGCACCTCGGCGCAGCGCTGCTTCGCACGGCGGCGCACTTCGACGACGAGGCCCGCATGACGAAGCGCGCGCTCGAGCTCCTCGGCGTCTTCGACATGGCGAGCATGGCCGAAGAGGCCCCCACGTCACTCTCTTACGGCAACCAGCGGCGTCTCGAGATCGCGCGCGCGATGATGCTGTCGCCCAAGCTGCTCCTGCTCGACGAGCCTGCCGCCGGCATGAACTACGGCGAGGCCGAGGGGCTGAAGACGCAGATCCGCTGGCTGCGCGACACGTTCAAGCTCTCGGTCGTCCTCGTCGAGCACAACATGCAGGTCGTCATGGGCGTCTGCGAAGAGATTCACGTGCTCGATCACGGCGAGACGATCGCGCACGGCACGCCCGCCGAGATCAAAGTGCACCCCAAGGTGCTCGGCGCATACCTGGGCGAAGAGGAGCCCGAGGCGTGAGGGTCCTCCACCCGACGCGCAAGCCGCCGACGCTCCCGAAGGGCGAGCCGCTGCTCTCGCTCACCGACGTCCGCGTCGAATACGGCGGAATCAAGGCGCTCAAGGGCATCAGCCTGGTCGTGCACCCGGGCGAGATCGTCGCCATGATCGGTGCCAACGGTGCCGGCAAGACGACGACGCTGAAGAGCATCGTGCGTCTCTTGCCGCTTGCAGGCGGGACCTTGAAGTTCGCGGGGCGCGACGTTCGTTCCGAGTCGACCGAGGACATGGTGGGCCTCGGGGTCTCGCTCGTCCCCGAGGGTCGCGCGATCTTTCCGAACCTCAGCGTGCGTGAGAACCTCGAGGTCGGCGCGTACCTGCACCGCGACCCCACCGCGATGAAGGAGACGCTCGAAGACGTCACCGCGCTGTTCCCGCGACTCGGCGAACGCATGAACCAGGAGGGCGGCACGCTCTCCGGCGGCGAGCAGCAGATGCTCGCGATTGGACGTGCACTGATGGCGCGACCGTCGCTTCTGCTGCTCGACGAGCCCTCGCTCGGCATCGCACCAAAGCTCACGCAGCAGATCTTTCAGGCCATCAAGCAGATCGCCGAGGCCGGCGTCACGATCCTCCTCGTCGAGCAGAACACGCGCATCGCGCTCGCGACGAGCAAGCGCGCCTACGTGCTCCGCACCGGCGAGATCGCGCTCGAGGGTCCCTCGACCGAGCTTGCCAAGAACCCCGAGATTCAGGCGGCGTACCTCGGCGGCTGACGCCTCATTTCTGTCACGAGGGTCGCGTCTTCCGAGGCAGATAGGCGACCCAAGCGCTGCTGCGAGCGCAGCCGCGGAACGGGCCAGCGCGAGGATTGACGGGAAAAACAGCGCGCGCACGCGGCTTGCTTATCGGGCCTCACAATGGCGCACACGGATCCCTTCCAGCTCGTCGGCACAACCGTCGCCGACCGGTATGCGGTCGAAGAGGTCATCGGCCAGGGCGGCTTCTCGGTCGTGTACCGGGCAATGCATCTCGTTTGGAAACGCCCGGTCGCGATCAAGGCCTTCAAGGGCAACACGTCGCTTTCACAGCGTGAGCGGGAGCGCCTCCTCGAGGGCTTTTTTCTCGAGGGCGCCCTCTTGGCGGAGCTCTCGGAGCACACGACCGCGGTCTGCCAGGCGCGCGACACGTCAACGCTCGAGACCAGCAGCGGCGAGTGGGTGCCGTACCTCGTGCTCGAGTGGCTCGACGGCGAAACGCTCGAAGACGTGCTGTGCAAAGAGCGCAACGCTGCGCCGCGGTCCATCGCTGCCGCCATGAAGCTGCTCGAGCCCGTCGTCGAGGCACTCGATTACGCGCACGGTCGAAACATCGCGCACCTCGACATGAAGCCGGCGAACCTCTTCGTTCTCGGCGCGCCGCGCAGCGACGAGTGCGTCGTGAAGATTCTCGACTTCGGAATCGCGAAGGTCCTCTCGAACGCGCGGAAGAGCATCGACAGCCTTCAGGGTTTGACCAACGTCGAGACCTCGATGTTCACGCCGCGCTACGGCGCGCCGGAGCAGTTCTCGCGTACGTACGGGCCCACCGGTCCGTGGACGGACGTGTTCGCCATCGCGCTCATCTTGGTCGAGCTCATTACGGGTAAGCCGCCCTTGCGAGGCGAGACCGTCGCGCAGCTCGGTCGCAACGCGACGTCGCGAAAGCGCAGGCCGACGCCACGTACGTACGGCGTCATCCTCTCCGACGCGGTCGAAGAGGTGTTCGCCACCGCGCTCGCCGTCGAGCCGCTCGATCGCTACTTGTCCGCTGGGGACTTCTGGAGCGCGCTTGAGGTAGCTCTCGGTGTCACGCCGCGCACCGTGCGGCATGAGGTCGTTGCCTCGATCGCGCCGCCGCCGCTCGTCCCGCAAGAGAAGCCGCGCAACGTCGTCACTCATCTCTCCTTCACCATGCCGCGCGAGACCGTTGCGCCCCCGCGCCGACGACGAGCGCCGCGGCCGCCGCGGCGCCCCGAAGAGCGCCGTCGTCTCGCGCTCGGTCTCACGTTGCTCGGCATCGGCGGGCTGCTCGGGGTGGTGGCTCCGCGCGCTCTTCCGATCGCGGCCCACATCGCCAGCGCGGAATCTCCCGTGAAGGTGGCGGGCGCTGTTCCGCTCACGAACGCGAACGTCGTCGCCGCCGTCGCCCACGCGCGCGAGACGGAGACGAAGTGCCCGGCCGGGATGGTGCTCGTCGAGCCCAGCGTCGGGGTCAATGCATTCTGCATCGATGAGCACGAGGTCGCGACCGAAGACTTCGTAGCGTGCGTGGCGAGCGGGCTTTGTCCGCGCTCGGAGCCCACGAATGCGTGGGGTGGCATGACGTCGCGCGAGAAGCGGTCGCTCGATCCGCTGTGCAACGCACGTGATCCCGAGGAGCGCGGCAAGCGGCCGATGAACTGCGTCGAGCGCGAGGCCGCGCGCGTCTTCTGCGCAACGCGCGACGCACGTCTGCCGACGCAAGAAGAGTGGCACCGAGGCGTTCACGTCGCCGACGCAGGGCAAGCGCATGTGCATTCCGAGAACGGCGAGTGGGTCGAGGATGCGCTCGTCGGCGCTGTCGGCGAGGGCGAGCGTGCGGCACCGACGCGGAGCCACCTCGTAGGCTTTCGTTGCGCCCGCTAGACGACCAGGGCTTCGAGGCGGGGGATTGACTGGTCGCCTGGTCGCCATGCCGACAAAGAGGGGCTCAGAGGGGCTCAGCGTCAATGTGGTGAACGTCCAAGTCCACGTCGTCGTCGCCGTCAACGAGGACGACGACGTCGACGTCGACCGCTCGAGCCGGCGACCCTGGGGGCTCGGCTCGCCTCGTTGCGTGGCGCGCTTCCCGAGCACGCCGCCCGTTTGGGGCTCCCTATCGGCTGCGAAACGCGGCGCGACCGCGCTCGGTGGGCGCGAGGTACTGCGAGATCGGGAGGAACAGGACGAAAAGAATGAAGAGGGCGACGAGCCCGCCGCAGCCGCACCCCCCACGCCCAACGCATGCGTCGCTCCGCAGCGCGCGCGCGCTTGCGAGTGCGGCGCGTGTGGCGAGGCGGGGGCGGGGCCTTGAGGTGACGGGCGGCGCGTAGGGGTTCGCGTCAACGGAGCATGGGGGGCGTTGCCTGCGCGGCAGGATCAGCGGCCGCGGACGAGGCGGACCACGCGGACCACGCGCTGGACGCGGACCACGCGGACGACGCGGACGACGCGGACAACGCGGACGACGCGGACGACGCGGACGACGCGGACGACGCGGACGACGCGGCCGACGCGGACGACGCGAAGG
>CAXSGV010000036.1:0-23125 GCA_964236615.1 uncultured Polyangiaceae bacterium
GAGGAGGGCGCTCGCCGCGGCGCCGACGCCCCACACGAGCGCGAGGAAGATCGAACCGAAGAGCGGGTAGCCAAGGCCCAGTACGTCGCCCTTCAAAAGACAAAACGGGCACACGTGCTGTGGGATTTCGAAGGCGTGCGGCGCGACCTCGAGGACGACCGCTGCGATGGCCAGCGGGAACGTGAGGACGGCGAGCGCGCCCGCGAGCGCGACCATCGGTGCGCGCGGCTTGCGCGCGGCGAGCAACGCGACACCGATCGCGACCACCGCTGCCAGCGGCGCCAGCACGGTCGTGAGCGCGCGCGGGCCGCTCGCGTAACCGCCATTGCCCGAAGCGACGGCGTCGAGCTGGACCGAGCAGCAGGAGGCGACGACCGACAGATCGAGATCGAGGAAGAAGGTCGTGGTGAGCCCGAGGTCGACGATCGCAAGAGGCGCCATCACGAGCGTGCCCCAGGAGAGCGCGCGCGCGAGATCGAGGCGCGGCAAGTGCGCATCGCACGCGTGGAGCTCGGCGAGGATGCCGCCCATCAACGCGACGAAGCTCGTGAGAGCGAGCGCGCGAAAGCCCCAGTCCGACGCGTGGAACACCCCGTAAGCGCACATCGCGCCGCGGATGCCGTGGCTCAGACGGTCGGCGGCAAGGCACGTGAGCACGAGCGAGCCGACCTGCACGAGCGTCGCGACGCGAATGAACGTCGACGAGAGCTCGACCTGCTTCTCGAGCGCAAGCTGCCCTTCGGTTGCGACGCGCAAATCGAAGTGGCGAAGCACCTTCCACGAAGTGAACGCCGCGCGCACGAACAGTGCGGCAGCGACGAGACCCGCGACGAGACGCAGGAGCACCCAGGGCTCGAGAACATTCACGCCTACCTAGCTTACTCCGTCTCTTCGCCCGAGCCCGCGCCCGCGCCCGCGCCCGAGCCCGCGCCCGCCTCCGCTTCCCCGCGCTCGAGCTTGCCCTCGAAGAGCTCGAGCACGCGCGCCCCCGCCATCTCGGTGAGGCGCGCGTCGTGGGTGGCGATGACCAAGGCGCGCCCCTCTTTGACGAGCGCACCGAGATCGCGCACGAGATCGCGCGCACGGGCATCATCGAGGTGCGCGGTGGGCTCATCGAGCAACAGCAGCGGGGGATCGCGCACGAGCGCGCGAGCAAGGGCCACGCGTTGGCGCTCGCCGCCCGAGAGACCGCGCGCTCGCGAGTGCGCGAGCGCCGACACGCCGAAACGCGCGAGGAGCTCGTCGGCGCGCGCTTCTTCCGTCTTGCCGTAGCCCTCGGGCACGCACGGGAGCAGCACGTTGTCGCGAGCGGTCATCGTGTCGACGAGCTGAACGTCTTGAAACACGAAGCCGACCTTTTTGCGACGGACGGCGGCGCGGTGCGCGTCGCGGAGGCGCGAGGTCGGTTCGCCGTCGAGGTGCACTTCGCCGCTCGTCGGTGAGAGCATCGCGCCGACGAGGGCGAGCAACGTCGTTTTGCCGCTTCCGCTCGGTCCGCGAAGGATGACGATCTCGCCGCGGTCGACGTCGAACGACACGCGATCGATGACGGTGCGGCGTTCGCGCCCGTCGCGGATCCGCTTCACGACATCCTGAACGCTTGCCGCCGTCGTCACTGTGCCAGACTGGGCCACTGGGTCGCCGATGTCACTGGTAAATTCGTCCATGCCCCGGGCGATCGGCACAATTGTCGCGATTTCCCCCCCTCGCGGTCATGGCATCGTCGATGCTTCTACCCTTCGAAGTTCCATGTCCGCCATTCGCCGCCCCCACCGTGCTCGTCTTGTCCTCGCCGCGCTTCTCGCGCTGGCCGCGGTCGGTTCGGCGAGCGGCGCGTGCAGCTTGAACCCGCAGCCGATCCCGCCGGGCGCCGAGCCCGACGCGGCGTTCGGCCCTGGGGAGGGCACCGATCCGAACGACAAGGGCAACACGGCCGACGCGTCGTTCGCCGATGGCGCGGGCGGCGGCTCGGATGCGAGCACCAGCGACGTGGGCGCAACGCCCAACACCGACGCCGGAGACGCGGGGGACGCGAGCGATGCGGCCGATGCGATCGCCGACGCAGCGGACGGCGGCTGAGAATCATGATGCCCCCCGTTCGCCTTGCTCTCGTGCTCACTTCGGTGATCTCGGTCGCCCTTGCGGGTGCGTGCAGCCTCAATCCGCAGCCGATCCCTCCGGGTGACGACGTCGGTGACGCGGGCGCATTGGGGTCGTCGGACGGTGGACGCGGTGGAACGGGCGCCGACGATATCGACGCGGCCACGCCGGCGCCCCCCTCGGACGCTTCCTTCGACGGCGCGGCGGTGGTCAACCCCGACGCTGGCGATGCCGGCGACGCGGGCCGTGACGCCTCCGACGCAGGCGACGCAGCGGACGCCGACGGCGGCTGATCAGCCTTTGGTGCCGCCGCCAACGTACTCGTCGAGCACGTTCGCGGTGAAGTCGGCGAGGATGCTGTCGGTCACGCGGAGCCGGCGCGAGAGATCGCGCGCAATGTTCAGCGTGATGAGCGCATACGACTTGAGGTCGTGGCGGTAGAGCGCGTCGAGGTCCTCGCTCGTCATGCGGAGGAGGCGCGTGGGGGCGAGGACGCGGACAGTGGCCGAACGCGGCTGCACGTCGATCAGCGACATCTCACCGAAGCCGTCGTTCGGGCCGAGAATGGCGACGCGCATGTCGCGACCGCGCCGGCTCTTCTTGAGGATCTCGATCTCGCCGTCGAGCACGACGTACATCTCGCGCGCGGCGTCGCCTTCGCGGAAAATCGACTCGCCGGCCTGCACGCGCATCGTCTTCAACGTCGTCGCGAGGTGGTTCAGCACGTCGTCGGAGAGCGCGCCGAACAGGCCAATCTCACGCAGCTGCATCACAGTGACCGGAAGATCGGTCGGGCCAGTGCGGTTCGGGGTCGTGTTCGGGATGGCCATGATGGCTTCGATTTACGCCTTCCCGCCAGGGGCTACAAGCACGCTCCGTACTGTCGACCGTTCACGAGCACGGGCGTGCTGAAGCCGGCGCACGTGCCGCCTGTCCCCGCGCAGTCGGCCGACGGTCCGCCGACGCGGCACCAGCGGAAGCATCCGTACGACGCGCCGCTGCCACTGTTGACGCAGACGTTGCCCGGCGCGCAGTCGGTCGCCGTCGCCGTGCATGTGTTGGAGGTGCCGACCGCTGCGCAATCGGTGGCGCCGCTCGCGTCGTCGAAGACGCAGCCCACGCCGGCGCCGCCACACGCGCTCGAGTCCTCGAGCGCGCAGGCGATCTCGCACACCTTGAAGTTCGGAACCGAGACGCCGCCGAGGCCCGACTGCACGCATTTGCTCGTGCCAGGCTTGTTGCAAGCAGCGCCGACCGTCGTGCAGAACGGACGGCACGCGCCCGACTCGCACGTGTCGCCCTTCGTGCACTGCGAGCTCACCGTGCACGCGCGACCGCGCGGCGTGCTGCCCGCGCTCGTGCAGACGGTCGCCCCCGTCGTCACGGTGCGATCGATGTCGCAGGTGCCCGCGCCGCAACCGCACTGCGGATCGACACCACAAATGTTGCTCGGCGGCGCGGTCACACAGACGCCGGCGTCGAAGGTATCGGGCACGTTCATGTCGACCGACGCGTCGGCGCTGCTCGCCTCGCTCGCGCCGTCGGTGCTGCTCGCCTCGCTCGCGCCGTCGGTCGCGTCGGTGCCCGTGTCGTCGGGGACACCGGTGTCCTCGGGGATGAGTGGCTGCGCGTCGCTCACGATAGGACCCGTGTCGATGCCCGCTTCGGAAGTCGGAACAACGGCCGCGTCGTCACCGTCGCCGGTGCTGGTCGCGGTCGCGCACGCCACGAGCCCGAGCGCGATGGCGCTCCACACGACGTGGCTGGATCGGTTCAGAGCTCGAGACATAGAGCGCGTTAGCACGCACGAGCGACGCACGCCAAAGCGCGGACACGGTCCGAGCTGCTCAGGCTGAGCCGCTCGAGAGGTCCTTCGTGAAGACGATGCGTTTGCGATCGCGGCCGGCGTAGTCCTCGATCTGCAGCGTGTCCCAGCCCATCGCGGTGTGGAAGCGCAGCGAGCCCTCGTTGCCGAGCGTGGTGATGGCCTTCATGCGCGCGCAACCAGCTTCGCTGCACTCGCGTGTGAAGTTCTCGTAGAGCAGTCGGCCGACGCCGCGACGGCGGTACTCGGGGTGGATGCCGACGAGGTGGACGTAACCGGTCTTCGCCGGCTCGTGCGCGACGAACCCCAACAAAAAGCCGATCATCGTCTCTTTTTCTTCGACGATGAGCGCGCGGTCGCCGAGCTCGTAGAAGAAGATCGGGTGCGCGAAGGTGCTGATGGGGCCACCCCACCATCGATCGATCACCTCGACGATGTGATCGAAATCGCGCTTCGTGATGCGACGGGTCTGCATGGGCTCGCTCTCGTGGACTAGATTGGTCTTACCATGGATGCGCGCGGAAACAGCCTCTGCACGATCGCCCCGTCGATCCTCAGCGCCGACTTCGGCAGGCTCGCTGACGAGATCGCGCTCGTCGAGCGCGCAGGCGCCGATTGGATCCACGTCGACGTGATGGACGGCAGGTTCGTGCCCAACCTGACGCTCGGGCCACCCGTCATCAAGGCCATCCGCAAGGCCACCAAGCTGCGCCTCGACACGCACCTGATGATCCTCGAGCCCGAGCGGTACCTCGAAGCCTTCGCCGAGGCCGGCTGCGATGGCCTCACGGTCCACGTCGAGACGTGTGTTCACTTGAGCCGCACGCTGAGCCAGATCAAGCAGCTCGGGCTTCGCGCCGGGGTGGTGCTCAACCCGTCGACCCACGAGGACACGCTTCGCTACGTCATCGAACAGTGCGATCTCGTGCTCGTCATGAGCGTGAACCCTGGCTTCGGCGGTCAGTCGTTCTGCGAGGCGGTGCTGCCGAAGGTGAAGGCGATTCGCTCCATGATCGACGCGACGGGCAAAGACATCGATCTTCAGATCGACGGCGGCATCTCCGACGCGACGATCGCGCGGGCAGCGGCCGCCGGTGCGCGTGTGTTCGTCGCTGGCAACGCGATCTTCACGAAGCCCGACTACGCGGCGGCCATCACATCGCTCCGCACGCTGGCCAACCAGGCCGCGCAGGGGGCGGCATGAGGCACGGGCGTTTCTTCAGCGCGCCGCTTGCTCCGGTCGTCGCCGCGATGGTCGTCGCGTGCAGCAGCGCCAAGCCTCCGCCCCCCGTTCCCGCATCAGAGGCGGCGGCGCACCTGCCCGACGGTGGAGGCACAGGTCTTCCGAGCAGCGGCTCGAGCTCGAGCGTCTCGCCCGACGAGACCGACCGCGAGACACGACGCATCGCCCGCATGCTTCGCCGTGTGAGCACGGCACGTGGGCTCGAGACCAAGCGCGCGGTGCCAGGAAAGGTGCTTTCGCGCGTCGATCTCATTGCGCGCGTGAAGGACCACGTCGCCAAAGAGATTCCGAACGAGGCCATCCGCAACGAGGGGCTCGTGCTGCAGCTGCTCGGGTTCGTTCCGCCGAAGTTCGACTACGAGGCCGAGACGTTCGCGCTTCTCGAAGCGCAGCTCGCGGGGTTCTACGAGCCCGGCGACGGCTCGATGTACATGGCCGCGGACCTCGACGAAGAGAACGCGACGGCCACGCTCGCGCACGAGCTCGTGCACGCGCTTCAAGACCAGCACTACGACCTCGGCCCGCGCAGCAAATACAAGCCGGGCCAGGGCGACAAAGCGAGCGCCGGCGCCGCGCTCGCCGAGGGCGACGCCACGAGCGCGATGATCGACGTCATGGTCCAAGGCTCGGGCGGCACTGCGCTCGACGTGCCGGAGGATGTCTTCACCCAGCAGGTGATGGCGAGCGTGAGCTCCGGCCCCGGCGCGAGCGCCCCGCACGCGATGCGCGCGTCACTCGTCTCGCCGTACATCGATGGAACCATCTTCATCCACGCGCTTCGTAAACGCGGCGGCTGGAAGGAGGTCGACTCGGTCTGGCGCAACCCGCCGACGACGACCGAGCAAGTGCTCCATGTCGACAAGTACGACACGCACGAAGCCGCCGTCGTGGTCCCCACGCCGACGATCGTCGCGCTCGGCGCCGGCTGGACCGTCGCCGACTCGGACACCTACGGCGAGCTCGGCACGCGCCTCTCCTACGGCGAATGGCTCGATCCCATCCCTGCGGCCACGGCGGCCTCGCACTGGGGCGGCGACCGCGCCGTCCTCGCGAAGAACGGCGACAAGTACGCGCTCGCGTGGCGACTCGAGTACGACGCCGGCACGCAAGTGAACGACGCGCTGTGGGCCGAGCGCGCTTACCCCATCGTCCTCGCCGCGCTCGAAGCCAAGGTGGGACCTGCCGCAAAAGAAACGGGCGCGGCGCCGTTCGCGTGCATCACGCGCCGCGAGCTCGGGCCGCTTGCGTTGATGCGCAAGGGTAAGACGCTGCTGTTCATCGCGGGGCCCGTGCGCACGGCGGCGAGCGGTGTGTGGGCGGCGGCCGGTGACTGCGCGCTCGCGAAAAAGTGGGCGGCGGAGATAGCTGCCACAATCAAGTAGCGCGCGGTTGGGGATCCCGCTCGTTCGGAGCGATCACCCGCAGGCTTCGCGCACCATGTGCAGGCCTGCGTAGGCCGCGAGCGTCTGGATCTGGTGACGGTCGCCGTTGAAGTGGCGCTCCTTCACGAGGATGCCGCCCGGTCCACACACGGCGATGAACACGGTACCGACAGGCTTCTCGGGCGTACCGCCGCCAGGACCCGCAACACCGGTGAGCGAGAGCGCGACGTCGGCGCCGGAGACGTGCTTCACGCCCTCGGCCATCGCGGCCGCGACCTCGGAGCTGACGGCGCCGTGGCCGCGAATGACGTCCTCGTCGATGCCGAGGAGCCGCGTCTTGGCGCTGTTGGCGTAGGTGACGGCGTCGACGAGCAAGAAGTCGCTCGCACCGGGCTCGCGCGTGATCATGTGCCCGACGAGGCCGCCTGTGCACGACTCCGCGATCGCGAGTGTGTAGCCCTTGCCGCGAAGGCAGCGGCCGACCACGCCCGCGAAGGTATCGTCGGCTTCGCCGTAAACGACCTCGGCGAGGCGACCCTTCACTTCGATGGTCGCGCGCTCGCAGAGATCGCGCGCATCGGCCTGGGTCTTGGCGCGGGCGAGGACCTTGACTTCGATCTCGGGAAAATGCGCGCGGTAGCCGACGGTCACGCCGCGGTACGCCGCTTCGACGCCCGCCAGGCGCTCACCGACGATGCTCTCCGGGAGGCCGTAGGTGCGGATGCGGATCTGGTAGCTGTCGTTCGGCGCGAGCGCGCGGATCTTGTTGACGATCTGCTCGTCGAACATGTGCTTCATCTCGCGCGGAACGCCGGGCATGAAGAACGCCCTGGCGTCGCCGATCGCGACCGAGAAGCCGGGCGCAGTGCCAAATGGATTGGTGAGGATCTCGGCGCCTTCGGGGAAATCCGCCTGTTTCAAGTTCGATTCGCCCATCGTGCGGCCGAGGCGCTCGAAGCGGCGGCGAATATGGTCGACCGACTGCTCGTCGCGCACGAGCGGCAGGCCAAGCGCGGCGGCGACCGACTCCGTGGTGAGATCGTCCGTGGTCGGCCCGAGGCCGCCGGTGCAGACGATCAAGCGCACCGTCTTCGACAGGCGCTCGAGCGTCGCAACGATGCGTTTCTTGTCGTCGTCGATGACGACGTCCTCCACGACCTCGAAACCGAGGTCGGTGAGGCTCGCGGCGAGCCAGGGAGCGTTGGTGTTCACCAACTCACCGCGAGTGAGCTCCGTCCCGATGCAAAGAACCGCGCACGTCATGGGATCGACGAGCGTACCTGCCGGGACCGCTGCGACTAGGACGTTTTTTCTTCGTAGCCCTTGCCGGTCTTCTCGGCGATCAACTTGTCCGCTTCTTTGCTGCAGGCTGCCTCGTCGTCGAACGACTTCGTCTTCGACTGGCCGTCCGTACCAATTCGTCCGTACCGGACCGTGTAGCTGTCACCGGCGTTCGTGATCTCCCAGAACTTGCTGGAGCTCCCTTCGACGAACTCGAAGTAGCGCGCGCCACCTGCGCTCGCGGCGGGGGCGGCCTTCGGTGCGGCTTTCGGAGCAGCCTTCGGGGCGGGCTTCGCAGCGGTCTTGGCTGCTGGTGCCGGCTTCGCCGCCGCCTTGGCGGGCTTGGCCTTGGCCTTCGGCGCGTCCTCGTCGTCCTCGTCGTCCTCGTCGTCCTCGTCGCCCTCGTCGTCCTCGTCGTCCTCGTCGTCCTCGTCGTCCTCGTCGTCCTCGTCGTCTTCGTCGTCCTCGTCGTCTTCGTCGTCTTCGTCGTCCTCGTCGTCTTCGTCCTCCTCCTTCTCTTCCTCGTCGTCATCATCGTCAGCCGGCTTCTTCGCGGCCTTCTTCGCGGGCTTGGCAGCCGGCTTCGCTGCAGGCTTCGCTGCGGGCTTGGCCGCGCCACCGCCGCCGACCTCGGCGTAACCCTTCTTCGTCTTCTCGGCGATCAGCTTGTTGGCCTCGGCCTCCGCGTCGCCTTCGTCGTCGCAGTCCTTCGTCTTCGACTGCCCGGCGGTGCCGATGCGACCGAAGGTGACGGTGAACGACGAGCCGTCGACCGACACTTCCCAGAATTTGCTCGAACCACCTTCTACGAACTCGAATCGACGCTTCGCCATGGTCTCTGTCTCCTCAGCCCCGGCGCTCGCCGCGGCAACTGCTGATGGTGCTGATCGTGCGGACTGTGCGGACTGTGATGTTGCCGTCGGTGTTGCCATCGGCGTCGGGGCCTTGGGTGTCGGAACGGGACGCGCGATCGCAGGCACTGCGCCCGCCGCCGGCCAGGCGTAATCGTCGCGGATCCCGACGTAAGAAGGGAAGCGAGGAACGCCGCCGTTCGAAAGCTCCTGAAATCGGTAGGTGATTATGCTGCCGAGCGCCGGCGGTTGATCGCGTTCGGCGTCGGAGAAGCCGGTGCCGACGGAAAAGCGCGTCCCCTCGGGTGTCTCGACGAGGAGCGCGCCGAGACGACCTTTGTGTCGACCCGCACCCGCCTGGTGACCAAGAACGCGCGCCTCGGCGTCGTGGAACGTCTTCACCTTGAGGAGCGTCGACGAGCGACCGACCTCGTAGCGCGAGCCCGGCTTGCGGAGCATGAGCCCTTCGCCGCCGAGACCTTCGACGCGCGCGAGCTCTTCGCGCAAATGCTCGAGCCCCGTGCACGGCATGTGCGGGTGCGCTTCGGCGTACGCACAGCGCTTCTTGCCTTCGGCTTCGGCGAAGTGGTCGGCGAGGAACTTCAAGCGATCTTCGAAGTGCACCTCGAGCGCGGGCGCGTCGAAGACGACGTACTTGATGTCCTTCCAGTGCACGCTGCGATCCTGGCGGCGCACGATGCTCACGGTCTTCTGGAACTGCTTTCGCCCGCCCCAGAGCTCGCCGTCGAGCGGCGTGTCGGGCAGGCCGTCGGTGAACCAGTCGGGTGCATAGTACACGTTGCCGAGTCGCGACACGAACGCCTTGCCGTCCCAGTAAGCGCGCACGCCATCGAGCTTCTCGCTGATCCACCAGCCGACGAGATCGATGTCGTTTTCCCATTTGTGGGCGAGCAAGATCGGCGGAACGTTCTTCGCCGAGGCTTCGGCGCCGCCCGACGTCAGCGCTTGTGCGAGCGCGGCGCCACCATCGGCGCCGGCCACGCCGCCGCTCGATGCACGGCGCGGAGCGATCGGTGTCGCCCCGCCGATGCGCTCGAGCTCGGCGGCCTCACCGCGGAGCTTCTTGAGGTGCTTGCACGTACGGCGATCGATACCGCCGCCCTGGTTGCGCCAGGCAGGACACGAGCACGAGTACACGCCCCCGACGTTCTTCAGCACGTACGGCGTCGCGGCCGAGCCCGACATCTCGACGGACTCGCCATCGATCAAATCGCCCATACGAGATCTTCCTCCCTCCGAGACGTTGAATCAGTCGGGCGTATCGTACGCGCAACGAAAGCCCACGGAAGGGTCACGGGCCGTCACGTCGATCTCCATCCGCTGCCAGGTCCGAAGCCCGGTCGCGAGCTCGGTCTTCCACGATCCACCGCGCACCACACCGGACGTCGTACGCGCGCCGGGCGGCGTTGTTACCCACTCCGCCACATTTCCCGCGAGATCGTGGATCCCTTCCGCCGACGCGCCATCCGGATGCGAGCCGACCGTGTCGGGGCCGGTGGCACCTCGCGCGCAGGGTCCGGTCGCGAGACCCCATGCGGCGCGGCGGCACACTGCCCCGGTGTCGCCCCATGGGTAACGGCGTCCGGCGGCACCGGCGGCGGCTGCGAGCCACTCGTCATCGGTCGGAAGCCGTCCGCGGTGCGCGGCGCAAAAGGTGGCGGCTTCGTCACGCGTGACGGCGGCGGCAGCACGCGCACCATCGGGCACCGCGTGATCGGCGAGCTGGGCGACCGTGACCTCGAGCACATCCATGTAAAATGCATCGACATGCACGGTACGGGGCGTGACGCGGCCTTCGGCTTCCCAGTCGGAAGGGCCGAGGGTCATCTTCGTAGCCTCGACGCGTACGCGCGCGCTCGGCGCGTCGCACCCGCGAGGTCCGAACGCGAGCACGGGCGGGCACGTAGCTTCCGGAACGAGGCAGCGTGCACCGCGCGCAACGAACCCGGGACCGCACGACGCCACGTCGCTCGAGCCGTGCCCCACGTAGACGACCACGGCAGTCACCAGCGCGATCGCAGATGCGGTCGCGACTCCGAGCGTCAGCGCGCGACGCCGCACGCGAGCGTTCCGACGCCTTCGATCTCGATCTCGAGACGATCGCCCTCGGCGAGCGGGCCCACGCCCTCGGGGGTGCCGGTGACCAGGAGATCGCCGGGCTCGAGCGTCATCATGCGGCTCGCGTAGGCGATGAGATCGGCGACCGGGAACATCATCTGCGACGTGTTGCCGTCTTGCTTAATCGTGCCGTTCACTCGGCACGTGACGCGCAACGATCGTGGATCGAGATCCGTCTCGATCCACGGCCCCACGGGGCAGAACGTGTCGAAGCCTTTGGCGCGCGACCATTGGCCGTCGGACTTCTGGAGATCCCGCGCCGTGATATCGCCGACGCAGGTGTAGCCGAGCACGTGCGAGAGCGCGTCGCTTGCGGCGACGTTCCTGCAAAGCGTCTTGATGACGACGCCGAGCTCGGCCTCGTGCTCGACGCGCGTGCTCTCGTTCGGGAGGCGGATCGAACCGTTGGGCGCGAGGAGCGCCGACGACGGCTTGAGAAAGAGAAGCGGCTCTTTCGGGACTTCGTGGCCGAGCTCTTTTGCGTGCGCGGCGTAATTGCGACCGACGCACAGGATCTTGGGCGGTGTCACCGGCGCGAGCAGCGACGCTTCACTCCACGCGACGCGCTCGCCGGTCTCCGTGCCGCCTGCCCATGGCGCGGCCGAGAGGACCCTCGCCTCGGCGGTGGAGTCGAGCACCGCGAACACGTCGCGCGCGGGGCCCGGGCCTCCAGCCGCAAGTCGAAGACGTGCGAGGCGCATCAGTCGGAACGAGCCGAGTCGCGCGAGCCCGCGTCGCGTGAGCTGCCGCCGGTCTGGTCGCCTTGCGCGGCCGCGGGCGAGCACGAGAGACACTGATCACGCCCGAGAACGCCGAAGCAGATCTGAAGGACGCCGGCGCCGACGTCCTTCCATGTGCCGATGACCGTGCGCCCCGGGATCGCGACGGTGCCACCACACGCGAAGGTGATCACGTTGTCGCTCTTGCGTGAGTCGGTCGCCGCGCAGTCGCTGCGCTTCAACGTGAAGATCTGCGCGTCTTGCGAGACGTCGCCGAAGGTGCCCGAGCACTTGTACGCCGTCGTGCAGGGGAGGCACTGCGCGCCCTCGCGCGCCGCCGGGGGATCGTCGATCTGATCGCTCTGCGGCGAGTCGCTCGTCTCGTCACTTCGCTCGTGCGGCGAGCTCGTCGACGAGATGAACTTCGTGCCCGGCCCGCTCGAGCACGCGAGGAGCCCGACGAGCGCCGAAGCAGCAGCAAGGCAAGCGAGTGCGCGATGAGGGGACATGATCAGAAATAATAGAACGCGGAGATGTTGTTGACGAATAGTGCCCAGGGATCGCTCTGAACGCTCGTCGCAAACGTCGTCTCGCCGACGGACGCGCTGTTGTCGCCCTGCTTGGCCTTCCAAGCCTCACGGCGTACGAACACGCCGACCGAGCCCTGCAGCGAGAGCTGCGGAATCCCGATGAACCCGAAGTAGATCTCGGCGCCGACGCGGCCGCCGAGATCGAGGCGGAACCCGCTCAAATCGACATCGGGAGAATTCGTGACCTTGATGGTGCCGTTCGTGAAGCCGACGGTCGCCTCGGGGATGACGGTGAACGAGTAGTGCTTGCCGTGCGCGAAGGCGAGCGGCACGCCGCCGTGGAAGGCGAAGCCGAGGCGGCTCGGGCTGTCGGTGCTGCGATCGACGCCACCCGTGACGGTCTGCGTCGAGCCGCTCGTGATGCCGAAGCCGACGCCGAGATCGAGACCGAGACCGCGATTGAGCCAGTAGCGAACGCCGATCACCGGCGCGGTGACGTTGTCGCGCGTCACGGTGCCGCCCGCACCGCCGGGGAGACCCGCGGCGATCGGAAGCTGCGAGACGCCGAGGTAGCCGACGCCGAAGTGACCGACGACCCCCTCGTGATCGGGATCGTCGTCGTCGTGCCGCACGTGCTCGACATGCTCGACGCGGTCGGAGCGGTCGGAGCGGTCGTGGTCCACGTGCTCGGCCCTCGACGGCGTGCTCGTGGCCGTGGTCGTCGTCGCGGTGGCTGCAGGGGCGGGGGTCGTCGTCGTGGTCGTGGTCGCGCCTGCCGACCCTCCGACGCCGGCGGTTCCGCCCGTGTCCTGCGCGTACGCGGTGCTGCTTGCTCCCAAGGTCACGACGCTGATGGCCGTAACCAGAATCCAATGCGATCGGTTCATGACGCCTCCCATGAACGCGAGGTAGCCATGTGCCCGGCGATCGGGCCAAGAAAACGGTGGCTTGCGGCTGCGTTCCCCCCAGCTAGGATTGGTGAACCCGAATGACGAGAACGTACCCGAACGGCATTGGCGTTGGCGTTGCAGGTCTTCTCGCGTTTGTACTCGGCGCCCCGGCCGTCGGTTGCAGCTCGAACGCGCCCGAGCCGGCCGGCACGACGTCGCAAGCCATCCAAGGCGGTGCTGTCGACACGGCCGACAGCTACACCGTCGGTCTGTGCATCAACCGCCAGACCTCGGGCGGCCAGACCTTCTGCAACTACACGTGCTCGGGCGCTCTCATCGCACCGAACTTGATCGTGACCGCGCGCCACTGCGTCATGCAATCGCCGGAGACGATCGATTGCGCGACCTCGCAGTTCGGGTCGCAGCTCGGGAGCGTGTCGATCACGACCGACACCGTCATTGCTACGGCCACGCACTGGTTCCCCGTGAAGGCCACCGGCGGCATCGTCACGCCGGTGCCGAAGGGGGTCTGCGGCAACGACATCGCGCTCCTCACGTTGACGGGCAACGTCCCCGCGAATCTGGCGACGCCGATCATCCCCGTCGTGCAGTACCCGATGACGAACCACAAGCGGTACTCGTTCTACGAGGACGCGATCGGCTACGGCATCACGGCCGTCGGCGCGAACGACTCGGGCACGCGCCGCATCAAGAAGGACGTCTCGATCGAGTGCATCCCCGGCGACGCCCAGCGTGACTGTGGCGATCTCACCGGTAGCGGCCTCACGGCGAACGAGTTCGTCACCGGTGACGCGACGTGCAGCGGCGACTCGGGCTCGAGCGCGATCGAGCACAACAGCCGGCTCGATGGCGCGCCCGCCTCACTCGGCGTTCTCTCGCGCGGTGGCCAGGACGGAACCGTCTGCAAGTTCGGCATCTACACGCGGCTCGACGTCTACCACGACCTCATCGTCAACACGGTGAAGGCGGCCGCGCCGCTCGGTGGCTATCCGGTCCCGTCGTGGACGCAGCCCGCTCCCCCCGAGCCGGTCGACGCGGGCACCCCCAAGGCCGACGGCGGACCGGCCGCACCGACGCCGGGCGAGCTCGGCGACACGTGCACGAAGGACAGCGAGTGCTCCTCGAAGAACTGCGTGTCGTCGGGCGGCGACACCTTCGTCTGCGCCGACACCTGCGATCCGGCGGCGGCGACCTCGACCTGCGCCGACGGCTACAAGTGCACCGCGGCGAATGACACGGGCTACTGCTTTGCGGACACCCCCGGCGCTGGCGCCAACAAGACGACCACCACGACCACCAGCGGCTGCTCCGTCAGCCATGATCCGACGAAGCCCGTTCCGTGGCGCACCCTCGGTGTCGTCGCCGTGCTCGGTCTCGCGTTCGCGGGCCGTCGCCGCCGCTCGCGCTGACACTTCGCGTGCGCTCGATTTGCGCGAACAGCGCGCGCAGGTCGATCGCGATCCTCGGGCTGGCGGTGCTGGGAGCCGCGGGCTGCCGTGGCAAGGTTGCGATCAAGACCGACGACGCAGCGGCGATCGCCCACCGCGTCGTGTCGCTGTCGCCGTCGACCACAGAGACGCTCGTCGCGATTGGCGCGCGTGACGTGATGGTCGGGCGCTCGCGTTACTGCGACTACCCGCCCGAGATTCTCAGCCTGCCGCAGGTCGGGGGCTACACCGATCCGAGCTTCGAGACGATCCTCGCGCTCCGCCCGGATCTCGTGGTCGGCGCTCGAGGACCCGCGGGCCCCGGGATTGCCGACAAGCTCGCTACGCACGGCGCTCGCGCGTGGTTTCCGGAGACGGAGTCGCTCGCGCAGATCGATCTCTTGATCACCGGGCTCGGCGAGCGCACCGGCCACGTGACCGAAGCTGAAAGCGTGGTCGCGAAGCTTCATGCCCGCGAGGCCGCGATCACTGCCGCGGTGAAGGGCGAGAAGCGACCGCGCGTGCTGCTCGTGTTCGGTCTCGAGCCCATCGTCGTCGCAGGCAACGGGAGCTTTCCGGCGGAGCTCGTCGATCGCGCCGGCGGCGAGAACGTCATCAAGGAGGGCGGGCACTACCCGGTGCTCGGCATCGAGTCGGTGCTGGCGCTCGATCCCGACATCGTGCTCAACGCGGCGATTGCCGAGGCGCACGGGAAAGAGCGCATCAGCACGGACTCACCTGGGTGGAAGCACCTGCGCGCCGTGAAGACCGCGCATGTCGTCGCGCTATCCGACGAGAGCGTGCTGCGACCTGGCCCGCGCGTCGGCGATGCGCTCGCGATCTTCGCGCGCGCCATCCACCCTGGCGTGACGATCCCGTAAGCTTCCGCAACGCCGATGGTCAGCTCGCGCACCAAGGTCCGGATCGATCAGCTGCTCGTCACGCGCGAGCTCGCGCCCACGCGCGCGCGAGCGCAGGCGATGATCCTCGCCGGCGCTGTCTACGTCGGCGAGACGCGCACCGACAAAGCGGGGACGCTCGTGCCCGAGGACGCCGACGTGCGCGTGAAGGGCGCGGATCACCCCTACGTGTCGCGCGGCGGTGTGAAGCTCGCGGGTGCGCTCGACGGCTTCGGCGTGAACGTCCTTGGCCTCGTGTGCCTCGACCTCGGCGCGTCGACGGGCGGGTTCACGGACTGTTTGCTCCAGCGGGGCGCGCGCCGCGTCGTCGCGGTCGACGTCGGCTACGGTCAGCTGGCGCACAAGCTCCGGATCGATCCGCGCGTGCTCGTGATGGAGCGCACCAACGCGCGCTCGCTCACACCCGAGGCGATCGAGGGCGAGGCCGATCTCACGGTCGTCGATGCGTCGTTCATCGGTCTGCACCAGCTCATGGACGCCATCGCGCTGTGCACGCGCGCCGGCGGTGAGCTCGTGGCGCTCGTGAAGCCGCAGTTCGAGGTGGGTCGTGAAGAAGCGACGCGAGGCAAGGGCGTGGTGAAGGACGTGGCGGTGCGTGCGCGTGCGATCGCCGCGGCCGTCGAGGGCGTCGCCGAAGCCGGCTTCGAGATTCTCGGCGAGGCCGACTGCGTCATCGCGGGCCCGAAGGGGAACCTGGAAGCCTTCGTTCACGCGCGCCGCCGCCCACCCTCGGCGTAGAGCCTGCGCCTTTACGGTGTACAGCAGACGGTCGTCGGGTTCACCGGCGCGGCCGTGTTTTGCGTCGTGCCGACGGGCGTGCACGATCCGCCCGCCGATGCGTCGGCGGGGATGGTGATGAACTTGTAGTTCGGATTGGCGGCGCCTGTGACGTCGAGGCAGCCCCCGTCGTAGGGAACCTCGACGGGCGCGGGGCTCCCACAATTGCCGCCGCCGCTGGGGTAGATCGTCGCGGTCCCGACGCACGACCCGCCGATCGAGCTGCAGCTGCAACCGCAGCTGCGGGCGCCCGTGATGTCGGTCGCGACCACGGCTGGCACGAACGGCGCGGGGCAAGCGACGGTGCCGCTCTTCGAGATGCAGACCTTGCCGGTGCTGGCGGGAACGCAGAACCGATGCTGCGCGCAGAGCGCCGAGGCATCCGCGACGTCGCACAGATGGACGGCGCCACCGTCGGCGGGCGGGACGGTTCCGCCGTTGGCGGCGTTGCACGTGGGCGGAGTCGTCGTCGGCCGAGCGACCTTGAAGCCGAAGGTCGCCGTGCCGGGCTGCACCCCAACGAGGTCGGCGCACCCGTTGTCGGGCGCGATGGCCGAGCTCGCCGCGTTCGACGGGCACGTGCTGCCGGCAGGACCGAACGTCACCGTCGCGGCGCCGGTACCACAGACGCCGCCGGTCTTCGTGCACGAGCACGTGCAGGCGGGGGCCCCTTCCTTGAACTCCACGGCGTTTCCCGCGCGCGGCACGAAGGCCGTCGGACACGCGGCCGGCGCGCCGCGATGCAGGACGACGAGCGACCACCCGGGCGCGAGGGGAGGAGAGCAGCTCTCGCCGCTGCCGCACGCGGAAGCCGCGGTGTCGCAGAGCGGAAGACCAGGCTGCGGGCACGGGCCCGCGTCGATGAGGACATCGGGCTCGGCGTCACCGGGGCCGCCATCCTCGCGTGGCGCGATCGCGTCGTCGGTGACCGCGACGTCACCCGTCGTGGCGTCGAGACCACCCGCGTCCACGAGTATACCGCCCGCTTCGAGACTGCAGCTCGCGGCGAGGAGCGTCGCGAGGACGGCCGCTATCCCGGCGAGCGACCTTCGTCCAGTCAGGCGATGGGGCGAAGGCATCTCAACCATTGTTGCAGCTCTACCCAACGGCAACAACGTTGCTGCGCTAACCTCGCCAACCCCCATGCGAAAGCCATCGCTCGGCGCGATCTTTCTCACCGTCTTCCTGGACCTCCTCGGGTTCGGGCTCGTCATCCCGTTTCTCGCCGAAGAGGCGCGCGACAACTTCCACACGACAGCCTTCGTGGGCACGCTCCTCGGTGCGCTCTACTCGCTGATGCAGTTCGTGTTCGTCCCCATCTGGGGGCGGCTCTCCGATCGCGTGGGCCGTCGGCCCGTTCTCGTGTGGTCGGTCTTCGCGAGCGCTCTCTCGATGGCCGGGCTCGGGCTCGCCATCGCTTACGGCCACAACATCGCGTGGCTGTTCGCTGCGCGCCTCTTCAGCGGCGTCGCCACCGCGAACCTCGGCACGGCGAGCGCGTACATCGCCGACATCACCAAGCCCGAAGATCGCGCGCGCGGGATGGGCATGATCGGCATGGCGTTCGGCCTTGGCTTCATCCTCGGCCCGGGCGTCGGCGGCATTCTCGCCAAAATCGAGATCAACGGCCACACCGGCTCGGTCGCGTGCTTCGCTGCCGCAGGCTTGAGCCTCGTGAACTTCGTCTGGGTCTACCTCGGACTGCCCGAGTCGTTGCCGGAGGAAATCCGCCGATCCAAGACGAAGCGCCGACTCTCACCGATCGATCCCGCGGCCTTTCGTCGCGTCTTGTCGGATCCGAAGCTCGCACGCGCGATGCTCGTGAATTTCTTGATCGTGCTCAGCTTCACCAACCTCGATCAGACGTTCCGCTACTTCAACAAAGACCTGTTCGGCATGGACCAGATCGAGACAGGGATCCTGTTCGCCGTGATTGGCGTCGTCGCGGCGGGCATTCAGGGCGGCGCGATCCGTCCTCTGTCGAGGCGCTATGCGGAGGCGCCGCTCATCCTGACGGGCGTCGCCATCCAGGCGATCGCATTCGCCGGTCTCGCGCTGTCGCCTTCGTTCGGCCGACCTCTCCTCTTCGTCGCGAGTGCCTTGCTCGCGGTCGGCAACGGCATCACCCAGCCGACCGTCTCCGCGTTCGTGAGCAAGCGGGCGGAGGCGCACGAGCAAGGGTCCGTGCTCGGTGCGCACCAGTCGCTCGCAAGCCTCGCGCGCGTCATTGGCCCCGCGTTCGGCGGATTCGTCTACGGCGCGATTGGGGAGCGCTCACCCTATGTAGCGGCCTCGATCGGCATGGTCGTCGCGTTCTCGCTGGCGCTCAGCATAGGGCGCACCAATCCCACCGCGCCGACCACGCCGACCACGCCGACCGCGCCGGTGGCCTGAGCCCCCGCGACCGGCGCGTCGCGGGCCGGGGGAATCGTCGCGAAGGTTTTCGAGCGCCGCTCCTCCGCTATCCTCGCGCGATGGACCACGCGAGCCTCGACGACATCCTCGGAAAGCTTGAAGCCCACGGCATCGACGCGGTGCTCGCCGCGCTGCCCGAGGGCGTGTCCAAGCGCGCGCTGTCGCTCTCGCGCGACGTGCTCGCGATCGACACCGGCGTGTTGCCCCAGGTGATCATGGGGCGCCTCGCGCGCTCCCGCGATCCGCACGCGGTCGGGCTCGTCGCGCAAGCGCGTGCGTGGGCGCGGGGGACATGGCTGCGGCCCCTCGCCACCACGCTCGAGGAGGCCGAGAGCGCGCTCCTTTTTCGCCGCGCCGAGCACGGGCAGCTCGTGCAAGGGCTCGCCGTGTCTCCTGACGGGAGTTGCTTGGTGTCGTCGAGCGAAGACGGCTCCGCGATCGCCTGGGATCTCCCGGCAGGTGAGCCGCGTCACCGTCTCGACGTCGGCAGCCCGATCAACTGCGCGAGCTTCGCGCGCGACGGCCGCCGCGTCGCGCTCGCATCCGACGACACGACGATCCGCATCTGGAACGTCGAGACAAACGACGCTCCCGTCGTCCTCGCGGGTCATGGCGACTACGTGAGCGACGTCGTCGTCACCCCGCTCGGGCAGGTCGTCTCGTGCTCGAAGGACGGCACGGTTCGCGTCTGGGATCTGGAGAGCGGCAAGCAGCAACACCTGCTCGAAGGCCACGCCCGCTGGGTGTTCTCGCTCGCCGTGTCGCCGGACGGGCGCTGGGCCGCAACGGCCTCGGAGAACAACGTCCTCTACCTCTGGAACCTGACGACGGGCGAGCGCGTGCACACGCTCTGTGACTTCCGAGAGAATTTCATCGGCGACGTGTTCGGCATGTCGCTCGGCAACAAGAACCACACCGACGTCGGTCACGCGGACGCGCCGCACGGGCTTGCGTTCTCGGCTGACGGCACGCGGCTCTTCAGCGCGGAGCACACGCTCATCGAATGGGAAGTCGCCACGGGCAAGCAGCTGCGGCGCTTGCCGCTCGCTTCGCAGTCGGCGACGGCGATGGTGCTGCTTCCGGGCGGCCTCATCGCAACGAGCGACTCGGCGATCCGCGTATGGGACTCCTCGGGCGCGCTGCGGAGCGTGATCCCGGCGGAGGAGGACGTGAAGGCGCTCGCGCTGAGCGACGACGGGACGCGCCTCTTTGCCGGTCTCGCGGGCGGTGGCGTCGCCATGTGGGATCTCGCGCTCGCGCTCGAGCGCCCGTTGCCGCCACGGCACACCGCACGCGCCGACGTGTGGATCCACAGCGCGCTTCCGCTCGCGACGACGTCGGGGTCCGACGGCGAGGCGCAGCTCTGGGATCTAGCGACGGGCAACCGCCTTCTCGCCCTCGCGCACGGCGAGCCTTACCTCGAGGGGGCGCGGCTGACGAACGACGGCGCGCGGCTCATGACGGCCACCATGAACGGCGAGCTCTCCCTATGGGACGCGAGGACGGGCCAGAGAACCGTGCATCATGCATGGACCCATGTCGAGGAAGAGAGCGCGGACGAGGCAAGCACAGAGGCCGACGCTGACGCAGCAGCCGAGGGCGTGGAGAAGGAGCGATTCGGCTCGGTGGCCGGCTTCGAGCTGGCCGGGGAGCGCGCTGTGATCGGTGTGCTAGGCGTCGGCGTCTGGACATGGGCGCTCGAAGACACGCCCCCCTCGCCCCTCGCGGGCCGCGCGAAGCAGAGCGCGTTCGTGCAGGTCTCGCGCGATGGACGCTTGGCCATCACGCAGAGCTACTTCGGTGAGGACCAGCCCCGACCCGTTCACGTCTGGGATCTCGCGCGCAAGTGCGCTCTTCACGCGCTGACCGCTGCCGACGGCGACTACGTCCAGGTGTTGCTCCTCGCGGACGGTTCGCGGCTCGTCGGGCTTGGTGGCGCCGGGAACATCGAGGTCGTCGATCTCGTGGACGGCACGCGCACCGGGACGGTGACGGAGGACGACGACGACGCGCTCGCGACCGCCACTTTGACCGAGCTGCCGGGAAACCGAGTCGCGGTCGTGCGGGCGCGGAGCCTGCGCGTCTTCGACGTCGCGTCCGCGAAGATGACGTCCCACCTGCCCTTGCCCTTCGGTTCCGTCACCCGCGTATCGGCGAACGCCGATGGAACGCGGCTGCTCGTGCGCGGGGACACCGGGATTGCGCTCGTCGACACCGCGCGCGCCGAATTGCTCGCGTGGTTCTTCGGCGACGGCGAGATCTCGGCCGCCGCCATTGCCCCCGACGGCACGCGAATCATCGCCGCCGAGCCCAGTGGTCGCGTGCACGTGCTCGAGGTCGCGGGCACCGGCGTCGGGACGCGCCCCACTCCGAACGCCGGCGACGCGATCCTCAGGCGGGCCGAGCGCCTCGCAGCGGCCCAGAGCCGCGCGACCGAGGCGTTCCTTCCCAACGACTGGAAGCAGTTGCTCGAAGAGGGGCGCGCCTACAGCGTCGCGCTCTCAAGTGGCGACGGCGACGACGACGACGACACGGTCTGATCCGAGGCCGACCTCACTAAAAAATTCGGACGAGCACCCATACATCGTAAAGCGCGTGCGCCCAGACGGCGGCCGCGAAGCCGCGCGTGACGAAGATGAGCGTCAGCACGAGGCCGAGCACGAGGCGGAAGACGAACGAGCCGATGTGGAAGGGATCGCCCAGCGCGCCGATGTAGTGGATGCCGCTGAAGACGGTCGCGCACACGACGGCCCACACCGCGGCGAGAAGCAGCGCGCGAAAAGAGAGCTTGGTCGCCGTCTGCCCCTCGACCACGTGAACGCGCTCGTGCGCGAGGATCCACAAGAGCGCCTTCGTGCCGAGGCCGAAGAGGATGACGCGAAACGCGAGCTCCTCGTAGAAGCCGGCCCCCATCGACATGATGAGGCCAGTGAATGCGCCGACGCTCTCGGGCGAAGTGGCTGCGCCGCTGGCTGCACCACTCGTCGCCGCGACGTGCGGTGAGTCGGCACCGATGAAGCCCGTGACCTGACCGACGACGTACGAGCCCGCGAGGCGCATGAGGACGGCGTAGACGACGCCCTCGATCATGATCTGCACGAACTTCGAGGGTCGAAACGCGTGCCCGCGTCCGAGCCACGCGAAGATGCCCGCGAACACCACGCCGATCGCGGCGGTGAAGAGCAGGTAGAGAAACCGGTTGCCCTCCGCGAGACGCAGAATGTTGAACGTGACCACGTCGGCCGCGTTGTGGATGTTCAAGAAGACGACGCCGAAGTGGTACACGAGGAAAACGGGCAGCGTGAGGCCGAGATCGACCCACGCGCCCGGCTTCGCCGTCAGCTCGGATTTTTGTTCCATCGGCGCGCCCGCGTTCTCCTTTCTCCAGCGTGCAGGGAGAGCGCGCGAACCGCCAACTTTCTTCCCGTCAGGTGCTCGGGCGGAGCCGGTAGACGATCGCGACGATGACGATCACCCAGAGGAGCAGGTTCAGCACGAAGGGGACGTCGCGCAGCATCTCTTGCGTGGGGCTCTCGCTCTTGAGCCCCTTGCCGGCGCGGCCCGAGACGAGGAACAAGAAGCGAAGGATGCCGACCAGCGTGAAGGGCGCGGTGAGCCACAGCCAGCGCGAGTTGAAGAAGGCGCTGGTCTCGGGGTCGAGCGTGTACGCGAGGTACGTGACGACGGTGGCACCGCCGGTGATCGCGAGCGCGACGTTGAGCGCGACGGGCGTATAGGCCTCGAGCGCGGCGCGCTGCTTCCCCGCGTTGTCGCCCGCGAGCTCGTGCCGCCGCTTGCCGAAGCCGAGGAAGAGCGCGAGGAGCGCGGTGCACGCGAGCATGTACATGCTCGCTTTGACGCCCGTCGCGAGGCCGCCGGCGATCACGCGGAGCACGAACCCGAACGCGATGAGGCCCACGTCGAGGAAGGCGATCTTCTTCAGCTTGAACGTGTAGAGGATGTTTTCGACGAAGTAGAGCAGCGCGACGAGGCCGAACTTCCAGTTGAGAAGAAAGCCCACGCCGAGCGAAACGACGACGAGAAGCACGGCCATGAGCCACGCCATGCCCTCGGCCACTTCACCGCTCGCGATGGGCCGATTGCGCTTCACCGGGTGAACGCGGTCGGCTTCGACGTCGGCCAGATCGTTGATCGTGTAGACCGCGCCCGCTAAGAGACAGAAGACGCCCGTGGCCGCCAAAGCCTTGCCGGTGACCGACAAGTTGAGCGCCAGACCCTGCGGGGTGGAGAGAAAGACGTCTTTGTGGAAGAACATGGGCGCCAGGACGAAAAGGTTCTTGACCCACTGGTGAGGTCGAACCGTCTTGATGAGGCCCGCTATCATTCGCGCTCGACTTATAGAGCCCCCACCGAGTCCAACAAAGGTTTCCGCGTGACCGAACCACAGCATCGTCCGATTGCCATCCCCCAGCTCTCCACTCGACGCCGCGTCTGCCGTGTAGCCCGCATCCTCGGGATGACCGCCATCGCGAGCGTGCTGGTGCTCGCGGGTGCCGGTGGCGCGCAGGGGGACGTCGGCGACCGGTTCTCCAAGATCACGCGCCGCCACCAGGAAGTGCTCGCGGCCAAAGGCCCCTTCGTACA
>CAXSGV010000037.1:0-22929 GCA_964236615.1 uncultured Polyangiaceae bacterium
GAGCACAACGACGCGTTTTACATGGATGATGCACGCGTCCGCACGCGGACCAACCGTAGTGGCGGCGTGCAGGGCGGCATCACCAACGGCGAGACCGTCTGGTTCAAGGTTGCCTTCAAACCCACGGCGACCATCTTGAAAGAGCAGAATACCGTGAACGTCCACCACGAAGACACCACCATCAAAGGGCGCGGCCGCCACGATCCGTGCGTGCTCCCGCGCGCCGTCGTGATCGTCGAAGCGATGGCGGCGCTCGTGCTCGCCGATCACGCCCTTCGGCACGCCGCGCGGTCCCACTGAAGCGAGCCCTCGTGTGGCGGGCCCGCAACTACCGGGGCACACGGCCCCTGATGGCCGCCCGAACAATTCGTCCGCAGCAACGCCGCGCGCGCGGAACCTGACGCGAAGCGCCCTGTCGTAGCTGGCCACGGAGGCTCACAATGGTCGAATTCTTTCGCGACGGTGGTTGGGGTATGTACCCGACGCTCATGTTCGGGTTGCTGATGGTCGGCGTCGCCGCGCGCTACGCGATGACGCCGGAGAAGCGGTTCCTTCCGCTGCTCTTCGGGCTCGGCATTGCCACGATGTCGAGCGGTGGGCTCGGCTTCGTCACCGGGCTGATCGTCACGGCGAAGGCAGTTCAGGGTGAAGGCAACATGGAGACGAGCACGCGCGCGATCATCTCCCTCTACGGGTTCGGCGAGTCGCTTTCGAACGTCGCGGTCGCGCTCGGCTTCGTGACGATCGCCGCGCTCGCCAGCTGTTTCGGCGGCTTCAAGATCGCGAAGCAAGCGACCGCGTGATCCCGAGATTGGCCCCGCCGGCGGTGTTGAGGGTAAGATGCGCGCCACTCAGCATGAAAGGCGGGGTTTTTCCTATGAGCAAGTTCGTGATGGCGTTCGTCGCGGTGGGCATGTTCTTCACCGCCGCCGCATGCAGCTCGGATCCCACGCCGGTCTCTGCCGGCGGCAAGTGTGGTGCAGACAGCGAGTGCGAGAGCGGTTTGAAGTGCCTCGAATACGGCGTCATCACCGCGGGCGGCTGCCAGGTCAACGGCCGGCAGTGCACGACGACGTGCGTGACCGACGACGACTGCAAAGTCGTGAACGAGAAGTACAAGAAGAGCTTCAAGTGCCAGGCCGGTTGCTCCGTCGGCAGCGTCACCTGCTCGTAAGCGCACGGGGTTCGACTCGAGCGTGAAGATCCTCTGCGTCGGGGGCGGGCCGGCTGGGCTCTACTTCGCGTTGCTCCTGAAAAAGGCGAACGCCGAGCACGACATCACCGTGCTCGAGCGCAACGGCCCCGGCGAGACGTTCGGCTGGGGGGTCGTCTTTTCGGACGAGACCCTCGGCTACCTCGGCGAGAACGACGCGAAGACGCACGAAGAGATCACCCAGACCTTCGCGCACTGGGACGCGATCGACGTTCACTACAAAGGCGAGATCGTGCGCTCCGGCGGCCACGGCTTCTCCGGCATCGCGCGCAAGAAGCTGCTCCAGATCCTCCAGGCGCGCTGCCGCGAGCTTGGCGTGAACCTCGTGTTCAACGTCGAGATCGAGCCTGATCCGGCCGCCTGGGCGGGCTACGACCTCGTCGTCGCGGCCGACGGTGTGGGCTCGAAGGTGCGCAAGCTCTACGAGTCGACGTTCCGCCCGCAGCTCGACGTTCGGAGCGCGCGCTACATGTGGCTCGGCACGAAGAAGCTCTTCGATGCGTTCACATTCCTGTTCGAAGAGAACGACGACGGGGTGTTCCAGGTCCACGCGTACCGCTTCGACGACACGACGAGCACGTTCATCGTCGAGTGCGACGAGCGCAGCTGGCGTGCCGCGGGCCTCGATCGGAAGTCGGTCGACGAGAGCATCGCCTACATCGAAAATCTGTTCGCCCGCCAGCTCGACGGCGAGCGGCTTATGCCGAACAAGAGCAGCTGGATCCAGTTCGTTACCGTGAAAAACGAGGCGTGGTCGGCGGGGAACGTCGTCCTTCTCGGCGACGCCGCGCACACCGCGCACTTCTCGATCGGGTCCGGCACCAAGATGGCGATGGAGGATTCCATCGCGCTCGCGCGAGCATGTATTCTGCACACGTCGGTGCCGGAGGCGCTCGCCGCCTACGAGGCCTCACGCCGCCCGATGATCGAGCGCACGCAGAAGGCAGCGCAAGACAGCCTGATGTGGTTCGAGAACGTGCGGCGGTACCTGCACTTCGATCCCATTCCGTTCGCGTTCAGTCTGCTCACGCGCAGCAAGCGAATCACCTACGAAAACTTGAAGCTGCGCGATCCGGCGTTCGTCGAGGCGGTCACGCAGCACTTCGCGAGCACCTGCAAAGATCTTCCGCCGCTCGAGCCGGGCGCGCGACCGCCGCCGCCGATGTTCACGCCGCTGCGCCTTCGCGATCTCACGCTGATGAACCGCGTAGTCGTGTCGCCGATGTGCATGTACTCCGCCGAAGATGGCCTCGTGAACGACTTTCACCTCGTTCACCTCGGCAGCCGCGCGATCGGTGGCGCGGGTCTCCTGTGCACCGAGATGACCGACGTCTCGGCGGAGGGTCGCATCACACCGAAGTGCGCGGGCATGTATCTCCCCGAGCATGTCGCTGCGTGGAAGCGCATCGTCGATTTCGTACATTCTCAGTCGAAGGCTGCATTCTGCATGCAGCTCGGTCATGCCGGTCGCAAGGGCTCGACGCGTGTTCCTTGGGAAGGCGCCGACGTGCCGCTCGTCGAGGGGGGCTGGCCACTGCTTGCGGCGTCACCGATTCCCTTCGGCCCCGAGAGCCAGGTTCCGCGCGAGATGGACCGCGCCGACATGGAGCGCGTGAAGGGCGAGTTCGTGCGCGCCGTCATCATGGCCGAAGAAGCGGGCTTCGACATGATCGAGCTTCACATGGCGCACGGCTACCTTCTCTCGGGCTTCGTCTCGCCGCTCTCGAACACGCGCACGGACTCGTATGGCGGTTCGCTCGAGAACCGGCTCCGCTTTCCGCTCGAGGTCTTCGAGGCAGCGCGCGAGGCATGGCCCGCGCGCAAGCCGATGAGCGTTCGCATCTCGGCCACCGACTGGGTTCCGGGTGCGTTCGACGGTGACGACGCCGTGGTGCTCGCGCGCGCACTCGCCGAGCGCGGCTGCGACATCATCGACGTCTCCACGGGGCAGACATCGCAGCAAGCGAAGCCCGTCTATGGCCGCATGTACCAGGCGCGCTTCGCCGACCAGATTGGCAACGAGGCGCACGTCCGCACGATGAGCGTGGGCAACATCATGGATCACGACCACGTGAACACGCTCCTCGCCTCGCACCGCGCCGACCTCTGCGCGCTCGCGCGCCCACACCTCAAGAACCCGAGCTTCACGCTCTTTGCGGCCCACGATCTCGGCTTCACGGATCTCCCATGGCCCGCGCCCTACAACAGCGTCCGCCCGCGCTGAGTTCCCAGGTAGCGTGGACTCCGTGACTCGGCGGACCAAGGAAGACGACGTCACCGATCCGAAGAGCAGGTTGCGCACGCCGTCGTCGGTGTGCCCAGCATGCGGGACGGCGAAGGCCGATGACGGCGAGGGGTGCTGCAAGGCGTGTGGGATGCGTTTGCCGCCTGTGGAGCTCTGCGACGCGCCGCCCCCGGATCTGCCGATGGACCCTCCAGCCAACGCGAAGCGGCTCCACGAGATCGCGCGTTCGCTTCGCTTCGACGCCGCGCTCGCTATCGTTCGGGGTGCGCTCGATCTCGCCGAGCGCTTCGAGCGTGCGGGCCTCTCGTGGCGACCGGTCGCTTCCGATATCGCGGTCGATGCGAGCGGTGAGCTCTACGTTGCCGAGCTCCGCGGTGTACAAAAGCTCGACCCGCCGCTGAGGTTCGATGTCGAGCGTGTGCTTCACGCGCTCGGCCTCGTCTTCGTGCCGCAGCCCATGGTGGAAGGACCTCCGCAGCTGCTGCGTCTGCTCATGCCGCATCGCTCGCGTGCTGCGAAGAAGCTACGAAGCGTGGCCGAGGCGCGCGCCGCGCTCGCTGCCATTGCCCCCCTTCTCCCGGTCCCTGTCTTGAACGACGACCGCGTCGGCGACCTCACCGACATTGGTTTGAAACGCGAACGTGACGAGGACGCGACGGCCGTCGCGTCGGGAAGGTCGACCGCCAACGAGCCTTGGTACGTGCTCGTCGCCTGCGATGGCGTGTCGAGCTCGTCGCACGCGGGAAGTGCCTCGAGAATCGCCGCTACGACCGCGCGCGATGCGCTCGCGCACCACGCGCGCTCCGGCGACATCGACTTCGAGGCCGCACCGTGGGCCGTGAACGCCGCGATACGTGCGGGGCACATCGCGATCTGTGCCGAGAACCTAGAGCATGGCGTGGAAGGTCCGCCCGCGACCACGATCGTGGCGGCGCTCGTCTACCGTGGGCAGCTCACCGTCGGGTGGGTGGGCGACAGCCGCGCGTACTGGCTCACGAACGACGGTGCCGAGCTCCTCACGCACGATCACTCGTGGGTCAACGACGCTGTCGCGACTGGCAAGATGTCCGAGGGCGACGCGGCGCGCGAGCCGCTCGCTCACGCGCTCACGCGCTGCCTCGGCCCCATCGAGCGCGGGGACACGTCGACCCCGGTGGAGCCCGACGTGCGGGGCCGCTCACTCGTGGGGCCGGGTCATGTCGTCCTGTGCACCGACGGTCTGTGGAATTACTACGCAGACCCAGTCGCGCTCGCGAACCTCGTTCGCGGCGCATGCGGCGTCGACGAGGGAAAGACCACTGCTGCCCGTATCGCTCGCCACCTCGTGAACCACGCCATCGCGCGTGGGGGCGGTGACAACGTGTCGGTCGCGGTCTACATCCACGACCCGTAGCCACATGGGTCTCGCAGAGCTCGATCGGTTGCTTGCGCTTTGGACGGCGAAGCTCGCCCAGATCGACGACGCCCTGCTCGCGCTCGAGGCGGACACAGCGCACGTCTTGCTGCGCGGCGCGCGGGACCCCGGTCTCGACGATCTCTACGAGCGCCGCGCAACGTTTGGGCAAGCCCTCGAGCAAGCGCAGGCGCTTCGGGAAACGACCTCGAGCTTCGCGTTCTGGGAGCACCCCGCGCGGACCAAAGAGATCCTCGCGCTCTTCGGAACGCCGCCGGCGGTGGATCTCGCGGCGATGGAGGTCGCTTGCGCTCGCGCACGCGAAGCGGCCCTCGGCGTGAAACGCGCGTGGGAGTCGCTCGACGCGATCTTCGACGCGGCCGACACCCGGCTCGCCGAGATCGGACGGGTCGCCGACGCGCTCGACGAGCCGCCGACGACCCACGACGAGATCGCGGTGCTCCTTCGCGTACTCGAGCGCGGTCGCCGTGACGTCATCCACGATCCCCTGCCGCTCGAGGCCGAGATCGCAAGGACGCTCACGCCCGGGATAGCCGCGCTCGAGCGTCGCTTGCAGCGGCGCCACGCGGCCCGCGAGCAAGTTCGCCGCGAGCTCGTGCGCGCCTCGGCTCTCCGCGAAGCCATGCCGCTCGCGCACGCGGAGGCGGTAGCGTCGGCACGCGACATGCGCCGGGACTTCGTCGGCACCCCGTCGGGCGAGACGCCGGCGCTCGTGGGAGACGACGCGCTGCGAGCCCTCGAGGCGCATTGGGCAGACTTCGAGGCGCTGGCGGAGGGGCGACGCTGGGAGCTTGCCGCGGCGGGCCTGACGCGCTTTCTCGAAACCGCCGCGCACCACATCGAGCAGAATCGCGCGGTCGTCGCTGCGTTCGAAGCGGCGCGGGCGCGCCACGGCGAGCTCAGGAGCCGATTGCTCACGCGTCGCGCTCAGGCCAGCGAGCTCGCGGCTCGTGCTATCCCCGAGCCTCGTGACAGAGAGCGGCAAGACGAAGAGGCCCGTGACGTGCTCGCGTTGCTCGATGCGCAGCCGGCGGCGCTCGACGACATCGAGGCGCGCATCGACGCCTACGAACAAAACGTGATGGCGCTCGCGCGACGCGCACGGGGAGGCGGACGATGAGGAACAATATGCAAATTACACGCTACGGTAGGATCTCATTGGCCCTCGCGACGGTTGCCGCGATGTCGTGCGGTGGCTCGCCGCCACCGAGCACCGAACCGGTCCACGCCACCGCGTCGGCGCCCACGATTGCACCGACTGTCCCGGCCGCGTCCGCCACGCCCGCTGCGGACACGCAGGACGACATCGCGATCGCGCTTGCCGCGAAGGCCTACCTCGAGCTGATCGTGGAAATATCGCCCGAGCTCGCGACGACGCTCGGGATCCACACACGCGACACCGAGCTAGACGATCGCACCCTCGAGGGCTTCGAGAAGAACACAGCGCGCGAAGAGAAGATGCTCGCCGACCTGACCACGCGCTTCAAAAACCCGCGCGCCTCACGCGGCGCGCGCACCGATCTCGCGATCCTCACGCACACGCTGGCGGTCGACGTGCGCCTTCGTCGCGAGCAAAAGCCCAACGTCCTCCAGCCCGACTCGTTCGCGACTGGCCCGATGAACGCGATCTTCATGATGACTGCGCGGGACTACGCGCCCGCTTCCGAGCGCGCGAAGAACGTGCTCGCGCGGCTCGAGAAGATCCCGAAGCTCCTCGAGGTCGCGCGCACGACGGTGAAGAACCCGCCGAAGGTGTGGACGCAGGTCGGCATCGACGCGGCCGGCAACGCGTCGAGCTTCTTCGACGAGCAGAGGACGCCGCTCGAGGCCGCACTGCCGGGCGCCACCGACAAGGCGCGCATCGCCGCCGCCCTGAAGGGCGCGAAGGACGCCTACGCCGCGTACACGAAGTTCCTCACGAAGGACGTTCTTCCCGCGTCGAACGCAAGCTTCGCGGCAGGGAAGGAGCTCTTCGAATTCCTTCTTCACGAGAACTACTTCCTCGAAGAGGACAGCAAGGCGATCGAGGAGACCGGCAAGCGCCTCCTCACGCGCACGATTGCGGATCTCGACGAGACTGCGAAGCGCATCGATCCGAAGACCGCCGCCGCATCGGGTTGGAGCGGCGTCGTCGAGAAGGTGAAGGGGCACCACCCGAAGGCGGCCGAGCTCCTCGCGTCGTACCGCGTCGAGGTCGAGCGCGCGCGGAAGTTCCTCGTCGAGAAGGACGCCGTCGCTTTCCCCGCGGGCGACGATTGCAGCGTCATCGACACGCCGATCTTCCTCCGCACCACCGTGGGAAGCGCCGCCTACGATCAGCCGCCGCCGTTCGACGCCGTCACCAAGGGGTTCTTCTTCGTCACGCCCGTCGATCTCAAGCTCTCGCCGAAGAAGCAGGAAGAGATGCTTCGGGAGAGCGACCACGGCGATCAGGTCGACACCGCGGTGCACGAAGCCTACCCGGGCCATCACCTTCAGCTCTCGTTCGCGCGCACGCACACGTCCTCGATCCGCAAGGCGACGGGGCCGGCGATCTTCGCCGAAGGTTGGGCGCTCTATTCCGAGGAGCTCATGAACGAGCTCGGTTACTACACCGACGAGGAGCGCCTCATGCAGCTCGAGTGGACGCTCGTCCGCGCGGCGCGCGTCGTGATCGACGTCGGACTCCACACGCGCGGCATGACCTTCGACGAGGCGGTGAAGATCCTCACCGACGACGTGCACCTCGGCCGTCAGCTCGCGCTCAGTGAAGTCCGGCGGTACTCGATGAACCCCACGCAGCCGCTCGCTTACTTGATCGGCCGCGAGCGCATCTTCGCTCTCCGCGAGCGCTACAAGACGCGCGAGAAGGAGAAATTCACGCTGAAGCGTTTCCACACCGAAGTGCTCTCGCACGGGACCATCGCGCCCGGCCTCCTCGAGCGCGAGATCTTCGCCGACTAAGTGCTGTGTTGAATAACACAGCACACAGCCTCGCGGCCGCGAGGCTAGAAATGCTAAAAGCGCGGCCATGCGCTTCTCGCGTGCACTGCTCCACACGGTCAAAGACGCCCCCGCCGACGCCACCAACGTGAGCCACGTGCTGCTCACGCGCGCTGGCTACATTCGCAAAGTCGGCGCCGGGATGTACGACTTCCTGCCGCTCGGCCTGCGTGTGCTCCAGAAGGTGTCGCGGATCATTCGCGATGAGATGGATCGCGCGGGCGCGCAAGAGATCCTCATGCCGGCGCTGCTCCCGGCCGAGTACTTCAAGGAGACCGAGCGCTGGGATCGCTTCGGCGACACGCTCTTCCGCCTGAAGGATCGCAAAGGCTCCGACTACCACCTCGGCCCCACGCACGAGGAGATCGTCACCGACATCGCGCGCCGCGAGATCAAGAGCTGGCGCGACATGCCGATGAACCTCTACCAGATCCAGACGAAGTTCCGTGACGAGCCGCGTCCCCGCGGCGGACTCCTGCGCTGCCGCGAGTTTCACATGAAGGACGCGTACTCCTTCGACGTGAGCGAGGAGAAGGCGAAGGAGAGCTACGAGCAGATGCGCGTGGCCTACACGAAGATCTTCGATCGCCTCGGGCTCACCTACCGACTCGTCGCCGCCGACTCCGGATCGATGGGCGGGAGCACGAGCGCCGAGTTCCAGGTGCTCGTCGAGTCGGGCGAGGACGCCATCGTGGCGTGCGACGCGTGCGACTACGCCGCCAACGTCGAGGTGGCCGTTGCCGCCGCGCGCGAGGAAGCCGCTGCGGCCACGAGCGAGGGCGACGAGCTGTCGGGCGATCCACTTCCGCTGACCAAGGTGCACACGCCCGGCCACGGCACGATCGACGACGTCACCAAGCTCCTCGGGACGACGAAGGACAAGATGCTCAAGTCCCTCGTCTACGTGGCACCCGGCTCCGAGACGGTGATGGTCGTCGTGCGCGGCGATCACGAGGTCAACGAGGTCCGACTCGCGCGCGCGCTCGGCGTGCCCGAGGTCTTTCTCGCCAGCGAGAACGAAGTGAAGAAGGTCACGGGCGCGCGCGTCGGCTTCGCTGGCCCCGTCGGCTTCAAAGGGAAGGTTCTCGTCGATCGCGCAGCGTCGCTCGTCGTGAGTGGCGTCACTGGCGCGAACGAGACCGACCAGCACTTCACCGGCGTTCGCCGCGGCCGCGACTTCGATGGCGAGATCGTCGACGTTCGTCTCGCCGCGACCGGCGACGCGTGCCCCAACTGCAAGCCGGGCAAGCTCGTCTCCTACAAGGGGATCGAGGGCGGGCACATCTTCATCCTCGGCACGCACTACTCGGAGAAGATGGGCGCGACCTTCAGCGACGAAGCCCAGAAGAAGCAGCCCATCGTCATGGGTTGCTACGGCATCGGCGTATCGCGCCTCGTCGCCACGACCATCGAACAACACAACGACGCCGACGGCATCAAGTGGCCGATCAGCATCGCGCCCTACCACGTGCACATTGCAACCATCGGCAAGGACGCGCCGGTGCTCGAAGCGGCGCAGGCGCTCTACGTCGACCTCGGCAAGCAGGGTATCGAGGTCCTCTGGGACGATCGCGAGGAGCGACCTGGCGTGAAGTTCAAGGACGCCGATCTCATCGGCATCCCGCTCCGCGTCACCATCGGCGGAAAGAGCTTCGCGGCCGGCGTCGTCGAGCTGAAGCCACGCTCCGAGCCGGACCCCAAGAAGGCCGAAGCGCTCCCCATCGCCGAAGCCGCCGCGCTCGTAGCGGAGCGCGTCCGCAAGCTGCTCGCCACCGGCTGATGACCTTGGGGTACGCCATGCGGGGGCGTGTTACGCTCGCGCGCAGATGGCCGAGGCCCCTGCCAAGCTTCCGATCTACGAGGGCGAGGTCCTCGCCGGAAAGTACAAGGTCGCGCGGGTCGTCGGCATGGGCGGCATGGGGGCGGTCGTCGAGTGCCGCCACGTCGAGCTTGGGCAGCGCGTCGCGCTGAAGTTTCTTCTTCCGGAGACGCTCCAAGACGCCGAATGCGTGACGCGCTTCTCGCGCGAGGCCAAAGCCGCCGTGCGCTTGAAGAGCGAGCACGTCGCGCGCGTCACCGACGTAGGCAAGCTCGAGAACGGGGCGCCCTTCATGGTCATGGAGTACCTCCATGGCAAAGACCTCGCGGCGAGGCTCGAGGAGCACGGGCCCTACGAGGTCAGCGAGGCGATGAACTACATCCTCCAGGCGTGCGAAGGCGTCGCCGAGGCGCACTCGATCGGGATCATCCACCGCGATTTGAAGCCGCGAAATCTCTTCATGACGAAGCGCCCCAACGGGCAACCGCTCGTGAAGGTGCTGGACTTCGGCATCGCGAAAAACATCTCCAACGCCTCGACCGACGACACTGCGCTCACGAAAATTTCGAGCCTCATTGGTTCGCCGCACTACATCGCGCCGGAGCAGATGACCTCGTCGGGCGTGATCGACGGCCGCGCCGACATCTGGTCCATCGGCGTCTGCATGTACGAGCTGCTATCCGGCCATATGCCGTTCGACGCGCCGACGGTGCTCGAGCTGTGCACGCAGGTGCTCGACTACCCCGCGCGCTCGATCCTCGAGTTTCGACGCGACATTCCGGCGGGCCTCGTCGCGATCATCGAGCGCTGCTTGAGCAAACGTCCCGAGGATCGTTACAGGGACGTCGGCGAGCTCGCCAGGGCGCTCGAGCCTTTTGCGCCGCCGTCGATGCGCGGCGTGGCCGATGACATCTGCGCAACGCTGGCGAACCCACCGGGCGACGACGACAGCCCGTACATGCAACCGCCCTCGAACAATTCGCGTCTCTCGGCGCCGCCCCCCGCGATGCCGCCGGGCGGGCTGGTCGCGCGCGGACTGTCCAATCCGCCGCCGTTGCGCGCGCTCCGCATCACCGAGCCTCAACAGCAGAAGGAGCGGCGCACTGCCACCATCCCGCCCGTCAGCGGCGATCGCTCCGATCGCGGCGCGCGACCGCTCTACGTGCTCGCGAGCCTCGCGCTGATCGGCGCGATTGGCTATGCGATCTGGGTCCGCGCGATGGAGCAGCGCGAGCTGTCGCGTCCGCCCGTTCCCACTTTGGCTTCCGAGGTTCCATCGGCGAGCGCGCCGCCGCCGCTCATGCCGTCTGCATCGGCCGCCGAGCCGGTGCTCGAACCCAGCGCCGCGCCCTCGGCGTCGGCCAGCGCCGCGCCGTCGGCACCGGCGAGCGCCGCGCCGTCGGCACCGTCGGCATCGGCCGCTGCTGCGGTCGACTCGATGACCACGCACGTGCATCATCGCCCGCGCCCCACCGCGGAGCCGAGCGACAACCCGTACGACCCGCCCACGACCACGGCGAAGGAGCCGAGCCCTGCGCCGACTCCTTGACCGCGCGCTCGGCTGGGCGCGCCGCGTAACGCTCGTCGGAGTCTGCGTCGTCGTCGGCTGCTCCGATCCTGCAGTCGTCGATTCGCCGGACGCGTCGACCGACGCCGCGGCAAGCGACGCGCGCGTGCCTCAGTGCGCCGTCGCCAGCGACTGCAGCGGCTTCGGCGACCCTTGTTACGTGAGCGTCGCCTGCGAGAGCGGTCGCTGCGTGATCGCGCTCCAGCCCTACGGCAAGGAGCTCGGCGCCGACCTGCAGACGAGCTCGGACTGCTTGCGCGTGGCGTGTGACGGCTTCGGCAAACACACGAAGCTGCCTGATTCCAGCGATCCCGAGAGCGACGGCGATCCGTGCACGCGCGACTTCTGCATCGAAGGCACACCGCACGCGATCCACCCGCCGCAACCGAGCGGCACCGCGTGCGACGGTGGGCCTTCGTGCGTGAACGGCGCCTGCGTGGCCGATGCTGGCGCGCCCGATGCGGCCGGTGCGGCCGATGCAGCCGACGCCGCGGACGGCGACTGACGCGGCTGCCGCGCTACTTCGGCCGCGCTCCTTGCGGACGCGCTACTTGCTGCCGAGGCCCTCGAGCATCGCGAGGAACGCGTTGGCGTTCGCGGCCATCGCGGCGGTGGCGAGCGAAGGGTCCTCCTTCACCGCGATCTCGACGACACGCTCCTTCGGAATATCCATGAGGAAGCGGCTCGGGGTGCGGGGCACGGGCTTGCCGCGAAGCGATCGCGCGCGGCAGCGTGAGAGTACGAGAATGTCCTTCGCGCGCGTGACGCCGACGTAGAAGAGACGCCGCTCTTCCTCGATGCTGTCGGAGCCCAGCGTGCCTGACTTCCCTGTCGACGCGGTGGTCGAGATGTCGTTGGCCTTCAGATCGATCGTCCGCGAGTGCGGCAAGTAGCCCTCTTCGCAGCCGATCAAGAACACCACCTCGAACTCGAGGCCCTTCGACCCGTGGAGCGTCGAGAGCGTCACCACGTCGCCCGCGTTCTCCTCGTCGTCGCCGAAGTCGAGCGTGAGCGCATGGAGGAACGCGGCGAGCTCGGACACGGTGTCCGCGCCCGCCTCGGCCCGGAGCGCGTCTTTCGCCTCGCGCCGCGCGAAGGTCACGAGCAAGCTCTCGACGTTGGCCCAGCGCTTCGCCGCGACCTGAGGGGTGGGGGAGCTCGCGTCGATCTCCTGCTTGAGGCCGATTCGCTCGCACAGCTTCCGCGTCACCGCAGTCGACGGCGCGCGATCGACGAGAAGCTGCTTTCGCAGATCGCCGACGACGCGCTCGAGATCCTTGCAGCCTTCGCGCGCACTGCCGGAAATGTCGTCGAGCGCATCGACGCGCTCGACGGCTTGCCACAAGGTCCAGCCCTTCGCGACGGCGTGGAGCGCGAGCCGCTCGACGCTGGTCTCGCCGATCCCGCGCGCGGGGTAGTTCATCACGCGGCGCAGGCTGATCTCGTCGGAGCGGTTCAGCGCGAGCTTCAAGTACGAGAGGATGTCCTTCACCTCTTTGCGCTCGAAGAACTGCTGCCCGCCGACGAGGCGGTAAGGCACCTGCTCGCTGCGGAGCGCTTCTTCGATCGCCTTGGCCTGACCGTTGGAGCGGTAGAGGACCGCCATCTCCTTCGGCTTCTTTTTCTCGTCGCGGATGAAGCGTTTGAGCTCGCGTGCCACGTGGCCGGCTTCGGCCTCGGGCGTCTCGGCGACGACCAGCTCCATGGTCTCGGCGCCGACGCGATCGGTGAAGAGGCGCTTGTCGTGCCGCGCGTCCTGACGCTTCGCGATGACGGCGTTGGCGACCTCGATGATCGTCTTGCACGAGCGGTAGTTTTGCTCGAGCTTCACCACGGCCGCGCCGGGGAAATGCTCCTCGAACTCGAGGATGTTGCGCACGTCCGCGCCGCGCCACGCGTAGATGGATTGGTCGTCGTCGCCGACGACGCAGATGTTCTTGTGGCGTGAAGCAAGGAGACGAAGCACCTCGAGCTGCGCGCGGTTGGTGTCCTGGTACTCGTCGACGAGGATGTACTGGTAGCGCTCCTGCCAGCGATTCAAGACGTCGGGGCGATCCATCCACGTGCGCGCGACCTCGCACACGAGATCGTCGAAGTCGAACGCGGCGTAGTTGCGGAGCGCCGACTGGTAGCGCGGGTAGACGAGCTTCGTGATCTCTTCGTAGGGGTCGTCACTGTCGGGGAGATCGTCCGCGGTTTGGAACGCGTTCTTGGCGTTCGAGATGCGCGCGGCAATCGCGGGCACGTCGAAGCGCTTGCTCGCGTCCATCGTGCGAAGGACCTCCTTCACCACACCAAGGCAGTCGCCCTGATCGAAGATCGTGAACGCGCTACCGGCCGCGCGGCGCTCGCGCGTGAGCACGGCAAGCCCGAAGGAGTGAAACGTAGACACGGTGAGCCCACGCTCACCGCGCGCGCCGCGGCTCGCCGCGCTGGCGCCGGCGGACACCTTCATTCCGCGCTCCTTCATGACGCCGTGCACGCGCTCGGCCATTTCGGCGGCAGCCTTGTTCGTGAACGTGAGCGCGACGATCGCGCTGGCCGGTACGCCGCGCTCCATCAAGCGCACGATGCGGTGTGTGATCACGCGGGTCTTGCCCGAGCCGGCGCCCGCGAGGACGAGCAGCGGACCGACTTGGTGCTCGACAGCCTGGTGTTGCGCGGGGTTGAGGCCGGGGCTCTTCATGGGTGCGGCGACCCCGGATGAACCATGGCGGCTCTCGCGATACTAGATTGACTCGTCCTCGCGTATGCTCCGCGGCCATGGTTTTCCACAGCTTGGGTAAGTCGGCCGGCCTGCTTCACATCCTGATCCTTGCCGGCGCTGTGAGCACGGCGTGTGGCGGCTCGCCTCCGCCCGAGGCGCCTTCGCCCGCGGTCCCGACCTCGAAGCCTGCAGTCGCCACCGCCGCCGACACGAGCGAGGTGCCCGAGCCGAAGACCCTCCTCTTGTTCACGCGCATCAACAAGCCGTCGGACGCGCTCAAAATGGTCGGCGCGTGGACGAGCCTCCCCATGCCCGCAGGAGACGAGGCGGCCGAGCTCATCACCGGCAAGCCGGTCGGCCGCGCGATCGACCTCGACAAGCCGATCGACTTCGCGCTCGCATCCGATCCCAAGGGCCGCGGCGTGAAACCGCTTTATGCGGTGTCCGTCGCCGTGAAATCGGCCGACGAAGCGCAGAGCGTTCTATCGGAGCACTTCAAGGTGTCGGCGGGTGGTGGCGGCGTCATCAAGCTCGAGGAAAAGAAGACGCGCGGCGGGCCGACCGCCGAGCCAGCCGACGACGAGGAAGATGGCAGCGGCCCCGACCGCCGCTGTCAGCTCACGCCCTCTGCAGGCGAAGCCAAGATGCGCCTCATCTGCGCGGGCAGCGATGCTGCGCTGCGCGAGCTCGCGCCGTACCTCGCGCGCACGGCAACCCGCCGCGCGTACCCGTCCGACATCCACGCGGAAGGTCGGATCGATCCGCTGAAGCCGATGGTCTCGTCGGGCAAGCAGATGGTTCCGATGATGGTGCGGAGCCTTCTCGGTGGGGGCGGAGGCAAGAACAACTCGGCGATCGCCGACGTCGTAAACGCGGTGGTTGGTGACGGCATCGACTTCGCGCTCGATCTCGACAAGCTCTCGTTCGACGCGAAGCTCGAGGACAAGGGCGCAAGCGCTGTCTTCACGACGAGCTTCAAGGACACGGCGTCGCTCACGAGCCGCATCGTCACGAGCCACCCCGAGCGCGCCGACGTGCCGCCCGCCGCGTTCTGGCATTTGCCTGGCGACTCCGACGCGACCTTCTTCCACCGCGGCGTCGACGCATCCGAGGTCAACCACCCGCGCGATCTCTTGCTCGAGGCGCTCGGCCACAAGTTCGAGGTCGAGGGCATGCCCACGGCCGACAGGAAGGTCTTGAGCGACGCGCTGACGCACTACCTCGCGCTCGCGACCTCGCCCGCGGTCTACGGCAAGGGTGTCGATGTCGCGGCGGTGCAGAAGGCCCTCGCCGCAGTGAAGTCGAAGAAGGAGGCCTCGAAAGACCCCGCCACGAAGGACACGAAGCCCACGCAGACCGATGCGGAAGTGAAAGCGATCGAGCAGCTCGCGGGCTGGGCGCTGGTCGGCGTCGAGGAGCCCGCTGCGAAGGTGCAAGCCGTCGCGAAGGAGTGGGCGACGACGTTTGCGCGGCCCGGCGTTCAGAAATGGCTCAAGGATGGCTCGGCCCTCGATGGTCTTCCGCCGCCCACGCTGAAGCTCCAGCCGGTCGCCGCGAAGCTCGGCTTGCCGAAGGACACCGTGCAGCTCGAGCTCACCGTCGTGCACTCGCTCGGCGACGCCTCCTCGAACATGCCGCCGGCGCCGATGGCAGCGCCCCCGAAAAACGGAGCGACGCCTCCGAAGCCCGTCGCCGCGCCGAAGAAGATCCTCGCGCGCCCGATCAAGGTGCACATCTACTTCGTGCCCGACGGCACGCGCACCTGGATCGCGTTCGGTCTCGACGAGACGCTCGTTGCATCGAAGGCCCTCGCGGCGATGGGCACGTCGCCCGAAGCCGGCACGCTCGCGAAGCGCGAAGGTCTCGACGAGCTACGCGCGGCGAAGGTGAACTCCGGGGGCTTCGTCGATGTCCGTGGCCTCGCCGCGGGCACCGCGTTCGAGTACGTCCTCGACAACCCGCCGTCGACCTTCCGCGATCCCTTCCGCGGTATCGCGGGCTCACCGCAGCAGGGCCAGACTCCGATCCCGTTCACGTTCCTCTCGCAGGCCGCAGCTGCGCCCGGCCGCGCGATGGTCGTCACGGCCAAGGTCCCGCGCAGCGCGATCCAGGACATCGTTCTCTTGGCCTTTCGCCCGAGCCGCGTACGCTGAGGGGCTCACCCGAGCTTCGTTGACCGCTTTTTTGCCCGGAGAACCGAGGCCGCCTACATGTAGGATATGTCTCGTTCCTCAGGGGGTTGGTGGTTCCGCGGGCTGGCTTTCGGGCTCGCGGCGTGCGCCGCCAGCAGCTTCACGAGCGAGGCGCGCGCGGGCTACACCGAGGTTCACCCGACTGCACACGACGTCCACGTCACGGTCGACGAAGCAGGCCGCGCCGAGATTGATCACGCGATCACCTACCGCGTGATCGCCGGCGCGATGAAGGGCTTCGACATCGAGGGCATCCTCCCCGAGTCGACCGAGCCGGACGTGCCGGTGACGTCCGAGGATGGGCAGAAGCTGCTCGCCCACGCAGGGCCGGTCGCCGTCGTACCCGCGACGGCAGGGACCGAGCCTGTGCAGAATGCACATAAACTGCGCGTGGAGGTTCTCGATCCGAAGGGCCTCAAGCGCGGCGTCTACGTCTTCCACGTGAAGTACCGCGCCGATCTCGTCGAGACACACGCGCTCACGCGCGACGGTGCGCTGTGGCGTCTCGCGTGGGTGGCGCCGCCTCCGCCGGAGGGGCTCGACGGCGCACGCGTCGTGTTCGACCTTCCTGCTGCGGCGACCGAACCGCGTCCCGCGGGCGATGCCTCCGAGGGGGGCATGGTGGCGACGCTTCGCCGCGGCCCCGAGCGCGATGAGCTCGAGCTCGTTCGGCCGCACGTGGGTCGAGGCGAGGCGGTCACGTGGAGCGCGCGCGTCGATCCGCGCGCGTTCCCCGCCGTCAAATCGCTCGAGCTGCGACCGCCGCCCCCTCTGCCTCCTCCGCCGCCCGAACGCACGAGCCCGCTCCGAATCGCGGCACTGCTCGCGCTCGCGCTCGGGATCGCGTTTCTGTCGCTGGAGAAAGCGCGCCGCGTCGCGCGCGCGTGCACCGCCGCCGGGACAACACCGCGCGTCGTACTTCCGCTGCCGACCATGGTGCGCGCCGCGCTCGCGGGTGCGCTCGTTGCCGCGGGTGTCACGATCGAGGCTTCGGGCTCCCCGACGTCAGGCGCGCTCTTGGTCGCGCTCTCCATGCTCTTCACGATGCACCTCGCGCCGGCCACGCGCCCACGGCCGCGCGGTCCGGGGGCGTGGCTCACGTTGCGCGCGTCGGAGGCGTTCGCCCGCGGCAACGGTGGCGACGCGCTCGACGGCACCACGCCGCGCGGCGCATTGACCGCCACCTTGTTTGCCATGCTGGTCATCGCGCTCGGGTTTGGGCTGCGCCGGTTCGATCCCGAAGCACCGGGCCTCGCGATCCTCGATGTCCTCGCGCTCGTACCGATCTTCTTCACGGGTGTCGCGCGCCAGCTGCCCCCGGACGCGGCCCGTGCGCCGATCGGGACGCTACGTGCAATTTACAAGCGTTTGCGCAAGGACGCCGCGCTTCGCGTCGCGCCGTGGGCACGTGTCCCGACGGGCTCGTCGATCGCCGACGAGCTGCGCTTGCTCGTCGTCCCTCGCGCGGCGATGCCGGGCGTCATCGGCATCGAGGCCGGCGTGGCGTGGCGAAAGACCGCCGCCGGGTTTTCGGCCTCACCCGAGGTGCTCGTGCGCGTTCAAGACGCGACCGCGGCCGCGGCGCGGCTCACGTCCATCGCGCCGCATGCCAAGCCCGTCACCGGCCGCCGCCCCGAAGAGCGCGTCGTCCGCCTGGTGCCGACGCTTCCGACGCGCGCCGCGATGCGCGAGCTCGTCGTGGCAGTTGCGCGCGAGCTGGTCGATCGGCGCATGACGATCGCGAAGAAGACGTCGTGGAGCGGCGAGGAGCGTCGCCTCGCGCACGCCGAGGCTCTGGCGACGGCCGGTGCCGGCAGCTAGCTACCGAAAATAAGCCGAATCAAAACCCTGGGGAGTCGTACCGCTTCGACGGCGAAGGGTGCGCGACTGGCTTCGATGGCGGCGCCGCGAGCGGCCACCCCGCGAGCTTCACGCCGATTGCACCGCGGTTGTGCGCGGTGTCGCCACGGAAGCGTGCGATGGCGGGCTTTGCGGTGGATCCCGTCGAGTAGCAAGTGAGCGAGCCGTCGTTCGATGCGACGAGCAGCTCGAACGTGCCGTCGCCGTCGACGTCGGCGAGCATCGGCGTGGCTTCGACGGCGCCCTTCGCCGCGGTGACGATCGCGCGCGAGCCGTTGGCCCCGAGCGCGAGAACGTGGCCCGACTCCGTGCCGAGGATCGCTTCGATTGAACCATCGCCATCGAGATCGGTGACGACCGCCGAGGACGACATTCGCCCTTCCTGCGATCGAAAAGCGCGACGCTGCGGCCCCACCTCGAGGATGCCGTCGTTGCGGCCCCACCACGCCGTCGGCGCGACGATTACGGGGCCTGCGCCCGCGAGCCCGGGAAACGGCACCGGCACCGGCGTGGCGAAAGGACCTTCGATGCCGCCCGAGTCCTGCTCGAGCTGCTGGGTCCAGCGCGTGCCGCCGGTCTTCGAGTCGAGGATGCGGATGGTGCTGTAGGACCACGCAGCGAGGATCTCCATGCGCCCGTCGCCATCGGCGTCGAAGACGATCGGCGAGGCGTGAATGCCCGAGCTGCCCTGCACCGACCACAGCACCAGGCCGTCGCGCCCGCGGTAAGCCGTCAGCACGCCGTCGCGTGCGCCGGCGATCACGTCGTCCTTGCCGTCGCCGTCGACGTCGACGATAGCGGCGCCGCCGACGTAGCCCTTCGCGCCATACTCGTTGGCGCTCGTTGTCTTCTGCCAGAGGCGGCGCCCGGTTTTGCCTTCGAAGGCGGAGAGGAAGCCGAGCTCGTCGCCGACGATCACGTCGACCTGACCGTCGCTGTCGAGATCGGCGAGCGCGGGTGCAGGGCGCACTTTGCCGTGAAGCTGCGCCTTCCACAGGATCTGTCCGCCCAGCGTGGCGGCGACGAGCTGCGCGTTGTCGGTTGTAAAATACACTCGATCGGCATCGACCGCGACCCCACCCACATCGCGGTCGCCTGCGCCTGGTGTGACGATCGTGGTCTTGATGGCGCCGGTTTTCGCGTCGAGCACGTAGACGCCGTCGTCCTTCTCGTTCTGGCCGCCGAGCGTGCTGCCGTGGGTGCCGATGACGACCTTGTCGCCCGCTTGCGCCATCGTGGTGCGGAAGCTCGTGCGGCCGACCTTCGTCGTCCACCTCACTTGCACCGCAGCGTAGACAGGCGCATCGGCGGCGTTTGCTGCTTTGGTTGCCGGCCGCCAGGTACCACGACGGGCGGCTCGGGGATGTCTTCGCTCGACGCTTCCGGGGTCTCGGGCGAGGTCGCGACGGGCGCGCTCGGAGCCTCGATCACGCTCGCCGGCGGCGCCGGTGGCGCGTTCACCACGAGCGTCACGGCAGGGTCGACCGGGGCCGGAGTGGCGGCAGGCGTGCAGCCTGCGGCGCCGGCGAAAGTGGCGACCACGAAGGTGGCGAGAGCGCACGAAACCAGCGCAATTCTCATGCCCTTTACATGCTAGCCTCTTTCGCCTTCCGACCATGGCCGAACCGTCACCGATGCCCATCACCGCCGCTCACCTCTTGTGCGTTTACGCGGAGCCGCTGGCAGCCGGACGACGCGTGCTCGTCATCGGCGACGCGTCTGCGGATCTCGGCCGCCGCCTCATCGAGCTCGGCGCCCGTGCGGTCCACCTTTACGATCCCGTCGCGCAGCGCGTCGAGCGCGCGCCACACGCGCGCGGCGTCACGATGCACCCTCTGCGCGAGGCCGAGTTCGAGGTCCGCGACGGCGCGTTCGATCTCGCGATTGTCCCCGACGTCGGCACGCTCCGCGATCCAGCCGGCGTGCTCGCGCGGCTCCGGCGCATCGTCGGCCCGGATGGCGCGGTGCTCGTCTCGTCGAAAAACCCACAGGCCGAGGGCTTCGACGACATCGAGCCCACGACCCAGGCGCGGCGTCCGCTCGACTACTACGAGCTCTACGATCTCGTGAGCATGCAGTTCACGACCGTTCGCATGATCGGTCAGGTTCCGTTCCACGGCTTCGCGATCGCGGAGCTTGGTGAGTCGGACGGCGATCCCGAGGTCACGGTCGACACGCAGCTCATCTCGGAGAGCGAGGCCCCGGAGTATTTCCTCGCGCTCGCGAGCCAGAAGGACGCGCGGCTCGAGCCCTACGCGATTGTCCAGGTTCCGCGGCAGCCTCGCGAGCTACGCGACCCTCGTGAGCTACGCGACCCTCGCGAGCTCCGCGACGGGATGCCGATCGCCGTGCCTGTCGCCGTCGTCCCCGAGCGCGTCGTGCCTCCGCCCGCGCCGTCGTCGGCGGCGGTCGCCGCAGCGAAGGCGCCGCTTCAAGCCGCGCTCATGGAAGCGCAGCTTCGCGCCAACGCGCTCGCCGCCCAGCTCGACGAAGAGCGTGCTCTCCGCGCGCGCCAGACAGGCGATGCCGAACGCGTCAGCGCGCACGCCGATCGCCTCAGCGCGGAGCGCATCGTCGATCTCGAAGAAGCGCTTCGTGCCGCGATCGAGCGCATCGAAGCTCTCGAAGCGGCCCTCGTGCAGCGGACGGAGGCGTGCCGTCAGCTCGCCGACGAGGCCGAGCAGCAGCGCGCTGCGATGGCGATGCTCGAGGGCGCGCTGCGCGCCGCACGAGACAGCGTCCCACTGCTCGAAGAACGCTTGCAGGATCTCCAGCGCGTCGCGGTCGAGCGGACGGAAGAAGGCGCGATCCTCTTCGCCGAGCTCGTCGCCGCGCGCGCCGCAGCGAGCGTCCCGCGCATCGACTCGTCGAAGGTCGATCAGCTCGTAGCGCACGCCAGCCGCCTCGAGGCCCATGTGCTCGAGCTCGAGGGCGAGCTTCATCACTCCGGCGACGGTCACGGTGCCGAGGTCGCGCAAGCCGAGGCCCTCCTTCGCGAGCGCGCGCAAACCATTCAAGCGCTCGAGCGCGAGCTGCTGCGTCGCGAGCGCATGATTCAGGATCTCCTCGCCGCCCTCGAAGACGAGCGTGGCGGCAAGGCGCCCGACGCGACCGCGGCAGCGCACGCGGCGGCTGCCGCGATGGAAGCGAGCGCCGAAGCGCACGAAGAGCTACTCGCCGCATCGCGTGAGAACGCGACGATGCGCGCCAAGCTCGACGCCATGGCGCTCGACATCGCGCGTCGCGAAGGCGAGCTCCAGACGTTGACGTGGCAGATCGCGGAGCAGGCCGAGCAGCTTCGCGCGCGTGCGCCCGAAGGCCGCGCCGTCCGCCTCGAGGAGGAGCTCGACTTCGTGAAGAAGGCCCTCACCCAGGAGCACGAGTCACGCGTCCGCGCGGAGACCGAGCTCGCACGCCAAGCCGCATTGGTCGAGAAGCTCTCGGGCGAGCTCGACGCAGGCGACCGCGTGCGCATCGCGCGCGAAGGCCAGCAAGAGGGTGGCGCGAGCTGAGTTTGGGCTGACGCGTTGACAAGGAGAGCTGCCATCTTAACTTGCGGCGGCGAGCTGCTTGCGCCGTGTTAGGACGGAGTTTCCGTTCCACTACCAAGCCTTCCGAGCGTCATGCCCCAGACGAAGCGTTGCTACTACGAAGTCCTTGGCTGTTCCCGCGAAGCCGCGGGCGATGAGCTACGCAAGGCCTACAAGAAGGAAGCTCTGCGATTTCACCCGGATCGTAATCCCGGTGATCCCCAGGCCGAGTGCACGTTCAAGGAGGTCAACGAGGCCTACCAGGTCCTCTCCGACGAACAGAAACGCCACATCTACGATCAGTTCGGCCATGCCGGGCTCGATGGCAGCGGTGGGTTCGACGGCGGGACCGGCGACGTCTTTGCGCACATGCAGGATCTCTTCACGGAGATGTTCTCGGGGGGCGGGTTTGGTGGTTTCGGCGGCGGGCAGGCTCGTGGCCAGCGACGCGGTGGTGACCTTCGGGTCCAGCAACGGCTCACGCTTCGTGAGGCCGCGTTCGGCTGCAAGCGCGAGGTCGTGGTCCATGCACCGGCGCGTTGCGGCGAGTGCACTGGCACGGGTGCCGCGCCCGGAACGAAGCCCGAGCAGTGCCCCACCTGCCGTGGCTCCGGCCAGATCTCGAACGCGCGCGGCTTCGTCATGTTCACGGCGCCTTGTCAGCGGTGCCAGGGTCGTGGCCAGGTCATCAAGAACATCTGCAAGACTTGCAAGGGCGAGGGGCTCGTCGCCAAGCCCCGCAAGGTGATGGTCTCGTTCCCCGCCGGCATCGACGCGGGTCAGCGTCTTCGCGTGCAAGGGCAGGGGATGCCCGGTCCCGCAGGCTCGCCCGCTGGCGATCTCTACGTCGAGATCGACGTGGAAGAAGACTCGCGCTTCGAGCGCGATGGCGTCGACATCGTCACTCGCGTCCACGTCACCTTCGTCGACGCCGCGCTCGGCGCCGAAGTTCGAGTCCCCGTCCTCGAGCCGCCCACCCCCGAAGAGGCCGACGCCACCGCAGCGCCCGGCGACGCGGCCGAAGCGTCGACGGCTACGCAGCCGCTCACGCTTCCGTCGGGCACGCAGTCCGGCTCGGTGATCACGATGAAGGGCCAAGGCATCCCACGCCTCGACGGTCGCGGTCGCGGCTCTCTCGTCGTCGTCGTGCAAGTCGATGTACCCACCGGCTTGAGCGCGCGCGCCAAGGAGCTCCTCGGTGAGCTCGACAACGAGCTCCGCGGCGAAGCCACGTCCCGCAAGCGCGCCGTCGCGAAGTAAGTCGAAATGCTCGAGAGGGGGCCCTCGAAAGGCTCCGGCGTCGAGAGAGCGCCCGCCGCGAAGATCCTGCGGACGTACGTCACGCTGACGCTGCTCTCGACCTTCTCGTCGTCGCTCATCTGGGGCATCAACACGCTCTG
>CAXSGV010000038.1:0-22771 GCA_964236615.1 uncultured Polyangiaceae bacterium
AAGCCCAAGCCGCGTTCCGAGGAGGTCGTTCCAGTGCGTGTGCGCGGCGAGCGTGCCGAGCCTTCCCGCACGGCGACGCTGACGCGCGCAGAGGTGCGGCAGATCCCGGGGTCGTTCGGCGATCCCTTCCGTGCAATCGAGATCATGCCCGGCGTCACGCCGATCGTGTCGGGCCTCCCATTCTTCTTCATCCGCGGCGCGCCCCCCGGCAACGTCGGCTACTTCCTCGATGGCGTGCGCGTGCCCGTGCTGTTCCACGTCGGCGTGGGCCCGTCGGTCGTGCACCCGGGGCTCGTCAATCGCGTGGACCTCTACCCGGGTGGGTACCCAGCGCGCTTCGGTCGGTTCGCGGGCGGTGTCGTGTCGGGCGAGACGGTACCGCCGGCGACGGAGGCGCGCGGTGAGTACAACGTTCGCCTCTTCGACGCGGGCGCGATGCTCGAGGTGCCCTTCGCCAAGGGCCGGGGCAACGTGCTCGTTGGCGGACGCTACTCGTACACAGCCGCGCTCCTCTCGTACTTCTCGCCGAACACGACGCTCGACTACTGGGACTACCAGGCGCGCGCGAGCTACGACCTTACCGAAAAGGATCGCATCGGCGTCTTCGCCTTCGGCTCGTACGACTTTCTCGGGCAGCGCACGCAGACCGAGACGCTCACGGTGTTCGGCACCGAGTTTCATCGCATCGATCTCCGCTACGACCGCCGCCTCGGATCGCGCGGCACCATGCGCACCGCGTTCACGATCGGCCTCGATCGATCGCGCGTGCAGCAGGATCGCTTCGTGCGCGATCGCTTGCTCGGCGCGCGCAACGAGATCTCCTACCGCCTCTCGGAGACCGCGCTGCTTCGGTACGGCACCGACGTGCAAGTCGACACCTACGACGTCGAGCTCGGGCAAGCCGACCTCGGGTCCGCGACGGCGCAGGCAGCCTCGCTCTTTCCGACGCGCACCGATCTCGCGGTCGGCCTCCGTGGCGACGTCGTCTTCGACGTGACTCCGTCGTTCGAGGTCACCCCCGGCATCCGACTCGACTACTTCAGCTCGCAAGGCGCGACGGCGGTCGCAGCCGATCCTCGGCTCGCGATGCGCCAGCGCCTCACGAACGACATCCGCATTCTCACGGCGCTCGGCGTGGCGCACCAGGCGCCCGCGTTCGTCGTGCCGATTCCGGGGTTCCAGCCGGGCGGCCTTCGCGGCGGGCTTCAGCGCTCGCTTCAAGAGAGCATGGGCCTCGAGCTCGATCTCGGCGCTTCGACGACGGCGACGGTCTCCGTGTTTCACAACGGCTTCTTCGACATGAGCGATCCGCTCGGCGTGAATACGCAGCAGACCGAGGGCTGCGCGCCAGGCCAGTTTCCGTCGGAGTCGATCGGCGGCGATCGCGGAAATCAACCCACGGGCCGCGCGGCCAAGTGTGGGCCGCGCTTCACCCCGGGAACGATCGGCTCGGACCGCAGCGGCGGCGGCGGCGAGGGTGCGGAGAGCGCGGACACGCAGCGAACGACCAACGCGCTCGAAGTGCGCACCATGGGAACGGCCTATGGCCTCGAGCTCTTCGTGAAGAAGAAGCTCACGAGCAAGCTCGGAGGCTTTCTCTCGTACACGCTCTCGCGATCGACACGGAGCTACGGCAACCAGAATTTCGTCGCGGCCTTCGATCGCACCCACGTCGCCAATGCCGCGGTGGCGTACGACCTCGGGCGAAATTGGCGCGCCGGCACGCGCGTCGTCTTTTACACCGGCGTACCGCGGGCGCCCGATCCCACGTCGTCGGACACGCCCTCGCGCCTACCCGCGTTCTTTCGCGTCGACCTGCGTCTCGAGAAGCGCTGGACCCTTGGAAAGAAGGCGTGGATCTCCGGCGTCTTCGAGTGGATGAACGCGACGCTCACCAAAGAAGCGGTGGGAACTACATGCACATTGCAAGGATGTACGGTCACGACGATCGGCCCCGTGACGATCCCGAGTATCGGGGTAGAAGGTGGTTTCTGACATGCGCGTTCTCTTCGTTCGAGCTCTGACCACGGTGGCCGCGCTCGGCGTGAGCACAGTGCTCGCGTGTGCGCCCGCGCCGCCGGCTTCACCTTCATGCGACAGCGCGTGCCAGGACGGCAACGCGCTCCGTGCACTTCGTGAGACCATGAAGCTCGCCTTCAACCTGACGCTGCAGGGCAAGCCCGTGGGTCACCACGACGAGACGCTGCCGTGTCTGCGCGGTGGCACCGTGCACGTCGTGGGTGATGCCACGTCGAACGCGGAGCAAGGAACGACCGAGATCGATCTGACCTACGATCTCGTCGACTGCAGCTATTTGCAAAAGGCGACGACGCCGGGCGCGAACTTCAGCATGGCGTTCAAGGGCACCGTGCACCAAAAGGGCACACTCGCGGTGCAACCCGCGAGCACCACGGCCGTCCGGATCACCAGCGAGGCGATGACCTTCAAGGGGACGGTCTACGATCCGCCGATCGACTACGCGGCCGACGGATGCGCGCTCGATCTGCTGCAGAACGGCAGCAATGTGAGCGGCTCGATGTGCGGTCGAGATGCGGGATTCAGCTTCTAACGAACTTCGGCCATGATGGTCCTCGGATGAACGCGCCCACGTTGCCGACGATCTCGGGGTACCGCGTCCTCGAGCGCATCGGGCGCGGCGCGACGAGCGACGTGTTGCTCGCCGAAGACGAGGTGTCGCGGCGCGGTGCTCACGAGAAGGTCGTCGTCAAAGTTCTCTCGATTCAGCTCGGCGAGGACGACGCCACGCTCATCCCCTTCAAGCGCGAGGTCGAGGCGTACGGACAGATTTCGCTCCACTCCGCGCTCGTCGAGCTCAAGAGAGCGATCGTCACCGAGGACAACCAGGTCGTGCTCGTCCTCGAGTACGTCGAGGGCGTCTCGCTCCAGACGCTGCTCGCGGGTCTGCCGCGACGCGAGCGCCTCCCGGACGGCGTCGTCCTCCACCTGATGGAGCGGATCTTCGCCGGGCTCGCTGCGGCACATGCCCACGCGCCGAACCCGGTCGTTCACGGCGAGATGCGGAGCTCGAACGTTCTCCTCGGATGGGATGGCTCGGTCAAGCTCGCCGACTTCGGCGTCACCAAGCTTCATGTCGAGGAGGTCCGCGGTGAGCTTCCCACCCCCGCGTCCGACGTCTACGCGGCGTCGCTCCTGATTTGGGAGCTCTTCTCGGGATCCACGCCGGCGCATCGCGCCGCCAAGACGCAGGAAGAGACCACCGAGCGGCCGACGCCGATCGCCGAGCGGCTGACGCCGATCGCCGAGCGGGTGACGCAGCCAAACCATCCGTCGCTCGACGACCTTCGGCCCGATCTTCCGCGCGCGGTACGCCAGCTGGTCGCGACGGGTCTCTCCGCCGATCCGGACGAACGCAAGCTCTCGGCGGCCGAGATCGGCGAGGTCCTCGCGAAGCATCTGCCGCTCGAGCGCGGCAAGGAGAAGCTCGCCGAGATCCTCGCCACGGGCCGGCCCGCGCACGTCGTCGTCCCCGACGAAAAGGTGGAGGCACCCGCCGCGAGCCTACCTGACCCCGAGCCCGTTGCCGATGACGCGCGTGCCGACGCGTTCGGGATGCTCGGGGGCGAACGCGGCGCCCCCGCACGTCGCGCGCCCCGAGCACACCGCGCACCGAAGTCCCGAAGTGACAGCGATCCCGGCGATGTCGGCGATGTCGGCGATGCAGGCGTGCCGGCCGTCGGCTCGTCCCCCGACGCCGTGACGGCCGCAGAGAAATCGGCGGGCGCGTCTGCTACCGACGGAGCACCGTCCTACTTGCGGACGGCGTCGCGCCCACCGAGCGCGGCCGTCCTTGCGCCCGCGTCATCTGCTCCGTGGGGCAAGCGCTTGAGCGTCGCGATCGTCGCCGTCTGCATCGTCATCGTGGTGCTCACGAAGCTGTCGCGCGACAAGGATGAAGAACGCGCCGCCGCGGCGTCTGGCATGGTGGCGAGCACGCCGCCGCCTTCGGCGTCACCCGCGCATCCGGTGCCGACCCAGCCCACCGCGTCGAGCGCGCCGGGCTCCGACCCCGCGAGCACCTCCGCAAGCGACATGGGCGATCTGCGGGCAGGCGCGACTGCGCTCGAGCACCGCATCTTCGTGGACGGCAAGGTCGTGGGCGAAGGGCCCGGTGTCTACCGCGTGAAGTGCGGCAAGCGCATGGTCCGCGTCGGCAGCGGCGACGAGGAGAAAGAGCTCGACGTGCCGTGCGGCGGTGAGCTCCCGATCGCCCCGTCTCGTCGCGCGTCCGAGGCCGGTGAGCCCCCTGCGCGCGTGGACGACTAGCGTCAGCGCATCGCGATGGCTTCGAGCCGCAAAAGCCCGAAGAGAACCTCGATGGTCTCGTGGCTCGGCATCGGGCACATCGACGCGATCTGCTCGACGGTGCACATGCCGTCGATGAGCGAGAGCACGAACCCCGCGCGGTGGTCGAGCGGCAGCGCCATCACCTCGTTGAGCGGCTTCGCCATCTTCGGAATGCGGAACCGCGACGAGCTCGAGAAGATGTGAAGCTCCTCGAGCGCCTTGCGGCATTCCTCGACCGTCATGAGGCACTCGACGTCCTGAGGCCGGTCTCGCAGCATCTCGTGCGCCAAGCGAATCGCGTCGTCGTACCGACCGCGTGCGGCTGCGCTGCGCATTTGGGCCAAGCGCAGATCGCTCGGAAATGGCGAGCGGATTGCGTGTTTCGCAGCGAAATCTCCGAGGTCCATGGCCGGGACTTCGGTGGGTCTGTCGGAATCGCGCTTCACGGCAAGGGGTTCGATGCACGGACGACGGCGACGGAGCCTCCCTAAATAAGGTTTACCCTGTACCTCGAGCGAGCCCGTGCGTCAGTGCGCGGGCGTCAGCCGGTAGAGCGCGCCGTCGCGCTGCCCGCCCGCGTAGAGCTCGTTTTGGTAGACCGCCAGCGGCGCGGCGCAGAACAGATCGTCGACGACGAACGGCGTCGGCTTCTTGGGCTCGTCGAGCGTGGCGATCGTCGTCAGCGTCGTGCCATCGCTCTCGAGCTTGAATAGGCGCTTTTCTGTGAGCACCACCAGCCCGTCGCGAAACCGCGTGATGTCCGACGGTCGGCCGGCGAACGGCGGGATCGCGATGTCGGTCCAGGTCTCGCCGTCCTTGCTCACGCGCAGCATGCCGACCCCGCCGCGGTCGATCGTGATCCAGTAGAGCGAGCCGCGGTCGGCATACCACCGCACCGTGCCGGCGCCGCCGCGTGGTGTGACCTTGCGCGCCGACGTGTCCTCGTGACGAATGACGGTCACGTCGGGGGGCGGTGCGAAGACCACGTAGTCGTTCGGCTCGCGCCCGTCGTAGTCCTGCACGCCGGTCAACAGTCGATCCTTGAAGCGCACCGCGAAGGTGAGGCGCCATACGCCGTTCTGCCAAGGGAACGGGTAGTCCGTCTCGTAGGTCCATCGCGAAAGGCTCTCGTTGGCGACATGGAGCGCGCCCGGCGATGCGCCGCGCCACGCGCGCTCGGTGGGCGGCACCGAGCCGGTGGTCGCGTAATGACGACCACGAAACCGAATGGCGTCGATCACGTGGTACGCGCGCGGAAGGACTCCGGCGCCGGCACCGCCATCGGCTGTCGGCGCAAGCGGTGGTTGGAAGTGCTCGCCACGCGCGCGCGCGAATTTGCCGGCCGCGTCCGACACGAACACGAATCCCTCGGTGCCGTGCTCGCTGATCCCGAAGCCGGCGTAGGGGGGATCGGCGTCGGGGACGAAGAGTCGTCCGCCAGTCGCATGCACGCGCACGAAGCCTTGGCCCGCGCCGCCCCCTTTCGTGGGCTCGCCCGGTCGGTTCCAGTCGAACGCGACCGAGAACGGGCGCTCGGCGCCGGCGACGTACTTCGTGACGGTCGCGCCATCGGTGCCGAGCGGATCGTTGGCGTGCGCCGCATAGAGAGCGTCGGCGAAAGGGGTGAGATCGCAGATGCGCTTGAGCGAGAGCGGCGCGCGCCCGACTTTTTCGAAGTGCGCTTCACTCGGGATTGCACCGGTGCCCGTATCGGCAACGTCATCGTCGCCGTCGCGATCGAGCTGTGCGGGCGCCGCGTCGAGCCCCGCATCGGAAGGCACGGACGCATCGGCCACTGCGAGCGCCACCCCGCCGTTCGTTGGCGCTGGCGTCGTGGCCGTCTGCTTCGCGGTCGCCGACTCGCGCGCGCAGCCATGGGCCGCACATGCGAGCACGGCCATGAACGGCAAGAGCTTCGTCACAGCCGCGCCTCCTTCGTGATCGCGCGCGCGACGCGATCGAGGTACTCGTTGCGCGCGATCTCGACGCACCCGAGCGATTCGAGGTGCGACGTCATCAGCTGAACGTCGAAGAGCTCGAAGCCGCCCGCCACGAGCCGCTCGGCGAGCGTCGCGAACGCGATCTTCGAAGCGTCGGTGCGCTTGTGGAACATCGACTCGCCTGCGAACAGCCCGCCTATCGCGATGCCGTAAATGCCCCCGACGAGGGTACGCTCGCCGCGATCCGCCGCGCGCTCCCAAACCTCGACGCTGTGCGTCCAGCCGAGCACGTGCAGTCGCTTGTATCCTGCAATCATTCCTGGGGTGATCCAGGTGCCTTCGCTGCGCACGTCGCCGCAGGTGCGCATCACCTCTTCGAAGGCGGTGTCGACCGTCACCTCGTAGGGATGGTTGCGCAACGTGCGACGCAAGCTGCGCGACCAGTGGAGCGGCGTGCTCTCGAGAGGGAGCACCGCCCGCGGATCCGGCGAGAACCACGCGACGACGCGCCCGTGCGGCCATGGAAAGATCCCCCGGCGGTACGCCGAGAGCAGCGTGCCCGGTGAAAAGTCCGTGCCGACGGCCACGACGTCTTCCTCGAGCGTTCGCGGATCGGGGAACTCGACGTGCGTCTGCGGGGGCTCGATTGGCGGGTAGGGACGGTTCAATGGTCGACGAACGCCCCTTCGCCACGTTCGCGCGCGACGGCAGCTGCGATGGCCCCGTTGCTCTGCATGAACAGAGCGACACCGATGGTCTCGCCGCCGACCTCGTAGACGAGCCACGAGATGGGCCACCCGAACGTCCAGAGCTGCTCCTTGACGATCCCGTCGAAGCGACCGAGCTCCTCCTTGCCCGCGAGCACCTGCTCGAGCGCGCCCTCGAACCCGTGGCCGTGAAAGTCGGGCGCCCGCACGGTGGCTGCACCCCGGTACGCGCTCTCGACGAGCGCCGGCTGGGCATCGAACTCCAGGCATGGGGGCGGGTTGAGCGTCGCGTCGATGTGGCCGCGCAGGACTTTCACGATCGTCGAGGGGAGGGTGGGGAAGTACGTGCGGCGGAGAGCGATCGTCTTGTCGTCGATGAAGTGAACGTGGGCACGCACGGTTTGGCCCGTCCCCTCGCAGGTGGTGCACCGCGTGAGCCCAGCTTCGCAGTTCCTGCATTCGACGAGGACCGTAGCGTCGTCGTTCCTGGACACCACCTTGCCGGTACCGCTGCAGATCGCGCAAGCAGCCCAGCCCAACTTCATCACGCTGCAGCCGCTGCAGCGCTGCTCGGTGCCGTCGTCGAACAGGCAGTGGTAACTCTGGTCGATGGGCACCGCGGGAACGCTCGGCTCCCCACGCGGGTAGCGATCGTAGAGGCTCTTCGAGAGCTCGACGGCCTTCGACCATCGCGATCGCCGCAGCGCTTGCGCTAGAAAGACGATGGCCGCCACCTTCCTCTCTTCGCGCGGGGCGTGCTGCCAAAGGTCGATCTCCGTTCCGAAGAACCCTCGGACGACGGAGAGCTTGGGGATCGCGGCGCGCGCCAGCTCGACCGAAGGAAAGAACGACTGGACGTTCGTCTCGTCTCCGGCGTTCGCCATGGTGGGGAGTGTAACCTCACGCCGATGCCTCGCACGATCGTCCTCGCCGACATCCATCTGACGAAGGCCGCGCCGGCGGCGCTCGTCGCTGATCTCGTGCGCCTCGTCGAGGCTCATCCCGGCGAGCGCATCGTCGTGAACGGCGATCTATTCGACTTGTCCGCAGAGCCTGGCGCCCCTGCCGATCGCGCCGCGGCCTTGCACGAAGTGCTCGACGTCCACGCCACGTTTCGCGATGCGCTCGCGCGCCACATCCGCGAAGGCGGCGATCTGTGGCTCGTTGCCGGCAACCACGACGCCGAGGTGGGCACGGAGCGGGGCTCCGACGCGATCCGCGACGCGCTCGGCGCAAAGGGCGAGGCGAGCGCGCGACTTCGTACGACGCGTTGGTTTTTCGAAGACGGCGGCGTGCACTACGAGCACGGTCATCTGTTCGATCCCGACAACGCACCGTCGCACCCGCTCGTCGATGGCGACGCGAGCCTCGGCGTGCTTTTCGTCGAGCGCTTCATCGCAAAGACGGGCGCGCATCGTTACCTCAACGCGAACGATGCGCCGCCGCTGGGCCTCTTCTTGGCGGCGTTCCGCTGGTACGGGCGTCGTGGTCCGTTCGTCGTCTACACCTTCTTCGAGACCGCCGTCGCCGCGCTCTCCAAGAGCGGCGCGCGTCATCGCGGTGACGCGGAGCGTGCGGCGGGTAGCCTGCTCGAAGCGGCATTCGCCGAGTCCGCCGGTACCACGCCCGCTGTCGTGCGCGCGCTTCTCGACGCGGCTGCAACGCCAACGCTGACGAGCACGTCCGACACGTTTTTCCGTCTCTACCTCGATCGCGTCACCGCGACGCTCGCGCTCGCGGGCGGGATTGGCGCTCTAGCGTTCGGACGTAGGAGAGTAGGCGCCTCGAGCGTGGCGCTCGGCGCGCTGGTGATGGGTGCGAGCTGGGCGCGACGTCACGATCGGTACACCGGTCGCGTCGAGGCGACTTTGCGTGCGTGCGCGAACCGTGTGGCGGAGATCACCCAATCGAAGCTCGTCGTCTTCGGGCACACGCATGTCGAAGCGCTCGAATCGCACTACGCGAACACCGGCAGCTTCGCCTTTCCGCGCGCGGCTCCGGGGCGTCCGTACCTCGCGATCGAACAACGCGATGGCGCGCCGTTCGTCGAGCGTCGCTACCTCCGCTGACGAAAAAAACTGGCACGAGGATCGCAACTCATGAGCGGAGGAGGTCGCCGCCATGCAGTCGAGAGTGTTTGCCGCCTTGGTCGCTCTCGCTCTCGTCGCCTGCGGAGGCGATCCGAACGGTGCCGCCCCACCGAGCGAATCGCAGGACGCCATTTCGCAAAAAGGCGTCGCCTGCCCCGCCACGCTGGCATCGACGAATGGATCGAGCTGCGGGGAAGAGCGTGCAATTTGCACGTTCCCCATTGCGTGCTCGACATTCGATCAGCAGGCCACGTGCACGTGCAGCGACGGTCGCTTCGTGTGCAGCGACGGCGTCGGCAAGCTCGCGATCGACGACGCGCCCCGCTGCGTCACGATGGAGTCCGCAAGCACGGAGCGCTGCGCCCCGACGCTGGAGGAGGCCGCAGGCACCTCGTGCACGACGCTCGGTCACTCGTGCACATGGCCCGGTGCGACCTGCCCCGAGCGCCCCGTGCAAAACATGGACACGTGCACGTGCCTCAGCGACGGGACGACCGGCGAGCTCGTGATGAAATGCCACGTGCCGCAGTGCAATCCTGCCTACGGCAGCGTGCCTGTCGAGTCGTTGTGAGACGCGTTCACGCACGCGCCGACGTGCGCTCCTGCCTCAGCGCGCGCCCATTGCCACATGGCGGAAGCGCGGGGTTTGCTGGTTGTGGCGCGAAAACACCGCAAAATGCCCACATCGTTGCTTTGGTCGCAGTGTTGCAATGGAGAGGAACATGACTCGCTCTCTCGTGGCTCCCGGACTCCTCGCTCTGTCGCTGTTCGCTTTTGGCGCGACGGCATGCTCGAGCACCGACGGCACTGACGGAACAAGCGCCGACGGGATCACCTCCGAGGTTCAGTCCGGTGAAACGAAGCACGCGCTCTGCGTGCAGCCCGGCCGCTACGCAACGAGCGACGCCATCGCCGTCGATCGTACCGAGGGTGGCAAGACCTGGGAGCGGCACGTATCCGCCGAGCCTCGCACGCACGAGGACGCGGTCGCCTACTGCTCGACGCTCGTCCTCGAAGGGCAGCGCGACTTTCGCCTCCCGTCGACCGAAGAGCTCCAGGGCCTCTTGCTCAACCCGGGTCGCTTGAAGCAGGGGCCCGAGTTCTGCAGCCCGGCGATCGATCAGGTCGCGTTCCCGTCGACGCCGCCGGACTGGTTCTGGTCGAGCAACGTCCGGTCGCGCGGCGATGTAGACTACACGGGTTTCGCCGACGGCCGCACGCACGTCTCGGAGCCCGAGACGCGCATGTACGTCCGTTGCGTGAAGGACTGAGCGACTACTTCGCCGGCGTGTAAGCGATCGGTACGCGCGCCACCACGCACGCCGCGCCACCGGGCGTCGGGAAGCCGCCCTTCTTGAACTCGGCCAGCACGCAGTCGGCGAGGCCGGGCCACTTCGGCTCTTCTTCGTGCGCGACTGACTCGCACGCGCTGCCGTCGCGTCCGACCTTCACCTCGATGTTCATGCCGGCCTTCGCCGTCGGGTTGTTCGTGAGGACCTTCACGTAGCAGCTGCGCGAGTCCTGCGCGCGCTTCGTGAGCGCGCTTTGCAGCTCGTTCGTCACCTTGCCGACGCACTTGTCGCAAGCGCCGCCGGCGCCGCCCGCCGGCATCATCGCCGTCGTCGTGGACGAGCCAGTCGTCGCAGGCGCCGCCGACATCGCCGGTTTGGTCGTTGCCGTCGAGGTTGCCGTCGAGGTCGCCGTCGCCGTGACCGGCGGCGAAGGGGTGGTTGCGGTCGTCGTTGCCGTGACCATCGCGCCCGGACCACCCGGCGTGGGATCGGCGGCGGTGGTGTTCTTCGGCGTCTCCATCGACTGCTGATCTTTCACCGGCGGCTCCGAGCCCCCGCACGCGACCACCGCCAACGTCATCCCGAGAACCGAAACCATTGCTCGCGTCGTCATAAAAGCTTCCTCCTTGTATCGAGCGGCTTCGGGCATTGCCCGCGTAGCCGACAACTCTTGCACTCGCCGCCAGACCAAATTCGTTCGAACCGCGCTTGCGTGGTGTCGAGCATGACGTCGTCGTCGGTGACGATGCCCATCTCGAAGTTGCGTCGGCCTTCGCCTTTTGCACCGAGGCCCGCGCCCGTGAAGTTCGCGCTACCGAGGTACAGCATCCTTCCATCGATCGCGATCATCTTGAGGTGCACGCGTGGGCATTGACGGATGCGCAAGCCGCCCTTCGCGAGCACGGGATGACGCGCGAGCTCCGCTTTGAAGAAGCGCGAGGGGACGCCCGCGTGGAGGAGACGCAGCTCGACCCCGCGGTTGGCGAGCGTGTCGAAGGTGTCGAGGATGGAGAGGAAGCGCCCCTTGGCCCGCGCGACCGTTCCGATCGGAGCCTCGACGCGCATCTCCTTCACGTTGGCGGTCGCGATCCACACCGAGACCTGCGCCGCCTGAATCGCGTCCTTCACGAGGTGCTCGTAGTGATCGCGATCGACGATCAGCCGAATTTTGACGCTTCTCGAGGTGGCCTGCACGGGGTTCGTGGATCGTTTCGGAACCAGGGGATCCGATCCAGTTTCCGGCTGCGGCTCGCGAGCAACCGCGGATTTGTCCGCGAATCCGCGACTCCTCACGATGGCGTGAATGCTGCTCTATGTAGGTTTGCATCCGCAAACCGCGGCTTTCGCCAGGAGATTCAAGATGACCTTCCCCCGTTCGCGTTTCGTCGCCCTCTTCGCCGGCCTCACCACGTTGTCGGTCGCCTCCATGGGCTGCTCGAGCAACGACAGCGCATCGTCGTCGGGGGACGACGTCGTCATCTCCGAGAACGCGCTGGTCGCGAGCTCCTCGTTCGAGCGCACGGTCGCCGTGGCGTCGAACCACCTCGAGGCGCCCATCCGCGGCAACGAAGCGTTCCTCGACCAGCTCGCGCCCGGCAAGGTCCTCGTCGGCTCGCGCTCCGATCTCCCCGGCTCGAAGAACCCGGACGGCTTCCTCGTCCGCGTCGTCTCGGTCACGCGCTCCGGCGCGATGGCCACGATCACGACCGAGCCCGCTGGGCTCAACGAGGTCATCGAGCAAGGCTCGTTCGGTGTGACGTCGACCGCCGTCGCCTTCACCGGCGGCTCGGGCGGCGTGTCCACCCAGGCCGGCGGAAGCGTCGGCAAGACCGTCGACGTCGTCTTCCCGCCCCAGGATCTCTACACCTTCGACGAGAGCGTCGCGGGGGCGCAGGGCAACGCGCAGGTCAGCGGCAAGGTCTCCCTCAAGGAAGGCCACTTCAAGTTTGCGCCGCAGCTCTCCTACCAGGCCGACATCAAAAAGGCGTTCGGTTTCATCCCGACCGGCGTGAAGTTCGAAGCGAACGCCACCGGCGAGCTCGATGCCTCGGCCATGATTACGGCAGATATTGCCGCCGCGGCGAACGCCAACCTCCAGGCAAACTACGAGAAGATCATCGGCGGCAAGCCGGTCTCGATCTTCGTGTCGGCGCCCGCACCGCTCCCCTCGGTGAAGGTCGGCCCCGTCAACGTGACGTCGAGCGCGCAGCTCCGCATCGACGCGACGTGCACCGTGAAGGACACGGGCGGCGAGGCCCACGCGGCCGCAGGCGTGACGGTGCTCGGAAAGGCCTCAGCCGGCGTGAAATACGACGGCGCGTGGACGCACACGGCCGAGAAGACGCTGACCGCCACGCCGACCCTCACCTACGAGGCCAAGGGCAAGGCCGAGATCAACTGCAAGCTCGAAGGCGTCGTCGCCATCAAGCTGTTCGGCGCAGCGACGGCCGAGATCACCATCGGCTCCTCGGTCGTCTTCGAGGGCCAGGCCATGGCCATGAGCGGGCAGCAGGCATCGGCTAGCTGCTTCCTCAAGGCGGGCGTCGAAGGCAACTTCAACGGCAAGCTCGAGGTCCTCGGCTTCAAGGTCGCGTCGAAGCAGTTCCAGTTGTTCGACTACGAGTTCGCGCCTGCCGGCTGCAGCACGCCGTCCTCGACCACGCCGACCCCCGACGCAGGCGCAGCGACCCCCGCGCCCCAGGGCGACGGAGGCGCACCGCCGGCGACGAACGTGTGCAGCGGCAAGCCGGGCGGCAACTACTGCGGCAACGAGCTCGGCGTCGCGTCGAACAGGTACATCCAGTGCTTCAACGACCGCATCAGCTTCGAGGACACCTGCACCCGCTGCGAGCGGCAGGGGCAGTACACCTACTGCATCAAGTGAGCGGCTACTTGCCCTGACGCTCTTTCGTCACGTGCAGGACGGCAGTGCAGAGCGGACAAGCCTCGAGGACGTGGGGCACGTCGCGGCGATGAAGGTCGAGCACGGCGCGCGAGACCTCCGCTAGTCCGCGGCGGACCTCGCGCCGCCTGCCTTTGATGCGCTCGACTTTCATGTCGTCGTAGGCGGTCGTTTGATGGCGCATCCAGGCAATGACCGCCGCCTCGGCGCGCTCGGCCACGGGGATGCGCTCGGTGCGTGCGACGGTGCCGCTCCCAACCGGGGTGGCGTGCGCCGCGACGATTCGCGCGAGCGCTGGCGCCAGCTCACTCCACTTCGGCGAGAAGCGGAGAAAGCCGATCACCTCGTGCTCGAACGTTGCGACGTAGGCCGTCTGCGTGCGTTCGCGTCGTGCGACGTCGGCGGACCGCTTCTTTGCGTAGCCCTCGGTGGCGCGTTCGGTCGCGAGAGCGGCGCGCGCCGCGTCGATGTTCGCGCGCGGTGCCCATAGCCCCTTCGAGAACGTCGTGCGGCCGCGCTTCTCGACGATCGCCCACCACGGTCCGGCGGCCTTCACCCGACGCGTGAGACCAGCGTCGCCAGGCAGTAGGCAGGCCCAGTCGTCCGGAGGCGTGAGGCGCTTGCCGTCGGGAGCGACGAACACCTTCGGAAGGGAGGTGAGAAAAAGCGTGAGCCCAGCAGGTTCGTTCATGCGTCAGAGCGCCTTGCATGCGTTGAGCGCCACGGAGAGCGCGTGCTGAAAGAGCTTTCCCGTCGCCGCGCCCTGCGTGTTCCTCGCGCGCACCACCACGCTCGAGGCGGTGCGCGACACGTCGAGGGTCAGGCCGTCGAAGGTGACGCTGTCCGAAGCGTGAGCCCACCGGTAGGAGGCGGGAAACTCGACGATGACCTGCAGAGTCGGTCCAGTCGGGTACTTGTAGAATGCACTCGTGATGCGAAGCGAGTCGGGTCGCACCACGCTCGCCTGGTAGACGAGCCCATCGGGTGGGAGCGCTTTCGGATCGTTCCATACGACGGTGGTGGGGGTGGCGGGGTCGGCCATCTTCAGGAGAGCCCGGGTCATGCCCACCTGGGGGACGCCGTCGAAGCGGAGCTGGGGCGGCCGTCGGTAGCGGACATACCAGACCGCAAAGAGGCCTATGGCCAGAAGGACATCGGGCACCACCGACGGGATCACCGGGATCAAGGCGAGCAATTGGTCGACCCCGAACGCCAAAAGCCCGAGTCCGAAGCCGATGACGAAAGGCTGCACGATCGTCACGTCCTGTCCGGTGCGCTTGTCGACGTAGCGGATGGCCGACGTGACGACGTTCACGATGCCGTAGACGCTGCCCGCGGCGAAACACAGCATGAGCAGGGGCACAGGCGCATCGGGCACGAACACGCGCGCGAGCCCACTCGCCGCGGCGATGGCGCACGTCAGCGCGGCACCGTAGAGCACCGGGCCTGCGAAGCCCATGTCACGCAGGGCCTCCGCCCCAATCGCGCCCGCGATCTGCTCGAACAGCGGATGAAGCGCCGCGCTGGGCGCAGTCAGCACCATCGCGCGCGCGCCGGCGACCTCGGCGAGCGAGGGCAGCGCCGGAGAAGGTCCGGGCGCGCTGGAGGGCGTCGTGCGGTAAGCGGTCACGCTACTGCGGTCCGTCGAATGCGCCGACGCTGTCGTTCGTGAGGCCAGCGGCGTTCGCTTCGTCGGTGTCCACGTGCATGTCGAGCGCGTAGCTCGGGCTCACGCGGACGATGACGTCGCCGAAGACGGTTTCGCGATCGCCTTCGACGCGCACCTGAATCACGGCCTTGTCCTTCACACCGAAGCGCGCGGCGTCGTCGGGGTGCATGTGCACGTGACGTTGCGCGAGGATGACGCCCTTTGGCGTCGTGACCGATCCCTGCGGGCCGCGCAGCGTGATGCCGGGCGTGCCGTCGAGCTTGCCGGATTCGCGGAGCGGCGGGTTCACGCCGAGGGTGAAGGCGTCGGTCCGCGCGATCTCGATCTGGGTCTCGGCCCGCAGCGGGTTGATGATCGCGACGCGATCGATCGAGCCCTTCGGGCCCACGACGTCGACGGTCTCGCGGCAGACGAACTGACCTGGCTGGGAGACGGGCCTGCGCTCGGTGAGGTCGTAGCCGACGCCGAACAGCACGTCGCAATCGCCGCGCGAGAGGTGCACATGGCGGACGCCCACGCCAACGGGAATAGCGCCCCCCGCGAGACGCGTGCGTGCAGCGGTCGGACCCGCGATCGCGCGCACGGTCTCGCGCGCGATCATGCGCTCTTCGTCGGTGGCCAAGACGAGCACACGGGTCGGAGCGCGCGGCATCGAAATGTCGACGACCTTGTCAGCGGCCGAGGCCGCGTTGCATTTGCCGTTCTTGTCGGCGTCGAGAACGACGCCCATGTAAACGAGCCAGTCGCAGACAGCGGCGCGCACCGTGGCGCTGTTCTCGCCGATGCCACCGGTGAACACGATCGCGTCGGCACCACCGAGCACGGCGGCGTATGCACCCACGTACTTGCGAAGGCGATGCACGAACACCTCGACGGCGAGCTTTGCTTGGTCGTTGCCGGCGAGCGCGGCTTTCTCGACGTCGCGGAAGTCGGACGACACACCCGACAGCCCGAGCAGACCCGACTTTCGGTTGAGGAGATCGTCGATGGCGTCGGGGCTCATTCCCTGGCGCGCGAGGATGATCGCGAGCGCCGGATCGACGTCGCCGCAGCGTGTGCCCATCATCAAGCCTTCGAGTGGCGTCATGCCCATCGACGTGTCGATCGAACGCCCGCCGTCGATCGCGCAGACGCTCGCGCCGCCGCCGAGGTGGCAGGTGACGAGCTTCAAGCGTGTGGCGTCGGTGCGCAAAAACTCCGCGGCTGACTGCGCCATGAACTGGTGGCTCGGTCCGTGGAAGCCGTAACGGCGCACGCCCTTGTCGATGTAGAGCGAATACGGCACGCCGTAGATGAACGAGTGCGGCGGAAGGTCGGCGTGGAATGCGGTGTCGAACACGGCCACGTGCGTCGCTTTCGGAAGCGCGGCCTGAGCCGCCTCGATTCCGGTGAGGTTTGCCGGGTTGTGGATGGGCGCGAACTGCGCGCACGCGCGGATGGTCTCCTTCACGGCGTCGTCGATGACGATCGGCTTCGTGAGCTTCTCGCCGCCGTGCACGACGCGGTGGCCGACGGCGCGCACCTCCGAGACGTCCTTGATCGCGCCTTTTTCACCCGTCAAATGCGCAAGAACGCCATCGAGCCCGGCCCGCATGTCCGGTGCTGCGATGGCGTCCTCACCCGAGTTGGAACCGACGTTCCAGCGGTGCTTCGACTCTTTGGATCCGACGCGTTCGACGGTGCCGCCTGCGAGCACCGTCTCCGTGTCCATCTCGTAGAGGTCGTACTTGATCGATGTCGAACCGACGTTGAACGTGAGGACCCGCATGCGCGGTATCCTGCCCGAGGTTGACGCCTGACGTCAGGGAAGATCGATCGTCGTTCCCTGCACCTGATCGATGACATTGCCCGTGTCGGTGTCGACCACGAAGACCCAGTCGGCGCCCGGGCTACCGGCCACGGCGCCCTCGCGATGCACGTGGAGCTCGTAGCCGAGCGTGAGGCGTATGCCCGTCGCTTCCGTCTGCGCGTGGATGCGGAGGAGCGGCGTCGCCGTGGTGATGTCGCTCGCGAGGATCTTGCCGTACGGGGTCGTGACCGCCGGCTGATCGAACTGCAGCTGCGCGACCCAGTTGAGATCGATGGCCGTGAGCTTGTCGACGATCAGCTGGTCGGTGAGCTCCTTTGCAGCGCGCTTCTCGAGCTCGATCTTCGGAAAATCGCGCGAGTCGAGCGCGTGAACGGTGCGGACCGTCGCGTCCTTGCCGATCGAGAGCGAGTAGAAGACCTTCTTGTCGACCGAGCGGAACTCCTCGTAACCGACCTGCGGGCGCGAGCCCGAGAGCGCGACCGACCAGACGTAATCGCCGCCCGGCGCGATCGGGTCGACCGTCGTCTGCAGGTCTCCGATCTCCTCGGCGGTGAGGTTGAGCATGTCGGCGTTCTCGAGCGCGAACTGACGCGCGAGCTTGCCAGCGGTCGACTGCGTGAGGGGGCGGTCTTCGCCGTAGGCATCGACGCGGCGCATGAGCGTGATCGCACCGGTGACGCGATCGGCGGAGAGCGACGGGAGCGCCTCCTCCTGCCAGCCCGCGCCGTTGCGCGTCTTGAACGCGTCGACGCGCGCCGTCAGCTCGGCGTCCGTGAGGAAGGAGAGCTTCTGCGTCCGCTTCGCGCCGAGCTTCGAGACCGCCGTGTCGTCGCTCGAGTCCACCGGGCTCGAACAGCCGGTGAGCACGCTGCTGCCACCGAGGGCGAGAGCGAGGAACGTGAACGAGGCGAGCGTGCGGAGCTTCGAGGAGACCATGAGGAACCTTCCGTGGTGGGTGGGTGCAACGACGGAGGTATGACCGCGGGTCTTCTGTAGGACAATGTGTTTTTGACGCACCCGATTGTATTTCGTCTGAGCACGATAAGTTTGCGACCGTGCGGTAAACGGACCCTTTCGAGTCCAGTGGATCGCTTGGATCTGTGGACTTTTCGTGGTCCACCCAGTTTTGACCCGCCGCATCATGTAATTTTAGCGACATGTGTGGTTTGGTGGGCTGGCGTGCGACTTGCTGAGGGCGAGCCCATGCGTCTCGCTCCTGTCGGTCTCGCCGTTTCGGGTCTCCTCGCCATCGCCGGTTGCAGTGGGGGGGCCGCGTCGGAGGACAGCGTGGCCGAGGCCCGCGTCACCACGAAGGCGACCATCGCGCTCTGCGGCGCACCGCTGCCTTCGGCCGACCATCGCTTCGCTCTCTTCAGCACGTGCAAGGCCGATGGCACGCACACGCTCGAGCGACTCGAGGTCGCGACCGGCGCCACCACCGTCGTCGCGACGTTCGCCAAGGATCAGCGGATGGACGGCCTGCGCGCCACCGCCAACCGCTTCGCCTACGCGACGTGCGGCGGCCTCGCCCCGAACACCGATTGCGAAGTGCACGTCCGAGAGTGGACGCTCGGCGCGCTCGATCACGTCGTGCCCCTCGTGCGCCCCATGCCGACGACGGCTGTCGGCCTCGTGGGGATCGAGCTCGTCGGCGATCGTGTGGCGGTCTTCGTATCGCGGTACCGATCGAGCTTCGTCCTCGTGTCCGAGATCGGCAGCGCGCAGCCTGCGGCCGAGACGTTCCTGCCGTTCTCACCGAGCCAGGAGCTCGTCATGTTCTTCCAGGGCTTCGGGCTCGAGGGTTGGGGCGGGGGCTTACGCGCCATCTCGATGATCGCGCCGGACGGCCGCACGTTGCTGATTCGCGGCTCGAGCCCTCAAGTCAACCAGCCCTTCGACAACCAGGTTTGGAAGCTCGACATCGGCGCCGCGACCCCCCAACCCGTGAAGCTGACCGACGCGTTGCCGAAGGTGCAGCAGAGCGTCGGCTTCGACGGCAAGGCCTGGACCTTCAAGCGTGAGGACAACGATCGTCTCGCGAAGCTCGACGCCACGACCGGTTCCATCACCGAGATCGGGAGCGCACGTTTCGGCTTCGGCTTCGACGCTGACGACAAAGACATGCCGGTGTGGGTCACGCGCGTGAAGACCGGCGTCGCCGGCGTGCCTACGACTTACACGATCACGCGCATCGCCTCCGATGGGACGGAGAAGCAGCTCTACACGTCGAACGTCGAGCTCTCGTTCTCGGTGAGCGACGACAAGAAGTGGATCTCGTTCCGCCCGCGCACCGTTTACCCCACGCCCGAGGCAGTCTCCGTCGTTCCCGCCGACGGCGGTGAAGCACCGCGCGTCGTCGCGACGGACGTGATCGGCATCGACGATCAGCGCGGCGGCAAGATTCTCGTCGAGCACCACGACGCAATCGATGTCGTCGACCTCGCGACGGGCGCCGTTTCCGCCAGCGCCGTCGTGCCCTTCAACTGGGCTGTCTACCGCTTCAGCGGCGACGGCAGCCAGGTCTTCGCGCAGCACGACGCGGTCGGACCGGGGCCAGCCGAGCTTTATGTCGTCGAGGGTGGAGCGAATGCGCCGGTGCTGGTTCGCAGCGACCCGTCGACGAGCGCCACGCTGATTCCCATCGGCAGTCACACACTCTATGAGCGGACCGAGACGCTGCACGACGCGGGCGGTCGCGCAATCGGCAAGGCGTACCACCTCGACATCTTCGCGCGCTGAGAGAGCATCCTCAGATGTTGCCGCAGCTGAATCGGTAGAGGCTCTTCTTCCACCGAGGCGTCGATGACGACAGCGGCGGGAGACGATGTGACGGGCGCGCTCGAAGCAGGCGCGGCTCGGGAAACCTCGCGCACGCGCGGCGTGCACGCCACCACGCCCACGACGACGCAGAGGACGAAGCGCGCGCGCTCATGCCCACTTGAAGAGCTTGAGCGCGAGCGCAAAGGAGGCCACGCCCCACAAAAGAAGCAGCGCGAGCTGCGTCGCGACTGCGCTCAGCGTCGCGCCGTCGATCATCACCGCGCGCATGGCATCGATGAGCGCGGTGAGCGGCAGCGCGTGAAGCACCGGTTGTAACCAGTCCGGGAACTGCGACGAGGGGAAGAAAACACCCGAGCCAAGGTACATCGGGAGCGACACGAGGTTGATGAGACCGGTCACGACCTGCGGGCTCCCGGCGCGCGAGGCGACGAGCAGGCCCATCACCGCAAACACGATCGCGCCGGTGAGCGCCACGACGAGCAGCGTCGCGATCGAGCCCCGAATGCCGACGTCGAACGCGAGCCACGCGAAGAGGAGCAGCGGCGGCAGCTCGATGAGGAGCAGCCCCGCGCGCACGATCAGAAACGAGAGGAGAAACTCCGATTTTTTCATCGGCGTGGCGACGAGGCGCTTCAACAGCTTGCGCGTCCGCATCTCGCCGAGCGAATAGCCGATGCCCCAAAGTCCGCTCGACATGAGGTTGATGCCGATCAGCCCTGGAATCAGAAAATCGATGTAGCGCGAGCCCGGCTCGCTCACGAGCTCGCTCTTGGTCGCGGTCGGATCCTTTCGCCCCTCACCGCGCTGGAGGACGTCGTCCGCGATCGCGCGCGCGAGTCGGCTCGGGGGCCGCGACGGATCGAAGCGGTAGGTGCGCCGGTCACCCGGCACGACGAGAACGCTCACCTTGCCGGTGCGCAGCGCGGCTTCGGCTTCGGCCCGCGGGAGCACGCTGACCTTCACGTCGGGGCTCGCGGCGAGCAGCGCGCGTACGTGCTCGATCTCGGCGTCGGTGCCGATCGCCTCGACGGCGACGGCGGCGGGCTCCGCCTTCTGGGTGCGGAAGGCGGTGCCGAGCACCATGGCGAGCAAGATCGGAAAGCCAAATGCCCAGAACATCGTCCCGGGCGCGCGGTAGAACGAGCGCCACCGCATCAGGGCGAGCTGGAGGATCGCGCTACTCACGGAGCTGTCGTCCGGTGAGGTTGACGAAGACGTCCTCGAGCGTGGCATGGCGTGTCGACAGGCTCGAGAGCGCGCAGTGCTTCGCCTCGAGGTGAGCGAGGAGCGCGGGAAGCGCGACATGGAGCTGCTCGACGGTGAGCGAAATCGTCCCCGTATGAATGCGTGCAGAATGCACTCCTGGCAGGGCTTCGAGCCGTGCGAGATCGAGCGCCTCGTCGTGGGCGATCTCGACGATCTCCTGTCCACCGAGCTTGCGAATCAGCTCGGCAGGCGTGCCGAGCGCGATCATCTTGCCGTGATCGATGACGCCGACGCGGTCGCACAAGCGCTCGGCCTCGTCCATGTAATGCGTCGTCAAGAGGACGCTGCCGCCCTCGCGCTTGAAGGCGAGGACGACGTCCCACAGCATCCGGCGCGATTGCGGATCGAGGCCAGTCGTCGGCTCGTCGAGAAAGAGAAGTTGCGGATCACCGACGAGAGCGCACGCGACCGCGAGCCGTTGACGCTGGCCGCCGGAGAGCGACTCGTAGCGGGCGTTCTCCTTGTCACCGAGCGCCACGAGATCGATGGTCGCCTTCACGTCGCGGCCCCGCGAGAAGAAGGAGCGAAAGAGCTGGAGCGTCTCTTTGACGGTCAGCTTGTCGGTGAGGTGGGTCTCTTGCAGCGAAATCCCGAGCCGCTCGCGAAGCCACTGCGCGTCGGTCGCCCAGCGTTTTCCGAAGAGCTGGACGTCGCCTGCCGTCGGCGAAACGAGACCCTCGAGGATCTCGACCGTCGTGGTCTTGCCGGCGCCGTTCGGGCCCAGCAACCCAAAGCACTCGCCCCGCCGGACCTCGAGATCGAGGCCGTCGACCGCGACGAGATCGCCGTACCGCTTGACCAGGCGCTTGCAGGAAACTGCCGAGACCTCGTCCATGGCCACCCTTGACGGAGGCCCGGGGGTATAGCACCTATCCGCTTAACCATGACCGCTACCCATCCCGCCGAAGCCCAGATCGCCGAGCTCGTGAAGTCCGACAAGGTCGTTCTCTTCATGAAGGGCAACAAGAACTTCCCGCAGTGCGGTTTCAGCTCGAAGGTCGTCGGCATGCTGAGCGAGCTCGTTCCCTCGTTCAAGACGGTCAACGTGCTCTCCGATCCGGCGATTCGCGAGGGCGTGAAGGCGTTCTCGAAGTGGCCGACGATCCCGCAGCTCTACGTCAACGGCGAGTTCGTCGGCGGCTGCGACATCATCACCGAGATGTACGAGGCGGGCGAGCTGCAGACGCTCCTCGGCGTGAGCGACACAGCGGAAGTGAAAGTCCCGACCATCACGCTGAGCCCCACCGCGGCCAAGGCTTTCAAGGACGCGGCCGAGAGCGCCGACGATCACCCGCGTCTCCAGATCAGCGCGCAGTTCGCGTACGAGCTGTTCCTCGATCAGAAGGCAGCAGGCGACATCGAGGTTTCCGCGGGCGGCCTCACGGTTCTCCTCGACAAGGCGAGCGCCAAGCGCGCCGATGGCACCACCATCGACTTCATCGAAGGCCCCAGTGGCGGCTTCAAGATCGAGAACCCCAACGAGCCGCCGCGCGTGAAGACGCTCTCGCCGAAGAACCTCAAGGCGATGCAAGATCGCGGCGACAAGCTCGAGCTCTTCGACGTGCGCACGCCGGCCGAGCGCCTTCTCGCTTCGATGGGCGGCACCCACCTCGACGAGGCCGCGCAAGAGCGCCTACTCGCTCTCGACAAGAGCACGATGCTCGTCTTCTACTGCCACTCCGGCGTGCGTAGCCGTTCGGCGGCCGAGCACTTCTTGAAGCAAGGCTTCACGAAGGTGTTCAACCTCGAAGGCGGCATCGACGCCTGGTCGCAGACGGTCGACCCGACGGTCCCGCGGTACTGAGAGATGGGTCACCACCTCACGACATTCCAGGGCTCGGTCACCGATGCCATCAAGAAGGCCATCGAAGCCGTGGTGACCGAGGCGCAGGTCGAGGTCGAAGGCGGCGGCGGTCACTTCACGATCGTCGTCACGTCGCCCGTCTTTGCGGGGAAAAGCCGCCTCGACAGCCAGCGCCTCGTTCTCG
>CAXSGV010000039.1:0-9402 GCA_964236615.1 uncultured Polyangiaceae bacterium
GGTCAGGTCTCGCGCGGCTCGCGCCGCAAACGGTAGCCAATGCCGCGCACCGACTCGATGAGATCGGCGCGCAGCTTGGTGCGGAGCTGGACGATGTGCGTGTCGACGGTGCGCGTGGTGGGCGTGCGCTCGTAGCCCCACACCTGGTTCAGGAGCTCTTCGCGGCTGAAGACGCGGCCCGGATGCTCGAGAAGGACCGCGAGCAGGCCGAGCTCCATGCGCGTCATGGGGACGTCGCGCCCTTCGAAGGTGACGGTTCGGGTCTCGAGATCGACAAGCACGCCCGCACACTCCACCGTTCGGCGCGGCGCGTCCGGAGCACGGCGACTTCGCAGGCGCGCCTTCAAACGCGCGAGGAGCTCGCGTGGCTCGAAGGGCTTCATCACGTAGTCGTCGGCACCGAGCTCGAGCCCGAGCACGCGGTCGATCACTTCGACCCGCGCCGTCACGAGCAAGACCGGAAGGTCCGATGTCTCGCGAAGCGCCTTCAACAAGTCGATGCCCTCACCGTCGGGGAGGCGCCAGTCGAGGAGCATCACGTCGACCGGCGATCCGAGCGCGAGGCGTGCCGCGGCGAGCGTGGCCGCGAGGACGACCGTGTAGCCATCCCTCTCGAGCAGATCGCGCAGCGACGACGCCACGTGCACCTCGTCCTCGACGACCAGCACCGTGGTCATGCCGCCCTCCGTCCCCGCGGTTGCGGCAGCCGGAGCTCGAACACCGTGGGCGAGGGCTCGTGAACGAGCTTGCCGCCAAGGAGGCGCGCGACACGGTCGGCAATCGCGAGCCCCAGGCCGAGACCCGGGCTCTTGGGATCGCGTTCGTAGGGTTGCACGGCGCGCCGAAGCGAGAGCTCGGGCGACACGCCGCTGTCTTCAACGCGCACGACGATGCCGCCGTCAGCGAGCGTCCAGCTGACGGACACGGGGCTTCTGCCATGGCGTACGCCGTTCTCGACCAAGTTTTTCAAGGCGACGCCGAGCCACTCGCGGTCGGTCGCGACCGCACCGTCCGGGCCAACGCTTCGCAGCACGACACCCTCGGGCCACTCTTCCGAGAGCTCTTCGAACATGGCCTTTGCGGAGGGTACATCGCGTACGGCAATGAGGCTCTCCGCCTTCGCGCTCGTCTCGAACAACGCCATGTAGCGCGCGCTGCGATGAAGCACGCGGTGGAGACGCTCGATGCCGTCGGACATCCGGAGCAGCGGCTCCTGGCATCTCAGCGGAAGGTCGTCGTACGCAGCGCGCAGCGGCTCGATGTCGAGACGCAGGCTCGTCGCTGGCGTACGCAGCTCGTGTGTCAGCGTCCGGAGCACGTGAATGCGGTCGGCGTGGACGCGTCGCCGCTCGCGCACGTACGCGATGACGAGAGCGACCGACGCGAGACCGACGAAAGCCGCCGAGCCGAAGGTCGACGCGAGCAGCGCAGAGCGGTGACGATCGGCTGGTGTGCGCGGCTGCCAGCACAGATCGGGAGACGCGGGCCACGCGCAGAGCTCCGATGGCTTCCGCGGAAGGAGCGCGATCGCCGCGCGCTCGGCGAAGGCGTCCCACGCCGCGCGGGGGTACACACGTACCTTGGCGAGACCGAACGTGCCGTGATCGGCCACGATGAGCGCGGAGGGCATGAGGACGAGTCGATCGCCGCGGGTGAGCGCCTCCCATCCGGCCAAATCGACAGCGAGCGCGCGGTCGGTGGGCTCGAGCTCTGGTCCGAGCGAGGCGAGCTCGAGCACGTGGAACGAGCGTGCATGCGTGACGCTCCACGAGGCGGGGGTGTTGGGCCGCATGCGTGCCAGCGCGGCGTAGGAGCGCCCCGACGGATGCACGTGCGGCGGGTGCTCGAAGAGATCGTCCGGCGGAAGCGGACCGGGCGCGCACGTGAGCGCGTGCCACGCGTATGCCTTGGCGAGAGCGGGATCGTGAATGTCGGCGAGCTTGCCCGGCGGGCATGTCTTCGTCGCGACGTAGACGGCGGTGACCTCGTCACGCGCAAAGCGGTGCCACGACGGCAGCGCCTTCCGCGGGTCGAGGAGATCGAGACGTCCTGCGTAACGGGCCGCGAGATCGATCTCGACCGCCGGCGCGTTCGATCGCTCGAAGTCACCGAGCGTGCGAGCCGCGGTTGCCGCGTCCGGAGGGCGGCCGCTGGTGGTGGTCGCGCGAACCCAGAGCGCCGTGCTCGCCACGAGGCAGAGCACGGCGACGAGCAGAGTAGATGCCGCGACTCTCACCGAAGCGGAGCCTACGCGCGGCGCCGCAACCTTTTGTCAGGGGACTGTAAACTTCAGCGTGGCTTGTGCTCGGCTACGGCACGGCAGGGCATAGCATCGGGCCCATGATCGAATGGTCCGAAGCCCACGCCTCCATCCGTGACGCGTTCCGTAAGTTCTGCGAGCTCGAGGTGAAGCCGAAGCTCCACGCCATCGAGCACGAGGGCGAGCCTCCGTACGAGGTGCTGCGCAAGATGGTCGCGACGTTCGGCATCGCCGACATGGCAAAAGCCCGCTTCGACAAACAAATCGCGCGGCAAAAGCAGCAGTCCGAGGCGAACGAGCCGCGCCCGCCGCGTACCGGGCCCAACCCGCAAGCGGGCATGGAGATGGCGATGCGCATGCTCCCCATCATCGAGCTCAGTCGGTACAGCGTCGGCATGGTGACCGCGCTCGGCGTCAGCATGGGTCTTACTGCGAACGCGATCATGTCACGCGGGACGGTGCGGCAGAAGGAGCGTTGGGCGCTCTCGCTGCTCACGCTCGAGACGATCGGCGCGTGGGCGATCACCGAGCCAGGCTCGGGCTCCGATGCCTTCGGCGGAATGAAGTCCACCGCGCGTCGTGACGGCGATGGCTACGTCCTCAACGGCAGCAAGACCTTCATCACGAACGGGCCCTACGCCGACACCATCGTCTTCATCTGCAAGCTCGACGAGGGCAACGAGCCGAAGCTCCGCAGGATCGTCTCGTTCGTGCTCGACAAGGGAATGCCCGGGCTCACGCAGAGCAAGCCGCTGCGTAAGCTCGGGCTTCATGGCTCGCCTACGGGCGAGCTCTTTCTCGACGACGTCCGCGTCGACAAAGATCGGCTGCTCGGCGAGACCGAGGAAGCCCCCGCGCGCGCCGAAGCAAAGGAGACCTTCACCGCAGAGCGCACCGCCGTCGCGGCGATGGCGCTTGGTCTCATCGAAGAGTGCCAGAGGCTGTCGCTCGACTACGCGAGCACGCGCCAGCAGTTCGGGAAGGCGATCGGCGAGTTTCAGCTCATTCAACTGAAGCTCGCCACGATGGAGGTCGCGCGCATGAACGTTCAGAACCTCGTGTTCCGCCAAATCGAGATGGCGGAGCAAGGCAAGCCGATGAGCATCGCCGAGGCGAGCGCGTGCAAGCTGTACTCTGCACGTGCCGCGATGGAGGTCTGCCACGAGACCGTGCAGCTGTTTGGCGGCAATGGCTACATGGCGGAGTCGCGCGTCGAGCAGCTCTTTCGCGACGCGCGTGTGCTCTCCATCTACGGCGGCACCGACGAGATTCAGATCTCGCAGATCGCACGCAGCCTCCTTCAACGGAGCTGACCCGTGCGCGCGTGCGCGCGTGCGCGGCGGCCGTTCGGTCCTACTTCGCGGCGCGCGCGAGAGCGTCCTCGAAGGTGGCGTCGCCCTGCGCGCCCACGACGCGCCGCCCGTCGACGAACGAGGTCGGGGTGCCGCGCACGTCGAGCTTGGTCGCGAGCGCTTCGTCCTCGGCGAGGCGCCGCTCGGTCTCGGGCGCATCGAGATCGCGAACGAAGCGCTCGCCATCCATACCGGCGCGCGCCGCGTACGCGATAAGCGCGTCGCGCTCGAGCGCCGTCTGGTTCTCGAACAGGATCGCCGAATATTGCGCGAGCCGGCCTTGCGCGTCGGCCGCGAGCGCCGCCTTCGCCGCGAGGCGCGCGTGCGGGTGCATCGGAAGCGGATGGTTCCGCAAGACGACGCGCATCTCGGGGTGCTTCTGCGTGAGGTCGCGCAGGCGCGCGTCGAGTTTTTTGCAGTACGGGCACTCGAAGTCGGTGAAGAGCACCAGCGTTCGCGACGCGTTCTTCGTGCCCAGCAGGTGCGCCCCGCCGATCGTCTTCGCCTCGGCGACGAACGCTTTCGGCTCGTTGGCTGCGTCCTCGTCCACGTTCGCGGGATTCGCGCGCGCCTCGGCGACGATGTGCGAATAGACCTCCTCGCGAGGAACACCCTGCGCGACGAGGTCGCGCGCGTGAAGAAGCTCCTCGAGGACCACGAGCTCGAACACGGCCATCGGCTGTGCGCCGGAGATCTTGCGACCGTTGATGAAGAAGGTGGGCGTCCCCGTGACCTTCAGCGCCGACGCGAGGAGCGAGGCCTTTTCGAGCGCAGCGTGCGCCTTGTCACCACCGCGCGCACGCTCGAACGACGACCCGAGACCGAGATCGGCGCCGAGGCTGGCGATGCCCTCACTCGACAGTGAGTTGCTGTGCTCGAACAGCTTCTCGTGCATGGGCTCGAAGCGTCCTTGCTCGTCGGCCGCGAGCGCTGCAAGCGCGGCCTCCTGCGCGTGCGCGTGAATTGGAAGCGGCCGCGAGCCGACGGCGACGCGGATGTCCGCGCCGTATTTCTCGCGAAGCGCGTGCACGGTGTGCTCGGCGCGTACGCAGTACGGGCACTCGTAGTCGGTGAACTCGACGATCGTGACGAGCGCGTCGCGCTGTCCCAAGATCGGCAAACCATCGACGGGAACGATGAAGCGCCGTGGTGCAGCGGCGGAGGGCGCGTTCTGCTCCGGCGCCGCGGCGGGTGCGGCCGCGAGCGGCTCCTTCGTCGGAGCCGCCGGGTCAGTGTTGTTCGTGTTGTTCGGTTGGCCGCAACCCGAGAACAGCAGCGCGGCGATCAGAAGTGACGACGTTATTTTCATGCAGGCTCATGGCCCGTCACCCGCACAAGTTACTTCCCCTCCACACGAAATCGATTCGCACGCGGGGGGAGAGGACGACGACGCCCGTGCGGACGACTCCCCCTGCACCGCGTTCGAAGCGAGGGGTGCCGGCGCGTCGGAGCTGACCTCGATCGCAGGCGCCTCACAAGCCGCCTCGTCGCCGAATGCATCGCCTTCGACGCCGCACGCGAGCGCTCTTGCTCCATGGCTCGAGCCCTCGATCGACGCGCGATGCGTAGGCACGTCGGACGCGACGTGCGTCGTGAAGACGTCGTCGCGCCTTGCTTCATCGGTCGTGCTCGCGGGCAAGCCGCGCACGAGCACCATGCAAGCGGCGGCCGCCGCGAAGGCCGTGCCCGCCTGGCTCACGACGCGCGCGAAGCCGAACAGCCTTGTACGTTGCGAGCGGCGACGCGCGACAGCAACGCGTGCAAAGACATCGTCGACGCCGGCACGCGTGCTGAGCTGCGTCGTGCGAGTGTCGCCGTCGAGCACGCGCCGGCGGTGCGCGAAGAGCGCGCGCTCGAGCGTCTCGTCGTCGTCGAAATCACTCACCGTGCACCTCCGTCGTTCGTCTCGTACTCGGCCATCGTCTCGCGCAGCACCTCGCGCGCGCGGAAGATCTCGACCTTCACCTTGGCCAGCGTCCACCCCATGAGCTCTGCGATCTCGTCGTACGCGAGGCCGTGATCGAGGCGCAGCAAGAGGACGGCGCGGCGATCCTCGGAGAGACGTAGCAAGGCGGCGTCGATCACGCGCAGGGCTTCGCGTCCCAGGTACTCCTGCTCCGGGCAGGCGCCCGCTTTGGCCTTCGCGCGTTCGAGCTCGCCGTTCTCCTGCGCGATGACGCGCCCGGCCCGAAACCGTGCACGGCGCAGCTCGAGCGACACGTTGCGCGCAACGCCGAAGAGCCAAGGCGCGGCCTTGTCGCTGTCTTTCAAGATCGCGACGTGAGCGAAGGCCCGCGCGAAGGTCTCCTGCGTCGCATCCCACGCGAGGGCTTCGTCGCCGAGCACGTCACGCAAGAAGCGCTGCACGCGCGGCGCGTGGCGCTGGTAGAGCGCCGCGAGCTCGCGCCGGGTGGTGGCGTCGTCCCAAGCGGCGGCGCGCTCTTCGTGCGTGTCCTCGGCACGCGCGATCGTCTGCACGAAGCGCGAAGCAAGGGACTCGGGGAGAGTGGCCACGCGTGTACCTGGCCGCCCCAACCCGAAAGTTACAAAAAATATTCCGCGCGGGCGCCCCTCCGCGCCGCTTCGCGTGGACAATCGCCACCTTACGGGGCTTCGTTGTAGCGTGCGCTCCATGGGATCACTGACGGAAGCCACCTTCACCGAGCAGGTCGACAAGGGATGCAGCGCCTGCGGCGGCAAAAAACTCTTGATTCGGGCATATGTCGAAGGGAAGTTTCCGATCCTCGCGGGGGAGCCCGGCGGCGCGGTCACGTGGGCCTACAAGGGCGAGACCTTCGTCGACGGCGTGTTCGAGATCCGCTGCGCTGCCTGCAAGCACGAGGTGTTCGCGGACTCCATGTGCCCGCGCTGTCATGCGCCGGGCGGCCTCGGCCACGCCCTGGATACGGAGAACGCGCAGGCTGTGCCCGACAAGTGTCCCAGCTGCAGCCGGGAGACGCTTTCCTTCCGTGCGTTCGTTCCAGCCTCCGTCGCCTACGAAGGCAAGCGCGCCGAGAAAGCACTCTCGAGGTGCACTCTCTACGATCCCGGCTTCCGCGGAGTAGGTGCAGAATGCATCAACTGCGGGCTCCTCGAGCCCCGCGCCGCCGGTTGTCCGCTGTGCGACGCGCCGCCCCCTATCCGCCCGCAGCCACGATGATTGGACCGTGTAGACTTCCGCGGGTCATGAGACTCGTTCCCACGCTCTTCCTCCTCGCGCTGGCCTCCATGGCCGGCTGCGGCGGGTGCGACGCCTGCGGCAGCACGAAGGCCGGCGATCTGACCTCGACGACGTCACCGCAAGCGACGACCGAGCCCGTCGTCGTGGAGACGCACGATAGCGGCGTGAAGCCGACCTTCGACGCGGGCGGTGATGCGTCCTCGGCGAGCGTCCCGACGACGCCGGTCGTACCGCTCGCGGTCAGCGCTCCGCCACGTCCGCGCGGACCGATGCCGATGGGCGACTACCAGTCGTGCGGCGTTTACGACGGACCGCTGTGCACGAAGGAGTGCAAGAACGGCAACTGCCGGCAAGAGTGCGACGGCACCGACTGCGTCCTCACCTGCGCCGGCGGCTACTGCTCGCAGATGTGTGGTGCGAGCGGCACGTGCCGTTTGAACTGCAAAGGCGGGCACTGCGTGCAGGTCTGCACCGCGGACACCGGCTGCATCAAGGACTGCGCGGGCGGAAGCTGCGAGTGATCTCGCGTCCTGCGAGGGTTCGGCGACGTGGGCGCATGGCCAGCGACGCTACAAGGTCCGAAGCACGTTGCGAATGACGCGCTGCCCGTGGCCATCGCTGCGCCAATGCTCCTTCGCCCAGCCCGCTAGGAAGCGGTAAAAATCGGCGCACGCGATCGGGTAGAGCGCACGCCACTCCGCCTCGAGCGCGCCCCCATCGACCGCGTCGGACCGAGCGGCAAGCGCGCCGCGAAGGAGCTCGAAGTACCGATCCAGGTGCCGCGCCTCGTGGGGATCGAAGCCCTCGTCCGAGCAGCTGCTCAAAAAATACGCGACGTCCTTCATGCCGCAGCCGCCACCCACGTATTGAAAATCGACCGCGGCGACTGCGTGACCGTCGTGCGAAAAACAGAAGTTCGCGAGCTTCGCGTCGCCGTGAACGATCGTCTGATACGCGCTTTGCCGAAGCATGCGATCGAGGACGGGCGCGGCTTCGCGCAACGCCGGGTCTTCGAGCGCCGCGAGCTCGTCGGGCCGCGTGGCAAGGTGCCAGTACGTCCCCGTCTTCCAGAGACCGGTCGGCGCGACGCCGAGGAAGCGCGCGTGGAACGACGCGAGCCACGCAAGGCAGCGATCCAGGGCCACCGGCTCGGGCTCACGCCGCCTGCGCTTGCCGAAGCCGGCAGCGTCGAGGTCCTCGAGAAGAAAGAGCCACCTGTCATGCGCTGCGTGGCTGCCCAAGAGTCGCGGCACTCGGCACGTGTCGTCGCAACGCGACGCGAAGACGCGGTACCAGGCCGTCTCGACGTCGTACGAGCGACACTTGCGAGCGTGCGACGCATCGGTCGCACCGCGCCGGCGCGCGGGTGGCTTCACTGATTTCAGGACCGCACTTTCGAAGGCACCGCCGGTCAGGTGAACCCGAAAGAGCTCACCGTAACCGCCCCACACCGACTGGATGCGGTCGCCTCGCTGAACGTGCTCGGCACCCGTCGCCTTGGCGATCCACAGGAGCTCTTCGTCCATGCCGTGAGCATAACGCGGGGCCCGGAACGCCTGAGGCTCGGCAAGCATCCACTCATCCGTGCCAAGGCCTCGACCAAGTGATCGCTTTCAATTGGTCGTGATCGCCGCGTCGGCCGGCGGCGTCGCCGCGATCTCCACGATCTTGTCCCAGCTGCCAGCGAGCTTTCCTCTGGCGATCGTCATCGTTCAGCACCGATCGATGGCGGCGCCTCACCTCCTCACGAAGGTGCTTCAAAGGGGCACGGGGCTCGAGGTGAAGGACGCGGCGGAGGGCGATGATTGCCTTCCGGGCTGCGTCTACGTCGCGCCTCCTGGTATCCACCTCGTCGTCGACGTTCACGGTCGCCTCGCGCTGCGCGATGGCATCAAGGTGAAGCACGTCCGACCGTCCGCAGATGTTCTGTTCGTTTCCGCGGCGGAAGCGTTCGGATCTCGAGTGATCGCGCTCGTCCTCACGGGCGGCGACGGCGACGGCGCCGACGGGATTCAGGTGGTGAAGCACCACGGGGGGACCGTCATCTCGCAAGACGAGGCCAGCGCCGAGGTCACGGGTATGCCGCTATCGGCGATAGCGACCGGCGATGTCGACTACATCCTGTCCCTACGTGACATCGCGCCGGCGCTCGAAGCGCTGGCCGCAAACGTAGTACCCGGGCATACGACGCGCGCCGCCGTGTAGTGCGTCGACGCCGGCAAGGGTAAACTGGGTCGCGTGACGAGCGCGGCCCTGGCACTCGAGCCCACCGCAGCGGCGACGGCGCCCAGCGGATGGAGCTCGCGCTTCGTCGAGTTCATGCTCGTCGGCGGGGCGACGCTGGTCCTCTTCCCGCTCGCGTGGTTGTTGCGCAAGGGGCTCGGCCTCGACGCGGCGGAGTACGCCGCTGGCTTCACGACGTTTTACGCGGCGTACGTCATCAACGACCCGCACTTTTCCGTGACGTACTTGCTGTTTTACAAGGACGTTCGAACACGCGCCTTGGGCGCCGACGTGCCTGTCGCTCAGCGGGCTCGCTACCTGATTGCCGGGTTTGCAGCTCCTGTCGCGCTCGTCGTCTGGGCGGCGGTCGCGTTGACGCTGCGCTC
>CAXSGV010000039.1:9412-19480 GCA_964236615.1 uncultured Polyangiaceae bacterium
GGTGGGCCGTCGTCGCGATCGTCACGCGCTCGGCCCAAGCACTCGGCTGGATGATTCAGCTGATGTTCTTGCTCGTCGGCTGGCACTACGTGAAGCAGGGCTTCGGCGTGCTCATGGTGCTTTCGGCGCGGCGCGGCGTGCACGTGACGGCACGCGAGCGCACCGTCATCTTGGCGCACTGTTTTGCAGGTTGGGCCTACGCGTGGGCGAGCCCGGCGACGGCGGCTGGCGAGTTCGAAGAGAAGGGCGTCGTCTACGCTGCCCTCGCTCACCCGCGCTGGCTCGAGGTGGCGACGGGCGCCGTGCTCGCGCTCAGCACCGTTGCGCTCGTCGCGATCCTCGTTGGGCGCTGGCGGCGCGACCGTTCGACGCTGCCGCTCGCGCCGTTGAGCGGGCTTCTCATCACCGTGTGGTCGTGGACGATCTACTCGAGCGTCGACCCGCTTCTTCGTTATGCGATTCCCGCTCTACACTCGGTTCAATATCTGTATTTCGTTTGGCTCATGAAGCGCAACGAGGCACGCGCGAGCGAGGGACCGCCTTCGTTCGGCCGTCCCGTTGGCGTTCGGGTCGGCCTCCTCGCCGTGACTGCGCTCGGTCTCGGTTGGTTTCTGTTCCGCGGCGCGCCCACGTTTCTCGACGAAGCGTTCGTGCCTAGGACGGCGCGTGGCAGCGAGCCCACTGCGCTCGGCGAGACGCCGTTCTTCGCCACGTTCTTCGTGGTCGTGAACATTCACCACTACTTCATGGACCACGTCGTCTGGCGACGCGAAAACCCAGACACGCGCTTCTTGCGCGAACCTTGAGAAAACCATTCCGGACGAGCGATCCAGGGCTTGCAGCCTGGGCGAAACCGCGGCCAGATGCGCCGCTGTGCCATCGATCATCTCGATCAAAAACCTGACGAAGACATACGACTCCGGCTTCCAAGCCCTCAAGAACGTGAGCCTCGAGATCCGCCGCGGCGAGATCTTCGCGCTCCTCGGGCCGAACGGCGCTGGCAAGACGACACTCATTGGCATCGTGTGCGGCACCGTCAACGCGAGCTCGGGCACCGTCGTCGCCGACGGGCACGACATCGTGACCGACTTTCGCGCAGCCCGCGCGACGATCGGCCTCGTACCGCAAGAGCTCTCGACGGACATGTTCGAGACCGTCTGGTCGACGGTCACGTTCAGCCGCGGCCTGTTCGGCAAGCCGAAGAACCCGGCTCACATCGAGAAGGTGCTTCGCGATCTTTCGCTCTGGGACAAGCGTGACAACAAGATCATGACGCTGTCCGGCGGCATGAAGCGTCGCGTCCTCATCGCCAAGGCGCTGTCGCACGAGCCGCGCATCTTGTTTCTCGACGAGCCCACTGCAGGCGTCGACGTCGAGCTGCGCCGCGACATGTGGGAGATGGTTCGCTCGCTACGGGCCACCGGGGTGACCATCATCTTGACGACGCACTACATCGAAGAGGCCGAGCAAATGGCCGACCGGATCGGCGTCATCAACAAGGGCGAAATCATCCTCGTCGAAGAGAAGAGCGCGCTCATGGAGAAGCTCGGAAAAAAGCAGCTCACCTTGCTGTTGCAACGTCCGCTCGAGAAAATACCCGATGGGCTGGCCGACTACGCGCTCGAGCTAGCCGACGAGGGCAACAAGCTCGTTTTCACGTTCCACGCCGAGCACGAGCGTTCGAAAATCGCGGCGCTGCTTCGCGAGCTCGCAGAGCTCGGGATCGACTTCAAAGATCTGCAGACGCGCGAAAGCTCGCTCGAAGAGATCTTCGTCAGCCTGGTGAGCTCATGAATATCCACGCGGTTCGCGCCATCTTCTTCTTCGAGATGCATCGCTGGTGGCGGACCGTGATGCAGAGCATCGCATCGCCCGTCATCTCCACCTCGCTCTACTTCGTCGTCTTCGGCTCGGCGATCGGCTCGCGCATGACGCAGGTCGATGGCGTGAGCTACGCGGCCTTCATCATCCCAGGGCTCACGATGCTCTCGCTCTTGAACGAGAGTATTTCGAACGCGTCGTTCGGGATCTACATGCCGAAGTTCGCCGGAACGATCTACGAAGTTTTGTCCGCCCCGATCTCGCACCTCGAGATCGTGCTCGGCTACGTGGGTGCGGCGGCGACCAAATCGATCATCTTGGGAACGATCATTCTCCTGACCGCGCGCGTGTTCGTCTCCTACGAGATCGCGCACCCCGTTTGGATGGTGACGTTCCTCGTGCTCACCGCGGTGACGTTCAGCCTCTTCGGTTTCATCATCGGGCTCTGGGCCGACAGTTTTCAGAAGTTGCAGCTCGTGCCCATGATGATCGTCACGCCACTCGCTTTCCTCGGCGGCAGCTTCTACTCGATCCACATGCTTCCGCCGTTCTGGCAGAAGGTCACACTCTTCAACCCGGTCGTGTACTTGATCAGCGGGTTTCGCTGGAGCTTCTACGACGTGTCCGACGTCAGCATCGAGACCAGCGTGGGCATGACCGTCGTGTTCCTCCTTCTCTGCCTTGGCGCGGTGCACTGGCTTCTGAAGAGCGGCTACCGTCTCAAGCCATGACCGCGAGCGCCACCCACGCGGCAATCGACGCAGTGTGGCGGATCGAGTCCGCTCGGTTGATCGCGAGCCTCGCGCGCATCGTGCGCGACGTAGGACTCGCGGAGGACCTCGCGCAGGAGGCGCTCGTCGCGGCCATGGAGGAGTGGCCTCTTTCGGGCGTCCCCGACAAGCCCGGCGCGTGGCTGATGACGACGGCGAAACGGCGCGGTCTCGACGCGCTCCGGCGGCGAAAGCTCCTCGACCGCAAGCACGAGGAGCTCGGCCATGCGATCGACACCGAGCGTGAGCTCGCCCAGCCCGATCCCGCGACCGCCATCGACGACGACGTTGGCGACGACCTCTTGCGCCTCGTGTTCATCGCTTGTCACCCGGTGCTGTCGACCGAGGCGCAGGTGGCGCTCACGCTGCGGATGTTGGGCGGACTGACCACCGACGAGATCGCGCGCGCGTTCCTCGTCGGCGAGCCCACGATTGCGCAGCGCATCGTCCGCGCGAAGCGAACCTTGTCCGAGGCGAACGTCGCCTTCGAGGTGCCGCCGCGCGCCGAGCTGGCAGAGCGTCTGAGCTCCGTGCTCGGCGTCATCTACCTCGTGTTCAACGAGGGCTACTCAGCAACCGCCGGTGACGACTGGACGCGACCCGCGCTGTGCGAGGACGCGCTCCGTCTCGGTCGCATCCTCGCCGGGCTCGTGCCGCTCGAGCCCGAGGTTCACGGACTGGTCGCGCTCCTGGAGATTCAGGCTTCGCGCCTCAACGCGCGGATAGACTCGAAGGGGCAGCCGGTGCTGCTCCTCGATCAGGACCGCGCTCGTTGGGATCGCGTCCTCATCCACCGCGGTCTTGCTGCGCTCGATCGCGCTGAAAAGCTCGCTGGCGCGCGCGGGCCGTACGCTCTCCAGGCTGCAATTGCGGCGTGCCACGCGCGTGCACGGACAGCCGCAGAGACCGACTGGAAGGAGATCTCGGAGCTCTATGGCACCCTCGCCGAGCTCACGCCTTCGCCCGTCATCGAGCTCAATCGCGCGGTCGCGATCGCCATGGCCTATGGTCCGGCTGCAGGTCTCGCGCTCGCCGACGCGCTGACGTCGGAGCCTGCGCTTGCGCGATACCACCTCTTGCCGACGGTACGCGCCGATCTCCTCGCGAAGCTCGGACGCTTCGACGAGGCTCGCGCGGAGCTCGAACGCGCAGCCTCGCTCACGCAGAACGCGCGTGAGCGCAGGCTGCTGCTCGAGCGTGCTGCGTCGTGCGGATCGTGACGCGAGTCGCACGGCAAGACTCATTTTCGCGGATAATTCGCGCCGGTACGCGTGTTGCTAGCGGCTGCAGGCATGCGAGCCCGTCGCCCCTTTCTCTTCCTCCCCTTTGCGCTCCTCGCTGCACCCGTCTTCGCTTGCTCGAGCGCGAGCACCGCGCCCGTGACCACTGCCGCCGACGCCGGTCCTCCCCCGGCGGATTGCGTCGAGGGGACCCACGGCACACCCGGCCACTGTGAGACGACGCTCGCCATGGCGAGGTCCGATCGCGCGATCGACCCCGTGCGCGATCACCACGGCACTGTCGTCGTCGAGACCGACGGCGGCCCCTACCTCTACGTGCTCGGCGGCACCGACGCGTGGAAGACGACCCACAAGGACGTTCAGCGCGCGAAGATCCACGCCAACGATGGGAGCCTCGATGCGTTCGAGAAAGTCGGCGAGCTGCCCAAGGCGGTCGCCGGTCACACGACGGTCACGACGGGTCCGCTCGGCCGCACGATCGTGATCACGGGCGGCGTCACCAGCGGCAAAACATCGCGCAGCACGTACAGCGCCACGCTCGACCCGGCGGGCGCGCTCGGTGAGTGGAAGCACGGTCCCGATCTTCCGCTCGCCGTGATGCACCACACGTGCAGCGTCGCGCGGGGTTGGCTCTACTGCTTCGGCGGTCGCGACATCGACAGCAAGAGCACGACGATGGCCACGCGCGCCAAGATCGACGAATCCGACGGTACCCTCTCCGCGTTCGAAGCGTTGCCCGCGCTTCCGCACGATCGCAGCCATCACATGGCGTGCGTGCGGAAGGACGTCATCTACCTCGTCGGCGGCCTCAGCGGCGATCCTGCAGGCGCGAACACACCGCTCGCCGACGTCGTTCGCGCGAGTGTCGCCGCGGACGGCAGCATCGGTGACTTCGAGCCTTCTGGGAAACTGGCGACACCGCTCTCGGTCACGAACGCGCAGCTGTTCAACGACGAGCTTTATGCCTTTGGTGGCTTCGAGGATGTTGCCGGCGCCGCACCCTTCACGAACACGGTTCTTCGCGGCCGCTTCGCAGAAGACGGCAGCCTCACCTTCGAACTGCTGCCAGCGCGACTCGCTACCGCACGCGCGCACGTGCACCAAGCGCCGATGTACAAGCGCTGGATCTACGTCGTGGGCGGTCGCACGAACGAGGACACCTCACTCGGGGACGTCGAAATCGGTACCTTCGAATAGTCCGTTCGAGCGTTCACGCCGGCGCAGGCGCGCGACGCTCGGCAAGCGCAATGGTGAGAATTGCGAGAAGCGATTTGGGGTAATCGCGTGTTGCTTTACCAAGGAAGTACGGCGTCCCCATGCGCGCGGCGATTTGGGATAAATCGCTTCTTCCGGAGACGAGTAAAATCGGAATTTTCTCCTCGCCACCGACATTCAAGAGCATCTGATGCGCCATTTGGGGACCGGTCAAAATCGGCATCTCGACGTCCAACAAAAGGCAGTCCGGAAGCGTCCCTGTCGTCAAGGACATGAGGCCCTCCTGGCCGTTCCGGCCGGTTCGAACCACGTGCCCCGCCCGTTGCAAAATTTCGGCGGAGAGCTCCATGCACTCGAAATCGTCATCGACGATGAGAACGTTTGCCATCCCGTTGGACCTCCGTCTTCCTGACTCCGCACTATCCGTGCCCCTACGTATTCGGCGCATTCCGACCTCTTTCCAAATCGGAGAGTTTGGTTTGGGACACAAGAACGCCACACCAACCCAGAGCGCCCAAAATAGATTCGCTTCCTGCGGCACTGCCCACGCATGATGAAACCATGCACAGACGCGCGTTCGACGTCCCGCTGGTCGCTCTGTGTCTTGCCTACAGCGGTGTCGCCGGCGCGCAGGCGGCTTCCACCGGCGCGCTCGCAGAGACGCTGTTTCGCGAAGGAAAGACGCTGATGGCGCAGGGTGAGTACGCCGAAGCATGCCCGAAGCTGGCGGAGAGCCAGAGGATCGATCCCGGCCTCGGTGTTCTTCTCGCCCTCGCCTACTGCCATGAGAAGCAAGGAAAGCCGGCCACGGCCTGGTCGGAGTTCGTCACTGCTCGCGGGCTCGCCCAGCGCGCAAACGACGTCGAGCGCGAGCAGCTCGCTCACGACTATGTCGATCGACTCGAGGCCAAGCTCGTTCGCATGTCGATCCGCGTGAGCCCCGAGATGCAGCGGGTGGCGGGCTTCGAAGTCCGCCACAACGGCGCGCTCGTCGCCAACGCAACATGGGGAACCTCGGCACCCGTCGATCTCGGCGAGCAAGTCGTCGAAGCCACGGCTCCCGGAAGGCGAGCATGGACCTCACGCTTCGTCGTACGCGAGGGCGATCAAGCGCGCGTCGTCGAGGTGCCCGTTCTCCAGTCGAGCGACGCGCCCCTGCCTTCGAAGGACACGGCACCCGAGAGCGCATCGGTGAGCCACGCTGGACGCAATTGGGGATACGCCGTCGGCGGCCTTGGCATCGCGTCGGTCGCCGTCGGCTCGATCTTCGGGCTCCGCGCGATCGGAAAGAACGACGACGCGAAGTCCATGTGCAGACCCGAGAGCTGCACGAGCGCCGAGGGGCTCGATCTCAACAGCGAGGCGCGGACCTCGGCGACGATCTCGACGGTAGCGATTGGCGCGGGCCTCGTGGCGGTCGGCGTTGGGGCTGTGCTCCTTTTGACGGCCCCGTCGCACGCCTCCAAGACGCGAGGCGCCGCCTTGCGGCTGTCACCGAACGTCGGCCCGGACGGCTTCGGAGCAGGAATGCGGGGCGCGTGGTGAAGTACCGAACAACGTCGCTCCTGATGGGGTTGGCGGTGGCGATCCCGGCGGGCTGCGCGCTCGTCGGAGGCATCGACGAGTTTCAGCCGGGTACGACGTCGGGAGCGGACGCGGGCGGCGACGTTCTCGACGCCGGCGATGCCACCTCGGACGCCGCCGACGCGAGCATGGACGCGAGCACGACCGACGCGGGCGACGTGCGCGACGCAGCGCCGGCGGCCGACGCCGCAGCCGTGTGTCCCGCGATCTGCGAAGAAGCCGGCGTCGGGACGTGCGATCCGGCCGGCACGTGCACCGTCACATGCACGGCCGCAGGCACGTGCACGACGCCGGTCGTGTGCCCTCCGGGGATCCCGTGCGTCGTCAAATGCATCGGCGCGGGCTCGTGCACGTCGACGATCGATTGCAAGTCGGCCAGCCAGTGCGCCATCGACTGCATCGGCGCGGGCGCGTGCACGCAGCGCATCTCGTGCAGCGGCAGCGAGTGCAAAGTGGGGTGCCTCGCCGCGGGCACGTGCACGGGGCCGATCGAATGCAACGCGGGCACGTGCGACGTCCAATGCAAGCTCGAGGACTCGTGCACCCTGCCCATCACGTGCAGCGGTGACACGTGCGCGATCGGCTGCGCCGGCGATCGCACGTGCGCCGACGTCACGAGCAGGTCCACGCTGACGACCGTCGGCTGCAACGGCGTGAATTCATGCAAGCACGTGAAATGTTCAGGCGGCTCGTGCGGCGTCAGCTGCAACGGCGTCCCGAGCTGCACCCAGGGTGTCTGCTGCGATGCCGGGAGCTGCACCGGCTCGCCGACCGCCTGCCAGTGATCTAGAGCGTCGGTCGCGGGTGGATCGCTGCGGCGGCAAGCGCGCGATCGAGGGCACGTGCAAGCGCGCGGCGACGGGCGTGCGCGTAGATGCTGCCGTATTCGTTCGCCGACGCGCTGCCTTTGTAAGTCAGCCCGGCCTGAGCGTCCTCGAGCGTGACGTCGACGTTGAGCCTTTCGCGATCGACGATCTGACCCACGGGAACACCCGCCATGCCTACTGCCGCGCAGCCGTCGCGTCGAAGAGACGCGTCGTAGATGTTCTCTTCGTGCTCGACGAGCTCGACCCGCACGAGCATGCGCATCGCCCCGGCCGACGTGCCCTCAGGCCTTCGTGCGCGCGAGAGGACCGAGGCCGTCTGGTTCCTCACTTCGCCCTCGGTCTCGCGATCGACGCCGTTCTTCGGATCGACGACCGTGATCTCGGCCGCGGCGAGCTCGGCGTCCGACAGCGGCGGCCCGGACTCGGGCATGTGCACGGTGGGCGTGGCGTAGGCGCAGCCACCCACCGCGCGGGTCACGAACAGGACGAAGCCAAGGCGAGCACCAGCCGACTTCCACGTACCCATGCTCTGACCCATGCAATGAGAAGAGCCGCCGCGCACGTCGTGGTCGCAAGATTTCGCGTCCAAAGGTGCGAACGCGCCGCGTGCGTGGCATTGCGCACCGCGCCCACGCCTCCCCGCGAAGCGATTTCGGCGGAATTCAAGGCAAAGCGCGCCGGGTCTGTCGATTGCATCGAGCGTTGGCTTCACCGAGGAGACGCGATGAAGCAGATCACGATCGCAACGCTGCTTTGGCTGACCGTCGTCGGTTGCGCAGGCCGCGAAGACTGGACTCCGAAGAACCTGAGCCGAGCCACCCCGGCGCCTGCAACGAGCACGACCGCGACGAGCACGACGACCACCACGAGCGCGCCGGTCGAGCTCAAGCCGCAAGCGACGACGAGCGAGCCGGCGGCTTCAGCGCGACCTCAAAGCAAGGGCAAGCCGCACAAGGGAAACACGCACCGGTAGACGACTCTCTACGGCGCGGGTGCTGCACAAGCGCCGTTGACCCACGCACTCACCTTCAGGCCGTCGCCCATCGCGTTGTCATCTCCGTCGTGCGGCACGGGCGGAGGCGGCGCGCCTGCATCCACCGGCGGCGGAGGTGCTCCTGCATCCGCGGGGGGCGGAGTGCCTTCGGCCAGCTTCATGAGATCGGCGAGCGTGCCCTTGAACTCGTCCGTGTCGACCGCACCGCTGATCCCCGGCACGTTGCCGGTGGAGGAGCTCTGCCACATCTTCCAGTCGGACCAGCCCGTCGGTAGCGTCGGGCACGTGGTGCCGTAGTTGGCGACCCAGAGCGGCCATGCGCCGAAGGTCGCGCCGATCGTGGGCGACATGAATGCGGCGGTATAAACGATCGGACGGCGGCCGGTACCGGCCTCGACGCGCGCGAGCCACGCCTTCGCACGCGCGACGACGGTCGCCGAGGCGACGCCGTCGGCGCTCTCGAGGTCGAGCACGGCGGGGAGGTCGCCTGCCGGGATCTTTCCGAGCTTCGCGATCACCAGGTCGGCTTGCACGTTCGCGTCCTGGCTCGGACGAAAGAACTGGTACGCGCCGCGAATGAGGCCCGCCTTCTTCATCGCGGGCCAGTTCGTCGCGAACGTCGTGTCCTGCGTGTTCACGCCGTCACCGATGCGCGCGAACGCGAACACACGACCCGAAGCCTTCACGGCGGCCCAGTCGACGGTGCCTTGGTACTTCGACACGTCGACGCCGCGCAGCACGGGACCGTTCGCGCAGACCTTGAGCGCGGACTCGCTGCTCGCACACGTGCCTTCGGTCGCCTCCTCGTCGGAGGAGCAACCGACGAGCGCAGGGGTCGCGCCCAGCGCAACGAGAGAGGCGAGGACGAGCGAGCGCTGGAAAGTTCCGATCATGGCGCTCAGCTAGGGAGCAGTGACCGTGCCGTCGCGACGCCCTCGCGAGATCGCGCCGGGCTCGCGGCACGTCGCGACGAAACTCGCGATATGCCCCTTTTGGCGCTCGCAATGTTCATTGAACTCGATCGCGTCCACGGAACCCTTCGACCCTCCGTGAACCTCGACGCGTCCGCGCATGGGCCCTCATTTCTTCGCGCGTCGAGCTGTCCGCCCGCCTCGGTTGACTCCGTGCCGCGTCCTCGCTGAGATGCGCGTCATGCTGTCTCGAAACCAGGGCGTCTTTGCAGTGCTCGTCACGATGTCGTGCGCATGCGGCTCTACGCCCGCGCCAACGCCCAGGGCTGCAGCGAGGCCCGCGAAGCCGTGCTTCACGATCCACGGCGACTCGGAGCTTCGGCCCAAGGACGCCGCCAAGACGTTGGACGGGCTCGTGGCGAACATTCACCTTTCGCCCGAAGACGAGGCGCTCCGAAATCCGAAGTCGATGGCCGACATCCGATCGATCCTACGGCGCGACGTAATCTATCTGTTCGCGGGCGCTGCGGCGTTCGCGCGCACGCTCGACACGACCGACGGGCGTTTCAGCGAGGCGTACCTCGAGCTGTTTCTCGGCGAGTCGCAGTTGGTCGCGTCGCAGATCCTCGGCACGCGCGCGGCATGGGCGGGCAACGATCTCCGCGTCGCACGCGCCAACCTTGCGAGTGGCGAGGGAGAGCCGAG
>CAXSGV010000039.1:19490-22207 GCA_964236615.1 uncultured Polyangiaceae bacterium
ACCGATCGGGGCCGCATGCTGGTGCAGCTGATTCGCGTCGTGGAAGAAGGCAACAAGGTCGCGGATGCGCTCGGCGTCGTCGCGCCTGCGCACCTCGCACGCGGGGCCACGGTCATTCGCCAGCTCCGCAAGGAGGCGCCCACCGACATGCGCACGTACGTGCTCGTCGCCGAGTACCACCGCCTGCGCGGGGAGTGGTCGGAGTTCGAGACCGCCATGAAGGCGGCGGAGGCAGCCGACAAGGACTCGCCGACGCTGCGCTATTTGCGCGGCATGGAGCAGCTCGAACGCTTCGGCCGCGCCGATCTCGGCGCCGGCATCATGCGCGAGTGCCTAGCGAGGTTTCCCCGCTTCGTGCGCCCGCAAGTCGCGCTGGTGCTCATGGCCGCGACCGAGGCCGACGGCGTGCGTGAGCTCGAGAAGTTGAAGCAGATGAACCAGGACCATTACCTCTTGATGCTGCTCGAGCCGTCGCTCGCCGCCGATCAGGAGCTCACGCGCATCGAGCGCCTCGAGAGCGGAGGCACCCTTGCTCCGCATTGAACGGCTCGCCGTCGCGTGCGTGATCGCTGCGCTCGTCCTTGCGCCCGCGCCCGAGACCTTCGCGCAAGGCTCCGCCGCACCGGCACCGAAGCGTCCGGTCGCCGTGAAGCCTCCGGAAAAAGATGCGCTGATGGAGAAGCTTCTCGCGGCCGGAACCGCACCGCTGAAGTCGGTCATGGCCGCGCCGGAGAAGTACCGCTTCCAGGTCCTCTACGGCGCGATCAGCGACGGTGCAAAACCGACGCTCGAGCGTCATGGCTACCGAGCCGACGCGGAGTATTTCTTCCCGGCCAGCTCGATGAAAGTGCCCATCGTGCTCGCGGCGTACGAACGTATCGGTGCCGTACGGGCGGCCGGCAAGCCGAGCATCACGCGCGACGCCACGATGCGCGTCTTCCCCGTGGGCAAGACCACCGACCCCTACGTGACGACGCTGGCGCACGAGACGTGGCGCGCGTTGATCGTGTCCGACAACTCGTCCGCCAATCGCCTGCTCGGCCTCGTCGGCCACCGCGAAGCACACGATACTTTGTGGAAGCTCGGACTACCGTCCGTGCGCATCCACACCGGCTTCGCGACCGGCGGTGACATCGACCCCGCCGAGGTCTCGCCGCGCATCGAGTTCAAAGACGGCGACGTCACGGGCGAGCTCCCTGCGCGCCAGAGCGATCTGGTGCTCCCGGCGACGCTTGCGACCGGGCTCGACATCGGCGACGCCACCATCGTCGACGGTCGGCGCGTGCCGGGTCCCCTCTCCTTCGCGGACAAGAACGCCATCCGTCTTCGCGAGCTGCAGGACGCGCTCGTGCGCATCATGCGTCCCGATCTCCTTCCGGCCAACGCGCGCGTCGGCGTCGCCTGCCCCGACGATCTGGCGTACGTACGTCAGGCGCTGGGCACGCTCCCGAGCGCATCGGGCCTCGCGGGCTTCGACCGCAACGTCGTCGCCGACTACCAGCTCAGTCCTTTCCTTCGCGGCATCGAGCGCGTCCGCCCGCGCGGCCACTTCGAGCTGTACGCCAAGGTCGGCCAGGCATTCGGCTTTCTCGTCGCCAACGCCTACGTCGTCGACAAGGACACGGGCCGCGCGTTCTTCTTGATCGCGTCGGTTTACGCCAACCCCGACGGCACCATGAACGACGATCTCTACGACTACACGTCGACCTCGTTCCCCGTGCTCGCCGACGTCGGCGAGGCCTTCACGCGGTACGCGTTCGCCGCGGCCGAAACGACGACCGCCGCAAGGTGACGACGCTCGGCCACCGGGGGTGAGCTTCCGCGTATCCTTCGGCCGTGGACGCGGCGGCGAAGATCCTGGAGCTCGAACGTCGCCTCGCTTCGCGTGAGCGCGATCTCGCGCAGCTGCTCGCGGGCCCCGTCGAGCTCGAGTCGGTCACGAAGCGACCGCTCCCTGCCGGCTGCCTCGTGCGCATCGGCGTGTTCATCGCGATCGCGATCATCCTCGTGGGTGTGCTGTCGCCGATCGATACGAGCTGCGTGGCCGACTCCATTCCAGCTTGGGCTCACCACCTCTTCGCCCTCGGCGTGGTCACCGTCTTCGCGGCCATCCTCACCCTCGGAACGAAGCGATCGTGGCGCGGCGTGGCGGCGTTCTGGCTCCTCGTGCCCGTCTTCTTCGCGGGCGGCATCGGTGCCGATCTCCCGTCGCAGCTCAATCGCGTCCTCGACCGCACACCGCGCGTGACGTCGCGAGCTCGCGTCATGACGAGCTGGTCCGCAGTCCGCAAGGGGAGCGAGCTTCGCCTCGCGTCGTGGCGACACGCCGGCTGCACGATGGTCCTCGTGCCACGGTCGCACAGTGGCAGTTGGCACGCAGGTGAAGAGGTCGACGTCGTGCGCGGCCACGGTTTTTTCGGCTTCGAGTGGGTCGAGAGGATCGTGCCGACCGATCCGAGCGCCACGCGGGTGGACGAGTGACCTACCGCGACGAACAGTTTGCCGCAAAGGAGCGCATCGCTCACCTCGAAGCCGCGCTCGAGGACGTCGAGCGACGCATCGCCAGCGTCCCGCGCCCGAAACGATCCTCACGAAGCTTCATGTGGATGGTCGGCATCGCGCTCGCGGCGGTGCCGCTCACGAGCTGCATGACGGCCATCCTCTCCAGCGGCTCGATGGTGGAGCAGTGCGACGCGAAATGAGAGCGCGTCGCAATT
>CAXSGV010000040.1:0-20450 GCA_964236615.1 uncultured Polyangiaceae bacterium
CCCCGCAGCCGACCGCGGAGATCACCCAGCCGGCGCAGCCCCCGCTCGTGCACGTGCGGTCCACGCAGCCGCTCTTCGCCGAGCCGTTCGCGACCAAAGGTGGGGCGAGCGCGCGCATCGACCGTATCGCGATGGCGCGTGAAGGCGACCTTCGCGACAACCGCTTCGCGCGTTGGGGGGTCCGATGATCGCCCGCGTCACACGCTTCGCTCGCACGCCGCACGCCGCTGTCGTTGCGTTCGGTATCGCGGTCGCGACGACGTTTGCATCGTTTGCGTGCACGCGACCGCCGGGCAACGGCGTCGTCGAGGTTCAGCAGAACGACGCGGGGCCGGTCGTCGACGTCGAGGTGATGGCGTTTCTCTCCGAAGCCCGCGCGCTGCACCACGACGCCAACGTTCGGGAGCAGACGGACGACGTGAACGGCGCGGTCGCTGCGCTCGATCGCCTTGCGCATGCCCGACGTCCTCACGAAGGCACCCTCGTGCCCGAGGTCGAAGAGGTGCTCGCCGACACGCACGCTCGCGTCGCCGAGCTCCGTCTGCGGGGCGGCGATCTCGACGGCGCATCGAAGGACATCAAGGCGGGCATGACGCACGCGCCCGACGCGAGCTACTTCCGCGGCCACCTGCTCGAGGTCGATGGCATCATCGAAGAGTCGCGCGCCGCGGCCCTCGCGGACGCGGGCAAAAAGGACGACGCGCAGAAGGCTCGCTCGCGCGCTCTCGAGCTGCTCCACGAAGCGGTTCTCGTGCAAGAGAAGGTGATCGCCCACTCCCTCGAAGGTCGCGAGGCTGGCAAGTGACTAGAACCAAGTACCTCGTCACGTTCGCTGTCTCCATCGCCACGCTCGTGGCGTGTGGTGGCAACGCCCCGCCCGCCGCCGCCCCCCCCTCGCAGAAGAGCGCTCCGGCCGATCAAGACGGCGACGGCATCGTCGACTCCATCGACGCCGCGCCGACTGCCGCCGTACCCGAGACAACGAACGTCGGTGCACGCGCGGCACGCGCCGATCTCGATCGCGCCGAGCGCGAGCTCGAAGCGTCGACCGGCGACTGCGCGGCGGCGTGTCGCGCGCTCGACTCGATGGAGCGCGCGACGCGTCACCTCTGCGATCTCGTCGCGTCGTCGCCCGACGATGCTCCGCGCTGCGACGACGCGCAGCGCAAGATCCGCACGGCGCGCGAGCACGTCCGCGCGACCTGCGGCGTTTGCCCCAGGGGCACCTGAGCGCTCCCGAGCGCTCCTGAGCTCGATGACCCGGCAAGCCACCGAGGCGCTCGATCTCCGCGAAGGCGAGCGATGGACCCTCGCGCAGCGGGCGAAGAACGATATCATCTACGCGGTCGTTCGCGTGGCGCTCGCGATCGCTTCGCTTGCCTCGGCACGCACGCTGCGCCGCGTGGGGCGGAGACTCGGATGGCTCGCGCACCTCGTCCTCGCCGGCGAGCGACGCCTCGCCCGCGCGAACGTGCGACGCGTGCTCCCCGATGCCACCGAGGCCGAGCGCGAGTCGATTGTGCAGGGCGCCTTCATCGAGCTCGGCGAGCACCTCGGCGATGCTGTTGCCTCATTACGCGCGGGCTCGGAGATCGCGCTCGTCGAGCTGCCCGCCACCGAGCGAGCGAAGCTCGACGAGGCCGTGCGCTCGGGGCGCGGCGTGCTCTTCGTCTCGGCGCACCTCGGGCCATGGGAGCGCGTCGCGGCCACGATCGTAGCTGCCGGCTATCCCTTCACGACGATCGCGCGCGAGAGCTATGACCCGCGCCTCACGTCGCTTTACGAGAAGCTCCGCGGAGGACGCGGCGTGCGTGCGATCTACCGTGGCGAAGCGCGCGCGCCGGTGGCGATGGTGCGAGCGCTCCGTAAGGGGGGCCTCCTCGGCGTGCCTATGGATCTGCGATCGCGCGTCACCAGCGTCGACGTCCCCTTCCTCGGTCACCCCGCGTCGACGCCGATTGGGCCGGCGCGGATTGCGCTCCGCACCGGCGCGTCCGTCGTGGTCGCGACCGTTGCCCCTACGTCTAACGGCACGCTCGCGGTGACGGTGACTCCAATCGCCACGGGCGACCTCCTGGCTGGCGCCGCCGGCGAGCTCGCGCTCACCACGCGCCTGAACGACGAGCTTTCCGCACGAATCCTCGCGCTGCCCCGCGCCTGGCCGTGGATGCATCCGCGCTGGTCGGCTCGCGGGCCTGCAAAAGCCTGAACATCAAGGACGACGCGCGAAACAGTTGGCCGGTCTGCTGTCTGCGCACGGTATGCTCGCCCGCGGAGTCGGCTCCTGGTGGATGAGCGAACGCGGATCCCGAAGATCACCTCGATGCCCACCGCGGAAGCGATGCGGGGCATGCCGCTCACGCCCATCGACGGCTACTTGCTGTCCCGCATCGATGGCTCACTGAACGAGACTGACCTCGCAGGGGTCACAGGGCTGCCGCTGCAGGACGTCGCCGATTCGATCGACAAGCTTGGTCTGCTCGGGCTCGTCACGACCGTCAGCCCCGCTGCACCTGCTGCACCCGCTGCACCCGCTGCACCCGCGCCCGTGGCAAAGGCCGAGTCTCCGGGCACGCCGGTGCCGACGTTGCCGGCGGGCGAAGCGCCGCCCGTCGATGGTGTCGACCTCGAGCCGTCCCATCGTCACCGCATCGATGCGCTCTACTCGAAGCTCGACGCGCTGACGCACTACGAGCTGCTCGGCGTCGCGCGTACGTCCGACAAGAAAACGATCAAGCGCGCCTATTTCGAGCTCGCGAGCCTCTACCATCCCGATCGTTTTTTTCGGAAGAACCTCGGTAACTACAAGCCGAAGATGGAGATCATCTTCGCGCGCATCACGGCCGCTCAAGATGTCCTGACCTCGAAGACCGATCGCGCGGAGTACGACGAGTACCTCGGCGACGTCGCGCAAACGCGCGAGATGGAAGCCCGCATCGATGCCGGCGCGTCCGCTGTTCAAGCGGCCGCGCAAGAGGCTGCGGTGGCATCGTTCCCCCCGCCGCCGATCTCGGCGAAGCCGCCCCCCCCACCCGTATCCATCTCCTCGCCCCCAGTATTCCCGTCGGGTCACTCGTCGCCCCCGATCTCGGTGCGGTCGTCGCCGCCGTTATCGCCGTCGGTTCAAATCGCGGCGCTCGATCCCCAAGCGCGTCGCGAGCTTTTGGCACGACGCCTTTTCGCAGGCCGGCCGAGCACTGCTCCGCCCTCGTCCGCGCGGGCCGCTTCGATGCCTCCTCCTCCAGCCACCCCGTCGCCTCCTGGCGACGCGCTCCGTCGTCACTACGAAGCGCGCCTCTCGGGCGAGCGAGCCGCCCATGCGCGGCGTCACGTCGACGCGGCCCGGCTGGCAGTCGAGAAGAAGGACCACATCGCGGCGGTGACCTCCTTCAAGCTCGCGCTCGAGTTCACCCCCGACGACGCGGAGATCACGAAGGAGCTCGAGGCCGCGACGCTGGCCGCCGCCGGAATCCTCTCGGAGAATTACCGGCGGCAGGCCAACTACGAGGAGAAGAACGGCCAATGGCCCGAGGCCTCGCGGTCGTGGACGCGAGCGGCGAACATCCTCGTTGCAGACGCGAACGTCCAAGAACGCGCGGCGAACGCCCTGCTCGAGGCGAACGGCGATCTCCACGACGCATCGAAGTTTGCGCAGCGGGCCGTCGTGCTCGAGCCCACCAATGGGTCCTACCGCGCCACGCTGGGTGCCGTTTACCTGGCGGCAGGCCTCCACAAGAACGCAAAGCGGGAGCTCGAGGCGGCTCAACAGCTTTTGCCTCAGGATGCTAGTATAGCGGCCTTGTTGAAACGCGCGGGCAAAGGCTGATCGAGCCACTCCGTCGTGAACCGCCTGAAGTGATCCAGTTTCCCTCGTAGGAGCGCCACGGATGGAGAAGGTGATCGGTATCGACCTCGGAACGACGAACTCGTGCGTCGCGATTGTCGAAAATGGAACGCCCGTCGTGATCCCCAACCGCGGGGGTTACAAGACGACACCTTCGATGGTGGCCGTCACCGAAGCCGGCAAGCGCCTCGTGGGTCACATCGCCAAGCGGCAGGCGATCACGAACGCGGAGAACACGGTCGCGGCTGCCAAGCGCCTCATCGGCCGCAAGTGGACCTCGCCCCAAGTGAAGAACGCCGTGGCGACCTCGAGCTACCGGATCGTCGAAGGCCCGCACCACGACGTGCGCATTGCCCTGCGCGACAAAGACTTCAGCGTCCCCGAGATCAGCGCGATGGTCCTTCAAGAGATGAAGGTCATCGCCGAGGACTACCTCGGTGGCCCCGTGAGCAAGGCCGTCGTCACCGTCCCCGCCTATTTCAACGACAACCAGCGTCAGGCCACCAAAGACGCGGGCGAGATCGCAGGGCTCGACGTCATCCGCATCATCAACGAGCCCACGGCCGCCGCCCTCTCATATGGCTTCGGCCGGAACGTCGAGAAGACGGTCGCCGTTTACGACTTCGGCGGCGGCACGTTCGACATCTCGATCCTCGAGATCGGCGCGCACGGCGTCTTCAAGGTCATCGCGACTGCCGGCGACACGTTCCTCGGCGGCGAGGACGTCGACGCGCGCATCATCGACTGGCTGGTGCAGGGCTTTCGTGACGAGCACGGCATCGATCTCCGTCAGGACCGCATGGCGCTCCAGCGACTCAAGGACGCGGCCGAGAAGGCCAAGTGCGAGCTCTCGGGCGTGCGCGAGACCGAGGTCAATCTTCCTTTCATCATCTCGAGCGGCCGCAACGAAGCGCTCCACCTGCAAAAGAGCATCTCGCGCACCACGCTCGAGGAGCTCTCCGGCGATCTCATCGAGCGAACCATCGACATCTGCAAGCAGACGCTCGAGGACGCCAAGCTCGACAAGGACGAGATCGAAGAGGTCGTGCTCGTCGGCGGCATGACGCGCATGCCGCGCATTCAGCAGGAGGTCGCCGGGTTCTTCGAACGCGAGCCCTGCAAGGGCGTGCACCCGGACGAGGTCGTCGCGCTCGGCGCCGCGATCCAGGGCGCCGCGTTGGTCGACGACAAGCAGGAGATGATCCTGCTCGACGTCACGCCGCACGCGCTCGGCATCATGACGTTCGGCAACGTGTTCGAGGAGCTAATCCCCCAGAACACGACAGTCCCGACGAGCCGGCAGAAAATCTTCACGACCAGCCGCGACAACCAGACGGCCGTGAAGATCCTCGTCATGCAAGGCGAGCACGAGAAGGCGGAAGACAACGAGATGCTCGGCGAGTTCATCCTCACCGGACTTCGTCGCGCCGTGAAGGGTCAGATCGAGATCGAGGTCACCTTCGAGATCAACGCGGACGGCATCGTGAGCGTGAAGGCGAAGGATCTCGAGACCGGCCTCGAGCAGTCGATCCAGGTGACCGCGACCAGCGGCCTCACCAAAGACGAGATCAAATCGATGATCGCCGGCGCGCAGGATCAGATGGTCGAGCGCCGCACCTCGGAGGAGTTCGAAGGCGTCAAGCAGGAGGCCGAGAAGCTGACCATCGAGATCGAGCGCCTCTTCCCACAGGTCGAGCAGATCGTGGCCGCCAGCGACTTCGGTCGCGACGCGATCGAGAAGGCCCGGGCCGTCGTCAGCCGTGCACGCCAGGCCATCGAGCGGAAAGACGTCGCCGCGGTCAAAGAACAGCTCGAAGGCCTCACGCGCACGCACCGGATGTTCAAGGGAGTCGTCGCGAAGACGCAGTAAGCGAGATTTGCGCGACGCAGTGAAGAGCCTCCGATGAGCTCCAAGAAAACGACCCCTCCGCCGCGCGAGACCGTCAAGCCACCGGCGCCCGCGGTCTCCCCGCGGCCGATGCGCGCGCGGCAGGAGACGATCACGAACGCGGAGGAGCTCGAGGTCGCGCGCCTTCGGTCGATGTCGCTGAGCGAGCGCCCGACGCCGACGAGCAGTGCAAACCTCCTCTCGCTGGCCGACGCGTACACCGGGTCCCTTCCCAGCCCGCCCTTCGGCATGCCTGCAGCTCCAGCGAAGGGTCCGGCGCCTACCGAAGGCGCTCAGGTCGATCCCCTCGCCGACATGCGCGATCGTTTTTCGTTGGGCGACTACACTGGCGCGCTCGCGGCGGCCGAGACGATTCTCGACGCCGATGCCGCGCACACGGAGGCGCTTCGCTACGCCGACAATTGCCGCTCGGTGTTGCAGCAGATGTATGCTGCACGTATTGGCCCGCTCGATCGCGTGCCCGTCGTCCTCGTGCCCCGCGATCAGCTGCGTTGGCTCTCGATCGATCACCGCGCTGGCTTCATGCTGTCGCACATCGACGGTGTGTCCAGCGTCGAGATGATTCTCGACGTGAGCGGAATGCCGCTGCTCGAAGCGTTGCGCATCCTCTTCGAGCTCGTGCAGCAACGCGTGATCTCGTTTCGCTGACGCCTTCGCGTGGTGCGCCGCGCGAGGCTCGCGGCGTTAACGAGAACGATGAGAGGTGCAAGGCGAAATTGGATCGCGTCTCCAAATTGGCCGCTTGTCGTTGCGCAGCTCCATGCACGCGGCTACACCCTCTCTTAGCCTGATGGACGCGCAAGAGAACGAAGCCAAACGTCTGCGACAAGACGTCGAGTGGGCTCTTCGTAGCGCGTTGGATCCGGGCGACGTTCTCCCTCTCCTTCATCGGTTGGCGCGCACGGCACCCGCGGCGAGCGAAGAGGCCATCTACGCGCATCGTCAGCTCGCCGAGCTTCTCGTGGAACGTCACCCGTGGCGCGCTGCGCTTCATGCGCGACGTGTGCTCACGTGGACGCCCGAGGACGATCGCGCGTGGGCTGTTCTCGGTCTGTGCCAGACGTTGCTCGGCCACTACAAGTACGCCGCGACCGCGTACTACCGCGCGCTCGCCGCCGCGCCGAAGAACCCTTGGTACGCGCACAACCTCGGTCACCTCGTCGACGTCGCGCTCGGCCGCGCCGACGACGCGATCGTCTGGTTGCGCACCGCCTACGAAGGCGCGATGGGCAACCGTGAGATCGCTGCCTCGTTCGCGCACGCACTCGCACGCGCGGGCAAGCTCACCGAAGCGAAGCGCGTGCTGTCCCGCGCGATGAAGAAGGGCGTCTCCCGCGAGCAGGCCGCTCTCTGGAAGTGGCTCGAAGAGGGCGCGCCGGCGGACAAGGATGCCCTCCCGCGCGGCTACCTCGGTCATGGGCACGGCGCGCACGGCGGGCACAGCGAAGCGCCCTCGCCGCGGGCGCGTGCGAAGTCGAGCGCGGCGATGACGGCCGCGCCCTCGATCAGCAACGGTGTGACAGGGACACGGCGCCCGCGGTCGCGTGCCGCCGCCAAGACCGCCACGCTGCGCCCCGCTGCGGGCGAGCGCCTGGCGCCACCGCTCGAGTCAGCGCTCCTTCGCGGTCTCGAGAACCTTCCGCTCGATACGCGCCAGCGTGCACGCGCTCGAACGCTCGCTCGCGATCCCGTCTCGCGCACCCTTGCCGACGACGGCCATAGCGTCGAAAGCCTCGCCGCGGCAATCGCGTACGCGATCGTCTACATCGACCACGTGCCGCTCACGCAAGCCGAGGTCGCCGCTTCGTTCCGTGTCAGCGGCGCCAGCCTTCGTGGGCGCTTCAGCGCTTTGCGCACGCAGCTTCACCTGGCGCCGGGCGACACGCGCTACCGCACGCGTCGCTGACTGCGCACAAAAGACCGCAGCAAAGACCGGTTGGCGCGGGTCGCAGCGCGGCGTTGTGTGGTAACTGAAAGGTTAATGAACCGCAGGGTCGCCCCTCTCGCCGCCATCCTCTCTCTCGGCTTCCTCTCGACCTCCTCCGCATTCGCGCAGCGTCCAACGACGACGACGCCACCGCCCGCGCCGGTCACCTCACCCGCGCCCCCCCTTCCCGCGCCGGTGACGATCCCGCCGCCCCCTAAGGTCGACGATCCGATGCTCGCGCCAATGCCGCCGGCGCCGAAAAACATCGCGACGTGGCAGGAGGCGCTCGACCTCGTTCGGACACGCTCGAGCGATCTACGCATCGCGTACCTCGAGGTCACGCGCGCCGAGGCGCAGTCGCGGGTCGCCCTCGCCGGCGCGCTCTTCTCGCTCAACGGCAACGTCGCTTACACGCGCCAGCTCCTCACGAACGACGTCATCAATCCGCTCACCGGCGTCGCGACCACCGTGCCCACGCCCAACGCGCTGACCGGCAGCATCACCTTGCAGCAACCGCTCTTCGCGCCACGCGCCTGGTACGCGATCGGCACCGCCCACCGCGCCGAAGAGGTCGCGCAGCTCGGGGTCGAGGACACGAAGCGCCTCATCGCCCTCGCTGTCGCCAACTCGCTGCTGAGCGTCGTGACCGCCGAGCGCATCGCCGAGCTCAATCGCTCGGGTTTCCGCAACGCGCTCGAGCGCCACGATCTCACGCGTCGCAAGCAGACGCTCGGCGTGGCCACCGGGCTCGACGTGATCCGCGCGCAGCAAGACGTCGAGACTGCGCGCGCGACCATCGTCTCGGGCGACGAGTCACTTCGTCAGTCGCGCGAAGCCCTCGGTCTCGCGCTCGGTCTTCCGCAGCAGGTCGGCGTCGCGCCGACGATCTCGCTCGATGGTCTGCTCGAGTCCGCGCAGGGCGTCTGCAAGCCCGCGCGGAGCCTCGACGACCGCGCCGACATCGCGCGCGCCAGCAAGAACGTCGAGGTTGCCGAGCGCGGCATCACCGACGTGAAGTACCAGTTCTCGCCGACGATCGGCGTCGGCTCGACGCTCGCCGCTACGAGCACGGACACCGGTCAGTCTCCGAACCCCACGTGGAACATCCAGGCCGTCCTCAGCGTCCCGCTCTGGGAGGGCGGCGCTCGGTACGGCTTCCTTCGCAACGCCCGCGCCTCGAGTGAACAGGCCGAGCAGCAGCTGATTGGGCTTCGCCGAAACGCCGAAGTCCAGGTCGAGCAAGCGCGCCGCGGCGTGAAGGTGGCCGAGGACTCGCGCAAAGTCGCAGCCGACGCACGCGCCCTCACCGCCGAGACCGATCGCCTCGTCCGCGCCGGCTACGTCGAAGGCCAGGGCACGAGCCTCGAGCTCGTCATCGCCGCAACCGCCCTGCGCCAAGCCGAAATCGGCCTCGCCATCCGTGACTTCGAGCTCGTCCGCGCGCGCCTCCTCGCGGTCCTCGCCCTCGCCAACTGCCCCTGGTAACTCGCTCTCAGTCGCGCACCACGCGAGCCGTGCGAGGTCGCACCACAAACCAAGCGAAGTCGGGCGGCTGAGACCGAAGCGAATTTTCGTCGCTACGGCGGGCGGAGCCCGGAAGCGCACGACCGTGCGCTGAGGAGCGACGAGCGTCGTAGCGGCGAAAAGGCGCGAGAGATCAGCTGCCCGACGGGGCGGCGGAGTCCCAGCCGGATACGCGCGCGAGATCGCTCAGGGCGATGTTGACGTCCATCAGCGAGTAGATGTGGTTCACGCGCGCGTTCACGAAAGCGCGGAGGGGCTCCATCAGCGCGCGCTCGTCCTTGGTGCCGAGGTCGATCGCGTCTTGAATGGTCGATATCCACTGCTTGGCGCGGTGCTCCGCGCGAGCCCACGACTCCTCGCGGCCCTTCGCTTCGACGGCGGTGCCGTAGGCGTTTTCGACCTCGACGGCGACGCCGCCAAGCGCGAGTCGCTCCATGGCGCGCGTCTCCTCGAGCTGCGCCTCCGCCTGCGCCACACGCGCCGCGTTGGGTAGGATGTCGAGGTTCCAGCGAAGGCCGAGCGCGGCGCCGAATCCGAAGCGGTTGAACGGATCACTGACCCACGGATTGCGCTGCTCCGTTGCGGCGGGCGCCACGGTGTAGCTCGCGCTCATCCCGATTCCGAGGTCGGGAAGGAAACGCGCGCGGTTGAAATCGACGAGAGCCTTGCGTGCGGCGACGCCGGCGCGCGCCATGTTGACCTCGGGGCGGAAGATACGCGCCGCGCCGAGGTACCGCACGACGGAGCCGAGCGCGACGTCCGGGGCCTTGAGTGGCTCGTCCGGAATGTCGAAGTTCGATTGAACGCCGGTAAGAAAGCGAAGCGCCGCGAGCGCGAAGGTCTCACCGCGCAGGGCTTCGCCGGAGCGCGCGACGATCTCTTCCTTGTAGACCTCGAGGCGGATCTTATCGATCTCCTCGACGGTCGTGTCGCCCTTGTCGAGCTTGGTTTGGATACCCCGGAGCCCCTTGTCGAGCTTTTCGAGGACGTCGTCGACGATGTACTTGGCATCGCGCGCGAGCATCAGTCCGAAGTACGCGCGGCGAACATCCATGCGTGTGTTCTGCCGGTACTTCTCGAGATCCCACTCGTTGACACGAACGTTGGCCTCGGCCGCGCGCTTGATCGAATCGATCTTCCCGAAGGTGTAGAGCGGGATCGCGCCGCTGATGTCGAAATGAAAGAAGGGCTGGTAGGCGTCGCTGAAGCTCAGGTTGAGCGCCTGCGAGTTCGCTGCCGTGTAGAAGGCCGTCCCGGTGATCGGCGGAAGAATGCCGAAGCCCGCGTTCGCGCTCCACTGCGAGAAGGGGGTCCACTTGGCCTCGTCGAGCTGCGCGTGCACGACCGCGAGCCGCGCACGGGCGGCCCAGAGGTTCGGGTGGTTGCGGTCCGTCAGCGCGAGGCACTCGGCGAGCGTGTACGCGTGCGAGCGCACGGTGACGACGGGCGCCGCCTTCGGCTTTTTCGCGGTGTCGTCATCGTCGTCGAGGTCGAAGTCACCGGCCCACGCGCGGGCCGGCCCGAGCATCGCCGCAGCACACACGACGAGCCCGAGCACGCTGGATACTGCGCGACTGCCGGAGCTTCGAAATTGCATCGACGGCGGCACACTACCACGATCACTCGAGGCGAGCCTTCTTGACGATCCGTCGAAAATTCGACCGATCCAGCCCGGCGTGGCGCGCCGCGGCCGAGAGGTTTCCCCCAGCGCGCGCGAGCACTTCGCGGAGGTACCGCTCATCGAACTCGAGCATCGCGCGCCGCTTGGCCTCGGCGTAGTGGAACTGGGAAAAATCGCTCGGGGCTTCGGAGCCGGACCCGGGCGCCAAGGGCACGCTCGATATCGGAGCGAGGTCGAAATCACGAGCGCTCGATGACGGCGCCGACGGCGGTGCGCCCACGCCGCTACCTGCCGCGCTGCCCAGGTAACGCTCGGGTGAAGCGGGCGTGGTCGCCACGAGGCCGGTGAGGCGCGGCAGATCCGTCGCTTCGATGACCTCCCCCTGGGCGAGGACGAACGCGTGCTCCAGCGCGTGCTCGAGCTCCCGCACGTTGCCAGGCCACGCGTAGCTGCGGAGGACCGACAACGCGGCAGTGGTGACGCCCTTTGGGCTTCTTCCCATGCGACGAGCGAGCTTCGAAAGCACGTGGTGCACGAGGAGAAGGACGTCGTCGTCACGCTCGCGGAGCGGCGGCAGGTTGATGACGATGACGTGGAGCCGGTAGTAGAGATCCTTTCGGAAGCTCCCCTCTTCGATCTTCTTCTCGAGGTCGACGTTCGTGGCCGCGAGCACGCGCACGTCGACGATGCGAGTCTCGTCCGATCCGACGCGCTTCACTTCGCCCTCCTGGAGCGTGCGAAGGAGCTTCACCTGCGCGGTGAGCGGGAGATCGCCGACCTCGTCGAGAAAGAGCGTGCCGCCGCTTGCCGACTCGAAGAGTCCGGCGCGCGCGGCCTGCGCACCGGTAAACGCGCCGCGAACGTGGCCGAAGAGCTCGCTCTCCACGAGCTCTCTCGGGATGGCGGCGCAATTCACGGGAACGAAAGGCTTCTGCGCGCGGGCCGAGCACTGGTGGATGGCGCGCGCGACGAGCTCCTTGCCGGTGCCGCTCTCGCCGAGGATCAGCACCGTCGAGGTTGCACTCCCGACGCCCTCGATCAGGCGGTAGACAGCCTGCATGCTGCGTGAGGTTCCAATGAGCTCACCGAAGCGCTCGTGCGCGACGAGCTGCTCTTCGAGATCGAGCGCGCGTTCGATGAGCCGTTTGTGCTCGGCCGCCTTGGAGACCGACAGCGCGACGGCCTCGTTCGAAGCGAACGGCTTCGTCAAAAAATCGTAGGCGCCAGCCTTCACGGCTGCGACCGCCGAGTCGACGTCGGCGTGTGCGGTCATCATGATGACCTCGACCCGCGGGTGCGTGCGCTTTACTTGTGCGAGCAAGCCGAGGCCGTCGAGCTTCGGCATCATCAGATCGGTGAGCACGACGTCGGGCGCGCCGGCCTCGATGCGCTCGAGCGCTTGCACTCCGTCCTCCGCAGTGTCGACGTCGAACCCGCGAGCGACGAGGATGCGTGCGAGGCTGCGTCGCAGGCCCGCTTCGTCGTCGACGACGAGGACACGCACCGGTCGCTCGCCGGGACCGCGCTCGCTCACTTGGCCCCCCCCGAGTCGGGAATTTCCCAGGCCCCCTCGGCGCGCGCGGCCGCGTGCGGCGTATAGAGAAGCCCATGCTGCTGAAACACGCAGATACGGTTCATGCCTTCGCGCTTCGCGCTCGCCAGAGCGAGGTCGGCGCACTTGAGCAGGTCTTCCTTTGCGCGCACGTCGCGGCTCGGGAAGAGAGCGATGCCGACGGACGCGGTGACGCGGCAAGGCCCACCGGGCGAGCTCCACATCCGCTCGCCCACCTCCTTCCAGATGCGTTCGGTCACCTGCACCGCACCCATGAAGTGCGTAGCCGGCAAGAGAAGCAAGAATTCATCGGGGCCGTACCGGACCACCGCGTCGCTCTCGCGGATCGCACCGCGGATCGACTGCGCGACGCCGCGGAGGATGCCGTCGCCGAACGCGCGACCGGCCTTGTCGTTGTAGACGCGGAGGCGATCGACGTCGAAGATCGCGCAGGCGAGCGGATCGTGATGACGCTCGGCCTGATGAAACGCTTCTTTCAGGCGGTTCAGGAGGAAGCGGTAGTTGTGCAGGCCCGTGAGCTCATCACGCACGCTGACCTTGTCGAGCAGGGTCTTCGCCGCGCGCATCTGGTCGTGTACGCGCTTGACGCGCAGCATCTGGGCAACGCGCTGGACGACGTCCTGCTTCTCGAAGGGCTTCGATACGTAGTCGTCGGCCCCGGCTGCGAGGCCCTCGACGCGACTCGTGGTGTCGGTCTTCGGAAGTACGATGACCACGGGAAGGAAATTCTCGCGCGTCATGCCCTTCACGATCCGGCACGCCTCGAGCCCGCTCATCCGCGGCATCACGACGTCGAGCAGCACGAGATCGAGGCCGCCGTGGCCGACGCGTTCGACGACCTCCTGCCCGTCCTTGACGGCTTCCACGTCGTACCCCGCCTCCTCGAGCAACTTCATGAGAAGCTCGCGCGTCGGTGCGTCGTCGTCGGCTACGAGAAGCCTCGGGCTTGACGATTTCGACGACGACGCCATCGCACCGCATCGTAGTGCCTCTTGTCTCGCTTGGTCGAGTCAAGGACGCTGAAAGCGTCGCGCCCGGCGACCGAGACGCAGGCCGGCGATCTCAGCGCTTTTCGGTGACTCCAATGATCTTGCGCGCGAGCGTGCTTATGCCCCGCGCCCCGATCCGATCGCGCGGTACGAGCTCGAGCCGATCGTAGTCCGCGCTCGGACCGAGCCGCGGCTTGCTGCGCGCGCGGATGTCGTGGCGATGAACGACGATCACCATGCGCCGGTGCGAGAGCACGTGCTCGATGGTCCCCGCGACCACGGACGCATCGAGAACGAGACCGGTCAGCGCGGCGAGCGCGCTCTTTGCGTCGAAGTCGCCCTGGGTCTCGACCGAAGGCGGCTCCCACAGGCCGCCGAAGAGGCCGCCCTGCTTCCGGCGTGCGAGCAAGATGTCGTCGCCCCTCGTCGCGAGCACGGCGGCGCGCGGTGCGAGCACGGGCTTCTTGCGTGGCGCCATGTGCGGGAGCTCCTCTTCCCTGCCCTGGCGTCGCGCCGCACAGACATCGCGCACGGGGCACGCGTCGCAGCGCGGGCCACGCGGCGTGCACACGGTCGCGCCGAGCTCCATCAGCGCTTGATTCCACGCCCCTGCGCCCTCCGTGGGGACAAGCTGCGCGGCGAGCTTCCACACGCGCGCCATCCCTTGGGTCGACCGCACGTCGTCCTCGAGCGCGAAGATCCGCGCGAGCACGCGCGCCACGTTGCCATCGACGAGCGGAGCTGACGCGTCGAACGCGATGCTGGCAATTGCGCCCGCCGTGTACGGACCTATGCCGTCGATCGCGCGAAGCCCCTCGACCGTTTCGGGCAACACGCCCGGCCCGCCCGCGATCTGCTGCGCCCCCGCGTGCAGGGCGCGCGCACGTCGGTAGTAGCCAAGCCCGCTCCAGCGCGCGAGCACGTCTTCGAGCGGTGCCTCGGCGAGCGCGAGCACCGTCGGGTACGTCGCGAGAAAGCGCTCGTAGTACGGCACCACCGTGTCGACGCGCGTCTGCTGCAGCATGATCTCGCTGAGCCAGATCGCGTAGGGATCCCTCGTTCGCCGCCACGGGAGATCGCGCGCGTGGACCGCGTACCACGCCAAGAGCAGGCGCCGTACCTGCGGACCAAGCGCGCCCACGACCGGATCGACGTCAGGTGATTGCGCAGGCGCCAGCTCGTGCGCATCTTTCGGGTCACGCATGCGAAGCCGATCCAATCCTCACGTCGCCGCCGTGCTCTCCCTGGCCATTCCCGGAGCGGGCCAGATCTACAACGGAAAGTTCCTTCGCGGGATCTTCTGGCTGATCGTCACGCCCGGCCTGTGGCTCGGCAGTGGCGGCACCGCGGGTTGGATCTTTCACCTCATTGCGGCTTACACCGCGTATTCGTGGGCCGAATCGCACGGCAAGTGAGCGTCAGCGGATCACTTTGTACTCGAGCGTGAACGGGCCTTCGTTGCCCGACGCGTGGCCGTCGACGACGACGTAGTACGTCCCCGGATCGAACACGTTTTCGATGCGCGCGTGGTGCGTGTCGTCCGCGTCGTTGTTGCACGAGATCTCCGTCGCGGGCCCGCCGTTTCCGTCGAGGCACGCGCGGCGCACGGCCAAAACGCCGTCCCAGGTGTTGGTCGCGAGCGTGAGACGAGCTCGCGCGCGGGCCGCGAGCGTGAAGCGGTAGATGCGATCGCCGGACGCCTGCGCATCCTCGCGGCCGCCGCACGACGTGCTGAACTTGTCGCTCGCGCCGCTGGTGGTGCCGGTGACGGTCTGCCCGTCGACGAGCGTGGGCACGCTACGGCACGCGGCCTCCTGACTTCCGATATCGCGCACGTGGTAGTCGAACTCGAACTTGCCCATCGCGTCGGGTGTGGCGCCATCGACCGCGAGGTAATAGACGCCCGGCGCGAGGACTTGATCGATGGTCTCGCCGCACGCGACCTCCGTGCCTTTGTCGGCGCACGTCTTCGTCATCACGAAGAGGTGCTTGCCCTCTTCGCCGCTCATGGCCGCCGTGACACGCGAGCGCTTCGTCAGCTCGATACGGTAAACGACGTCAGCGCCACCCGCGCCGCCGCACCGCCCGGCAACGTCGTCGCGCGCGAGGAAGGTGTCGCCGCTCACCGTGGTCTCCGTGCTCGGCAGCGGAACTGCGTCGCCGCAACCGTCACCCGGCGTGCCGGAGCCCTGCTCGGGCGCGATCTCGGCGGTGAGCTGGTAGCGACCGTCGGCGTCGTGGTCGGAGGAGTCGGCGAAGACCGCGTAGATCGCGGGGTCCAGCAGACCGACGAAGGTGGCCTCTTCGTCGACGGTGCTCGAGTCCGCGCAGCCGACCTCGGAGGCCTCGTCCGTACACACTTTGCGCACGTGTACGACGGGCGCGAAGTCATCGGAGTGAAGCGTGATGCGCGCGCGTGAGCGCTGCGCGATGTCGAGCTTGTAGAGGGTGTCTGGTCCCTTCGCATTTTCGCCGCAGCTGGCCTGCGCGTGATCGTAGGCCGTCGAGGTCGATCCGTTGACCGCCGGTCCGATCGGCAACGCGCGCGACTGCCGACACACCTCGGCGAGCGAGGGCACGTCGTTCATCGCGATGTTCATCTTGTAGCTGCCGCCTTCGTTTTGGTAGCCGTCGACGAAGACGAAATAGGTGCCCGGGTCGAGGACCTCGTCGAGCTTCGAAGAGTGACCGTGCCCGACGTCGTCGTTGCACGCGACTTCGGAGTCGGAGTCGGAGCACTCGCCCTTGCGCATGTAGAGCACGGCGTCGAAGCGCGGGTCGACCTCGACCACCACGCGCTGCCGCGTCGCGACCTCGAGACGGTAGACGAGCTCGCGTGACGAGGACGTCGCGCACGAGCCTTCGTTCTCGCTGTCGCCACGCGCCGTCGTGCCGTTGTAGGTGCCGGCGACCACCGGTATCGGCGACTCGCACGTGCCTGCCCCGACCAGCGATGCAGCGGTCGCCGTGCCGTTGGCGGCGGCACCTCCACCCCCGGGTCCGACGCCGCCCGTCCAGGTCGCCGCGACGAAATCACCGCCGCCGGCCTTCATCTTCACGAGCAACGTGTACGCGCCGGCGGTCTCGACACACGCGCGCACGACCGCTTGCGGCTCGCTCGTCGTGTCGTGGGCGATCGGCTTGCCGGCGGGATCGAGCAGCGTGACGTCGAGGTCCTTCACGCCCTGGCCGCCCATGGCGACGAGCGTCGTGCACTGGCTTCCGAGCTCGATGACGAGTCGTGCCTCGCGCCCCTCGGCGAGCGAGCCCTGCTGCAGCGGTCCGACCTCTGCGAGGCCCATCGCCGCGAACGCGTTGTGGAGCGCGACATAACGCGGCTCGAGCTCCGGCCCGCGCGTCGACACGCACGCGACGAAGCTTGCAGCGAAGAGCGCTGCGAACAACGCGCGTCTTCGCCTCTGACTCGCCGTCATCGATCGCGTGCGCATGTTTCGGAGCTAGCGGTACGGATTATGAGAGATGTCGTCGGGGAGCACGGGCGTCGACGCCACCGGCGGCGCACTGGTCACCGGCTTCGTCGTGTGCGGCACACGGTTTGGCCGGGGACGCGACGGCGATGTGCCCGTCGTCGCCGACGCTGCAGGCGTGGCTTGCGTGGCTGACGCGGCCGGTGCGACCGCTGCGCTCGACGGCGCTGCTGTCGACGCGATGGGCGTCGCGCTCGGGGCGGTCGCGGAAGGCGTGGTGGGAGCGTCGTTTGGTCCGTGCGCTGGCAAGTTGCCGGTCGGCGGGGAGCTCGTCATCTCGGTCGGCGCGGGGCGGAACTTCACGAACGCCGCGCCTGCCACGAGCAGCAGCGTCGAGATCGCCGCGACCACCCAGCCGGCGCGCGAGCGGTTCGGCGGCGCTTCGGCGCGGTATGGGACGACGCTGCTTCCCGCCTGCGACACGCCCGAGGAGGCAGCCGCATCTGGCGCCGCCTCGAGCACGGCAGAAGAGACGCTCGATACGTTGGAGCTCGAATCGCCGCCGGGCTTGGCGTCGCGGGAGACGCCCGCGGCTTCAATCTTGGTGGCGGACGCGAGCTCGTTTTTCTTGGGCGGGCGCTTGGTCTTCGCGCCATCGTGCCGCGGATCGGATTTGCTCGGCTCGCTGCGGGCGAGCCAGGCGCGCACGGCGTCACGCTGCTGCGAAATGTCGGTGCCAATCACGGCGTCGAGGTGCGTCGACACGTCCTTGTGCACCCCCGAGACGCCCGCGCTGCGGGCTGCCGCCTCCAGCGCATCGGCCATCTCGGAGCAGGTCGCGAAGCGAGCTTCGCGCTCGCGCTCGAGCGCCTTCATCGCGACCGCCTCGAGATCAGGGTGCACCATCGGGTTCGCCGAGCGCAGCGTGGGGATGGGCTCGTAGAGGACCCGGTTGAGTGTGTCCGCCTCGCCCTCGCCCTTGAATAGGCGCTTTTTCGCTAGGGTCTCCCAGAGCACGATGCCCATCGCGAAAATGTCAGCGCGCCGATCGCACGGCTTGCCGCGGGCTTGCTCGGGCGCCATGTACGAGAGCTTGCCTTTGAGCTGCCCGGAGCGCGTGGTGGTGAGCCGCGTCGCCGCGCGCGCGACGCCGAAGTCGGTGATGCGCGCCGAGCCATCGACGCCAATGAGGATGTTCTGGGGCGAAACGTCGCGGTGGACGATCTCGAGCGGCTTGCCCTCGTCGTCGAGGAGCTCGTGCGCGGCGTGCAGGCCTGCGAGCGTGTCGATCGCGACGCACACGGCAACCTCGGGCGGCATCGGCTTGTCGGCCTGCGCCGAGCGCGCCATGAGCCGCGCTAGTGTGTCGCCCTCGATGTACTCCATGACGAGGTAGTAACCGTCCTCGCTTTCACCGATCTCGAGGATGGGAACGACGTGTGGATGGTGCAGGCGCGCAGCAAGGCGAGCCTCGTCGAGGAACATCTGGATGAACTCGTGCTCGCGGGCGAGGTGCGGGTGGAGGCGCTTGATCGCCACAAAGCGTTGGAACCCGCCGACGCCACCGAGGCGTGCGAGGAAAACGGTCGCCATCCCACCGCTCGCCAACTCGGCGATGAGCTCGAACCGGTCGAGACGCTCGACCTCTCCTTCGTTCGCGAGAAACTTCGTCAGGGGCTCAGGCCTCCAAGGCGCATTAAACCACCCTTTATCGCCGAGCGCTCGATACCCGCTCGACACCCGCTACTTCGAGAAGCCGTTCAGAAGGAGCCCGCAAGCCCTACATGGGCCCCCCCAGGCACGGCAGCGACCGACGGCGACCACGTGAGGCGCCCGTTTCGCGGCTTATTTTGCGTCGTGGGGGAGGACCATTGGGTAAAGAACAACCCAACCACGCCGGTCAGAACGCCGACACCGACGGTCGCGCCCAGGAGGATGTTCGTGCGCAACTGCGCGTCGCGCCCTTGCTGGTAGGTCGGGCAGCTCTCGCCGAGCCCGACGCAATCGCGCCGAACGGCCTCCTCGCCTGGGTTGTTTTTCGCGTCGAGGCCCGAGACGATCGTGCCCGCCAACCCTGCGGCCGTGAGTCCGGCGCCGATGAAAAACACGACCGGACCAAGCGGCTTCTCGTGCACCGGCGCAGGCTTCTCGGGCGCGATCGGGACCACGATCGGCGTGGGCGGAGGTGGCGGCACGGGCGGTGCCTCGAATGACAGCTCCTCGGAGCCGCCCGCATTGCCTGTGATCTTGATCGCCTTCGAGCGATCGTCGCTCCACGTCACGAGGACGTCGTGCGGACCCGGATCGAGGAAGAACGTGAGCCGCTTGCCGTCCTCGACGGTCACCGCGCGCCCATCCGCCGCGATCCCGCACTCCGGGCTACACGCCAGGGTTACCTTGTGGAGCTTCGCGGCCGACTCGCTGAGCGTTTGTTGCACGACGACCATCGTGGTCGCGTCGTCGGCGTAGACGCGCTCACCCATCGCCGCAAGCGTGGCCGCGCGCGCGAACTGCTTGGCCTCCTTGCGTGCGCGGATGGCGTTGCGCAGGGCCTCTGCGCGTGGAGCGTCGTGCCACGCGTTCTCGAAGTGCACCGCGGCTTCTTCGAACTTGTGCTCCATGAACGCGCGACGTCCCGCGTCGTACTCCGCCGCGGCAGACTGCACGCGGTCGCCGCTAGGCGCCGGTGCCTGAGCGTGTGCCGGCGCGCTTGCGGCGAGAGGCCCGAGGGCGCACGCGAGCAGCATGGTGAGGTGACGGGCGTCTGTTTTCATCGTCACCTGCGAACACTCGATCGTAGGGGGAGCGTTCCACCTTCGTCAACGAAACGCGGTAGCTTCGTGCGGCATGCTGCGTCTGCACCGTCGATCGTGGGTTGTCCTCGTCGTGACCAGCTTGCCGATCGCGCTCGCGTTCAGCTGCAGCATCTACAACACGTCGTTGCTCGAGCCGGCGCCGCCCGTCGAAGCGGCCGTCGACGCGGCGCCGGACGGCGACGGCGGCAACCGGTGCACGCTCGCACGCTGGCCTGCGCGACCTGCGAGCGACGACGGGGCCGGCGAGGGCACGCTCGAGATCGTCGACGCGCTGACGACCATCGACTTCGGCATCGGCCGCGACGCGGGCGTGCCATCGACGTTCGGGTTCGACCTCGACGGCGTGTGCACGTGTCCCCTGCCCGACTTTCCTTCGTCGTGCCGAGCGCTCGGTAACGCCAAGACGCGGTGCGATTTCGAAGGAGGCCGGGACAACACGGGCGCCGTTCTTCTCGATTCCCTCGCGCGGGTCTCGAGCGGGTTCTCGCCAACGAACGTCAACGAGAGCATCGCCAGCGGCTATTACGGCCTCTTGATTCGTATCCGCGGCTACAACGGCGCCGCGAACGATCCTCGCATCGAGGTTGCCGCCTTCGACTCGAGCGGAAACGAGGGGGTCGAGGAGGGCGGCGTGCCCAAGCCTCCCAAACGCGACGGTACCGATCGCTGGACGGTCAATCCGACGTCGCTCGTCGGAGAGACCGCGCCCCCTTACATTCCACGCGCGGTCGACACGAACGCGTACGTGTCGAACCACCGCTTTGTCGCCACGTTCGACTTCCCGCTTGCCGCCTTGCCGATCAGCCTCTCCTGCTTATT
>CAXSGV010000040.1:20460-22101 GCA_964236615.1 uncultured Polyangiaceae bacterium
CGTCGTCGGCACACTCGTTCGCGACGGCGCGGGCTTTCGGATCGACGACGGCGTTCTCACTGGACGTTGGCCAGCGTCCCGCCTGTTGACAGCCCTCGAGGTGCTCACGGATCCACTCGACACCACGCGTTACCTCTGCGGGGACAGCGGCGGCTACGTGGCAGCCAAAGATCTGATCTGCAGTGGGCAGGACATCGTGAACGACGTGAAACAGGACAACACCGGCGCGCCTTGCGACTCGGTGTCGATCGCCATCGGCTTCACCGCAACACCCGCGATCTTGGGCAAGCTCGTGACGCCGCAGCCGGCGCTGAAGCCCTGTGGCCTGCAGTGGACCGACGACTGCTCGCGCTGAACGCCGAGAGGGTGAGCGTTCGGCGCTCGACCTCAGATTTCGAGCATCAGCCGGTCGGGATCTTCGAGGTAGCGGATGATGTCGTAGGCGAACGCGGCGCCCACGTGACCGTCGACGATGCGGTGATCGAACGAAAGCGAGAGCAGCATGACGTCACCGATCACGATCTGGTCGTCCTTCACCACGGGCTTTCGCTTGATCTGATGAACGCCGAGGATGCCGACCTCGGGGAAGTTGATGATCGGCGTCGCGAAGAGACCGCCCTGGGCGCCGAGCGAGGTGATCGTGAAGGTCGAGCCCGAGAGATCTGCGACGTTCGACTTCCCTGCCCGCGCTTCGCTACCGAGGCGATCGATCTCGCGGGCGATGTCGAGGAGGTTCTTGCGGTCGGCGTCCTTCACCACGGGGACCATGAGGCCCGCGTCGGTCGAGGCGGCGATGCCGATGTTCACGTATTTGCGGTAGACGAGCTCGTTCTTCGACTCGTCGAGCGCGCTGTTCAGGATCGGGTGCTTCTTCAGCGCGGCCACGACGGCCTTCACGATGAACGGGAGGAACGTGAGCTTCACGCCGGCCTCGGCCGCGACCGGCTTGAGGCGCGCGCGCAGCTCCTGCAAACGGCCGACGTCGCACTCCTCGACGAAGGTGAAGTGCGCGGCGGTCTGGGTCGACGTCTGCATCTTCGTCGCGATCTTGCGGCGCATCCCGGCGAAGGGGACACGCTCCTCGAGCGCCGATTGGGTCGCGCTGGGGGCCGTGATCGAAACGGGCTCACGCGCGGGGGCCGAGCGCGATGCGGGCGAGCCGTGCGCAGGCGCGCTCGTCCGCGGCGGCGCGTCGGCGGACCGAGACGCGGGGGACGAGCCCGGCTTGAAGGAGGTGACGTCTTCTTTCGTCACGCGGCCTTGGGGCCCCGTCGGAGGAACCTGCTTCAGATCGATGCCCAGATCGCGGGCGGCTTTGCGCGTTGCAGGGGTCGCGAGCGGCTTCTCGTTGAAATACGCCGATTCAAGTGCCCCCCCGGTTCCGTGCGACGGCTTGCTACCGCCCATACCTGGGAGGTGCTCGCGAATGTCGCCTACGGCGGTGGCGGCGGGGCCGTCGTCCTTCACGGTGCCATTGCCGTTCGTGCCGTTCGTTCGTGCGCCCGGTTGGGTGACGCCCGCGGCAAGGTCGAAGACCACGAGGACCGCGTGGACGAGGCAGAGCTCGCCGACTTTGCCGCGCGTCTCGACGATGGTGCCCGCGCGGGGGGTAGCGATCGTGACGGTGGTCTTGTCGGTCAT
>CAXSGV010000041.1:0-3839 GCA_964236615.1 uncultured Polyangiaceae bacterium
TCGACAATGGACCGTGGAAGGGTCCCCGTTACACATGTGACGTCCCCCGTGGCCATCAAACCATGGACCGTCCAGCGCTCCAGCTCGCGACTCACGTGTCCCACGCGACCGTCCCAGCCTCGCGTGTTTCTACCCCGCGGCCATCAAACCATGGACCGTCCAGCGCCCCCCGCTCGCGACTCACGTCTCCCTCGCGGCCGTCACAGCCTCGCGGTGTTGCTACGCGCTTCGCGCTACTCGCAGGCCCAGCTCTTTTCGGCGAGCTTCTTCTGCACGTCCTCCTTGAGGACCATGTCGCGCGGCGGGTTCTTGCAGATTGTGCGTAGGAGGCAGAGCTCGTCGCGGTTGGCGGTGCCGCTCACGAAGCGCTTCAGGAGCTTCTGTTTCGCCGCGTCCGGATTCGTGAGCATGAGCGTGCGCGCTTCTTCGTAGACACTGCCCGAGGCCGGAACCGGGACGGGCTTCGGCGTCGTGTGCGTCGGGGCTGTCGTGGTGTCCGGCGGCGGCACCCGCGTCGGCGGTGCCGTGGCGGGGCTCGTCGGCACGACGCGGAGGCCTGAGTCTTTGGCTGCGAGCGGGTGCGGCGGCGTTTGCACGGCGGCCTGCTCCTCCTTGTCGATGGCTTGGAGGCGCTCGTTCGCTTGCTTGCGTCGTGTCGCGTCGACGGTCTCGGTGCGCTCGATCTGGTGAAGGATCGCCTTCTTCTTCTGGAGGTCGGTCTCTTGCTCGGCGCGCTCGAGCATCGCGTTGGCCCAGGCGACCTCGATGAGACGGAAGTCGTCGCTTTCGCGCAACGCCGAGCCGGAGGCGATGGTCATGATGCGATCGTGCGCTTCTTCGCAGCGACCGATGTCGCAGATGCGCTTGGCCTCGGTGAGGACGCTGCGCTCGATGTCCTCAGGTGACGCGGTCACGTCCTGTGCGCGGTCGTTCTTGAGCGCGTGCTGGCGCTTGAAGGCCCAGCCACCGACCATGATCGCTGCGGCCAGGGCGCCGAGGAAGATGAAGGGGACGAGCGAGCTGTTCGAGCGGCGGGTCGAGGCGGCAGTGCCTGCGCGATCGCCGATGGACTCGAGCTGCTGGCTGTCGTTGACGCCGGGGAGGAAGATCTGGCCCGCGCCGACGAATTTGAACTTCACGTCGCCGAGCTCGATGATGTCGCCGGCCTCGATGATGCCGCGGCGAAGGTCGGACGAGTTGACCCGCACGCCGTTGGACGAGCCCTTGTCGACGATCTCGTAGCGACCCTCACCCAGCGAATGAATTTCGCAGTGCAGGCGAGATACCGAGTTGTGGTTGATGCTGATGGTGGCGTCTTCAGCGCGGCCGACCGTCATGCGCTCTTGATTCAGCGGATATTCCGCGCCGGGGGTGGGGCCGGCAAGCATGACGAGGCGGTTCGGACGCTCGAGCAGCAACGAGCCGCGCGTGGTGGCGCTGACCGCGCCGGAGACCCCGTGCGGGATCGTGGCCTTCATGTCGTCGGGGACGAGCGGCGGCGAGGATTGGTCGGTGATGGCATCGTCCTGGAGGACGATGCGGTAATCGCCGATTTGAATCAGATCGCCGTGCGTGAGGTCGTGCGTTTGGGCGACGCGCAGCCCGTTGACGTAGACGCCGTTGTAGCTGGTGCAATCTTCGAGAGCGAAGATAGGGGGGCCTGCGGCACCGTTCTTTTTCCGGAGCTTCGCGTGATCACGCGAGACGTTTCGCTCCGTGAGGCGGATGGTGTTCCCCTCCTTGCGACCGATCGAGTAGTCGTCGCGCGTCAGCGGAACAACTGTCCGCTTCCCTTCGTCGTCCTCGATGACCAGCTTCCACATAGGAGTTTCGGACGGGGCCTTGCGATGGAGTGTAGCTATTGGCAGGGAATGAAAGCAACGACTTGGATCGCGGGAAGGCCGGCGGGCTTGCTTCTCGCTTTTCTGTTTACTTGCGGCGTTGCTTGCAGTGGATGCAGTGGATCGTGGACAGGGTCAGTCGGCGCCGTCTTGGGCAAGGACAACAGAGATGGTCGGGTGTTCGTGCGCGAGGCCCCGTCGGATATGCCGGCGGCCCACGCCGGCGTGCAAGTCGACGACGAGGTGGTCTCGGTCGACGGCCGAACGGCGCGTGACTTGTCTCCCGAGGATCTGCACCAGGCGCTTTCCGGCAAGGTCGGCACGAAGGTACGTCTTGTGGTGCGTCATGGGGGAGAAACCCGCGAAGTTATCGTCGAGCGGGGGCCGCTCCGGGGCTCCGACCCGCCGAAGCCCTGACGGGATCACTCGATTTTTTGAGGCTCTCCCGGCGGGAGGAGCGTGAGGAAAGCGTCGCGGGCCGCGTGGACCCGATCTTGGTCCCGGCCGTCGAAGGTGAGCTTGGTGGCGTAGGCGGGGTCGAGCCACTTCGGGTAGGAGCCGACGCTCACGTCGGGGTGACCGAGGACGATCGCATCGAGCAGCGGCTTGAGAGCGCCCTCGTCCATCTTCGTGTAGACCGCACACGAAAGGAAGGCCGAGCCCGCGCCGAGCTTCGCCACGATGACCGGGATCTTCATCTGGAAGACCTCCGGGATGCCGGGCATCAACCAGGTGTTCTGGAACCGAACCGTCGGCCATCGGACATCCGCGGTGGTCTCGAGCGCGGCACCCTCGGGGATGAGCGCCATGCGAAGGTGGCCTTCGGTGCATCGGTCGCCGTAATGCGCGCGCAGCATTGCGGCCATCGTTGGACTTTCGACGACGCCGACACCGAACGCGTGTGCGACCGCCTCAATCGTGACGTCGTCGTGGGTCGGACCCACCCCGCCGGAGGTGAACAGGTGATCGTGGGTCGAGGCGAGCGCGCTCACCTCGCGCGCGATCTCGGCGATGTCGTCCTGCACGAACACCACGCGCCGGAGCGAAATCCCGAGCGTGTAGAGCGTCTTCGCGAGCGCCGCGACGTTCTTCTCTTCGACCTTGCCGGAGAGCAGCTCGTTTCCGATCACGAGCATGGCGGCCGTGCGCGTCGGCGGCGTAGAGGGAGTCACGTTCGCCAGGATAGGGCAGAAGGAGGCGCGCGTCGCTTGGCCCCCCGTTACCTAGCGGGTGTAAGCTCCCCAAAGGGCGATGCGCAAAGTCCTGGTCGTCGAAGACTCCTCGTCCGCTCGCGCACTCGTGCGCGCCATCCTCGAAGATGCCGTCTTCGCAGATGCGGTCGGCGGCTGCGAGGTCACCGAGGCCACGAGCGGGTTCGACGCGATGCGGCTGCTGCCGCGCGGGCCTTACGATCTCATCATCACCGACATCAACATGGCCGACATCAACGGCCTCGAGCTCATTCACTTCATTCGGAAGTCGGAGCACCACAGCTCGATTCCGCTCGTGATCATCTCGACCCTCGCTTCGGAGCGCGATGTCGAGCGCGGTCTGGCTCTCGGCGCGAACGCCTACGTGGCCAAGCCTTTCACTGCCGAGCAGCTCCGCACGGCGTGCGGCAAGCTCCTTGGCGTCGAGGCGACGGGTTAAGTGGGCGGCAACCAGACCGGCGACTCGTCGGACAAGGCCCGTGAAGAGTTCTTCTCCGAAGCCCAGGAGCTGATCGACGTCCTCGGTCGCGATCTCCTCGCTATCGACGAGCTCACGAAGTCGGGCCGCAACGATCCCGAGCTCGTGAACGACGTCTTCCGCGGCGTCCACACGCTGAAGGGCCTCGCGGGTCTCTTCGGTGCTGCGCTCATGACGGGGCTCTCGCACGAGCTCGAGGACGTGCTCGATGTGAACGAGCGGATGATCGCCCAGGTCTTCCAGCGCGTCGGCGGCCCCGAGATCACGCTGCCGATCCAGCGCATCGCCTACGCCGACGCGATGGCCCGC
>CAXSGV010000041.1:3849-12873 GCA_964236615.1 uncultured Polyangiaceae bacterium
TCGGTGCTGCGCTCATGACGGGGCTCTCGCACGAGCTCGAGGACGTGCTCGACGATCTTCGTCTCGGGCGTCTCGAGCTCACGCCTTCCGTGCTCGACCTCCTCTTTCGCGCGGTCGAGCTCTATGGCCGCATCCTCGGTGCCGAACGAGGCGACTCGCTAGAGCCGGCGGCCGACGTGAAAGCGCTGCTCCTCGCGCTCGGTCAGCTCGCTCACCCGAGGGCCGGCGGTGGCGCGAGCCCGGTGGCGCAGTACGAGCTCGATCCGGGGCTCCTCGGCGTGCTCACCGAGTACGAAGAGCACCGGCTTCGCACGAACATCCAGGCTGGGGTTTCGCTGTTTCGCCTGCGCGTGCAGTTCGCGCTGGCGACGATCGATACCGCGCTCGACGAGCTCAAGGCGAAGGCGCGCCCGCACGGCGAGATCATCACGTACCTCCCCACGGGCGGCGCTGGTGACAGCGACAGCATCGAGCTCGAGATCTTGATGGCGAGCCACAGCGCGGTCGACACGCTCGTCGCCGCGATGGGCGGGCCGCACGTCGCCGTCGAAGAAGTGCGTCGCCGCGGCATGAAGACCGTCGCGCCCTCGATGCCCCGCGACGCCTCGGTGATTCCAGGTGCGCCCGGCGTCGCCAAGGAGCTCGAAGTACCCGTCTGGCCCGACGAGAGCCGCACGCACGCCCAGCCGGCGGGCGTGATCGCCCCCCTCCCGCGCGCCGTGCACCAAACGGCGCCGCTCGAGCATGTGCCTCGCAGCGAAGGCCCACGTCCGCCACGTGACGTCACGATCGCCAACGAGCCCAGCACCGGCGGCGGTCGCGAGATGTCGCTGCGGTCCGTTAGCCAGACCGTTCGAGTCGACATTCGCAAGCTCGACCACCTCATGAACATCGTCGGCGAGCTGGCGATCGTGCGCACGGCAATCTCCAAGCTCGCCGAGCGCGTGAAGCGCTTCGAGTCACGCGAGCTCGCATCCGAGCTTCATCGACTGAACCGCGCGTTCGAGCGCAACCTCGCGCAGATGCAGAACGGCATCCTCGAAGTGCGCATGGTCCCGCTCGGCCAGGCCTTCGACAAGCTCGCGCGCATCGTCCGGCAGATCTCCCGCGAGCACGACAAACAGGTTCACCTGGTGGTCGCTGGGGCCGAGACCGAGATCGACAAGCTCATCGTCGAGGAGCTCTCCGATCCGTTGATGCACATGATCCGTAACGCGATCGATCACGGCATCGAGTCACGCGACGATCGCCTCAGGGTCGGCAAGCCGCCCGTGGGAACGATCGCGCTCAATGCTTTTCAGAAGGGCAACCACGTCGTGCTCGAGGTCGAGGACGACGGCATCGGCATGGAGCCGGCTTTCCTGCTCGCGAGCGCGGTGCGCAAGGGGCTCGTCACCGAGGAGCAGGCGAAGGAGCTGTCGTCGCGCGAGATCCTGGCGCTCGTCTTCCTCCCCGGGTTCACCACGAAGCTCGAGGCCACCGATATCTCGGGGCGCGGCGTCGGGATGGACATCGTCAAGACGAACATCAACAAGCTCGGCGGCGTGATCGACATCTCGAGTGAGATCGGCATCGGCACCAAGATGACGATCACGCTGCCCATCACGCTCGCGATCATCAGCGTCCTGATGGTCGAGATCGCCGGCCGCGTTTACGCCATGCCGCTCGCCAGCGTGGAAGAGGCCATCACCTTCGACGAGAAAGACGTGCGCACCGTCGAAGGTCGCGAGGTCATGAACCAGCGCGGTCGCACTTTGCCGATCTGCCGCCTCGCGCGTCTCTTCGGCTTCGAGAAGAACGGAGCGAACCCCCCCGGCAAGAGCTTCGTCGTGGTGGGCGCGGTGGCGAACCGCAAGCTCGGGTTCGTCGTCGACAAGCTGATTGGCCAGCAAGACATCGTCATCAAGGCGCTCGGAAAATCTCTGTCGGCCGTGCGCGGCTTTGCAGGCGCGACCGAGCTCGGCGATCAGCGGGTGGCGCTCGTGCTCGACGCCGCCGCGCTCATCGAAGAGGTTCTCGCCGGCGACAAAGATCGTTACCTCGCCGAAGGAAGAGCCTGACGTGGCGAGCGTCGTACGTCGTCGCCAGGAGCAGCGCGCTGCGATGCGACGCGCAGGCGAGCTCGGTAAGCGCACCGAGTACCTCGCGTTCAACCTGGCTGGCGACCTTTACGGTGTCCACATCGCGTTGATCGCCGAGATCTTGAAGCCGCCGCCGATGACCGAGGTGCCACGCGCGCCGCGCAACGTAATCGGCGTCGTCAGCGTGCGAGGTCGGCTCGTGACGGTCGTCGATTTGCGTCGTCGACTTCGTCTTCCCGAGGCGCCGAGCGACGGCAAGACCCGCATTCTCCTGGTCGATCGCGGCGATGAGCTCATTGGGCTCCTCGTCGACGAAGTGCTTCAAGTGCACCGCCTGGCCGACAGCCAAATCGAGCCGGCCAACGTGCTCGGCGGCGATCAGCCGGCGCACATCCTCGGCATCGGCCGGCCCGAAGGGGTCATCTTGGTTCTCCTCGATCTTCATCGCACGCTGGAGTCGTCCTGACCGTGGCCATCGCTCGCTACCGCCACGATCCGCTGAAGAACCTCGTCGGATTTTTGATTGGCGACGTCCACTACGCGCTGCCGATCCACCACGTGCGCGAGATCGTGAATCCGCTCAAGGTCGTCGCGCTTCCGAACGCAGCCGCGTGGGTGAGCGGTGTCGCCGATTACCGTGACGAGGTCGTGCCAGTGGTCGATCTTCGCACGCGCTTCGGGCTCGTCGCCGGCGCCGCCACACGCCGCACGAAATGGATACTCGTCGACGTCGGTGCGCGGTTGGTCGCGCTCGTCGTCGACAGCGTCACCGAGGTCTTCGGCACGGGCGGCAAGGATCTCCGCGCCGCCCCAGCGCTCGGCGGTGGCGAGGACGTGCGCGGCATCACGGGCGTCACGTCGCACGACGAGCACATGGTGTTCGTGCTCGACACCAGCCGCTTCGGTGACCTCACCGAGTCGCTCGTCGCATCGGGCGCCATTCAAGCGAGCGCACTGCAAGGCGAGGGTCGCTCAGAATGACCGCCGACGTCGTCGAGATCACGCGGTTGCTCGAGGACACCGATCCCGAGACGCGTCGCCTTGCCGTACGGCGCCTTGCCGAGCTTCGTGGCGAGGACGTCCCCGCGCTGCTCGTGCGCGCGCTCGGGGACACCGACTGGCGCGTACGCAAAGAAGCGGCGAACCTCGCGCCCGCGGTAGGGCCGAAGGACGAGCTCATTCGTTTGCTCGAGCGAGCGCTCGCCGAGAAGGAAGACATCGGCCTTCGGAACGCCGCCGTCGAAGCAATGATCGCGATGGGACCCGATGTCCTCGCGCCGGCGATTGCGCTCCTCGCCGACCTCGACGCCGACGGTCGGAAGCTCGTCGTCGAGATCTGCGCGGGCCTGCCCGATACGCGTGGGGTCGAGGCGCTCACCCGCGCGCTGACCGACGACGACGCGAACGTACGCATCGCCGCTGCCGAGGCGCTGGGCCGCGCCGGTCTAGCAGGCGAGGACGAGCGCGAGCTCGCGGTCGTGTCGCTCACGGCGTGCCTCGCCTCGAACGACTTGATGCTCACGCTTGCCGCGCTCGATGCGCTCGCACGGCTCGATGCCCGACTCCCGTGGACTGTGTTCGAGCCGCTCGCGAACCAGCCGCTCTACCGCCGGCACGCGATCGTCGCAGCGTCGCGCTCGCGTGAGGAGGCCGCGCTGATCGCTCTCGTGTTCGCCACGGGTGACGCATCGCCGACGGTCGCGCGTGAGGCCGCCCAGGCGCTGGCGTCCTGGCTCACGCTGGAGCCGCTCGAGGCCGACGTCCTCGAGCGCGCGCGCAAGGCGCTTCAAAGCTCGACGCGCGCCCATGCGCACCTTCGCAAGCTCGCCGACGACGCAAGCGATCCGCGCGCGCGTGGTGCGGGGCTCGTTGCGCTGGGGCTCCTTCAGGACGTCGTCGATCTGCCAGCGCTCGTCGCCGCGCTCGACGACCAGGAGGTCGACGAGAGCGCGGTCCACGGGCTCGAGCTTTTCGGCGGCGCCGCGGCGGCATCCATCTCGCGTCTCGTGTCCGCTTCGCCCCCGCGGACGCGCGCCACGATCCTCTCGATGTTGCCGCGGCTCTCGCCGCTTCCCGACGACGCGGCGATCTTGGGCGGCCTGCGCGGAGGACTCCTCGATCCGGAAGGCGATGTGGTGCTCGCCTCGATCAAGGGGCTCGGTCTGCTCGGTGAGCCCGAGGATCTCGAGCGACTAATCCCACTGACGTGGCACGAAGACGCGCGCGCGTCGCTCGCCGCGGTGACGGCGCTCGCAGCGCTCGGCGTGTGGTACCCAGAGGAAGCGTCGGCGCTGCTCGCCTCCATCGACCCGACGGGCGCGCAAGCGATAGCGGGGGCGGCGCTGGTGCCCACCCGCCCAAGTGAAAAGACGGACGAAGGCGTGCTTTTTCTCGAGCGCGCCATTGCTCATCGCGATCCTCGCGCCCGTCGCGTCGCGGTCGAAGCGCTCGCTTTGGTCGGTGGCAAGAAGGCAGGCGAGAACGTCGCCTTCGCGCTCGCCGACGAGGAGCGCGAGGTCCGGCTCGCCGCGGTGCGCGCGCTTGGTCAGCTCGGCCGCGCGGAGCCGCTCGCGAACCTCGTCGAGTCCTCCGAGGATCACGAGCTCGTCGTCAGTGCGCTCCGTGCTCTCGGAGAGGCCGACAAGGCGCGCGGCTTCGCGGCTGCGCGCGCGCGTGTGCACAGTCCGTCGGCCGAGATCGCCTGCGCCGCCGTCGAAGCAATCGATCGCTTCGGCACTTCGGGTGAGCGCGAGGACGCTCTCTTCGATGCGCTCGTCCACCCCGACTCCGAGGTCGTGAAGCTCGCGCTGTCGAGCCTCGCCACCAACCTCGACGCCCGCGCTCTGGCGCGCCTCGGCATGTCACTGGATCACGAGTCGTGGGAGGTACGGCGCCTCGCGTCGGAGCTTCTCGGTCAGAGCAAGAGCCCGAGCGCGCAAGCGCTCCTGCGTGCGCGCCTCGAGCGCGAGAGAGAGCCCGTCGTACGCGACGCCCTCACGAACGCGCTCTCGCTCCGCCCGCCCCCGGGTTTCGAGGGTTGACGACGAGCCATGGGTCGAAACCCTGCGCTCATGGACGATCCGGCGATCAAGCCGGAAGAGTTCCGGCTTCTTCGCGATCTCTTCGGCGCGCGCATCGGGATCACCGTCGGCATAGAGGCGCGCGCCTCGATCGCCCGACGCCTGCGTGAGCGCCTCGGTGTGCTCGGCCTCACGAGCTTCGCCGAGTACTACCAGTACCTCCGCTTCCACCCGCTCGCGCAGGCGGAGTGGGACGAGGCGGTGGAGCTCCTCACCACGAACGAAACCTACTTTTTTCGTGAGGACTTCCAGCTCCGCGCCTTCCAGAAAGAGCTTCTCCCGATGTTCGCGCAGAAGAACGCGACCAAGCGGCGCCTCCACGTGTGGAGTGCGGGCTGCTCGACGGGGGAGGAGGTCTACACCATCGCCATGTTGATTCACGGCTCGGGGCTCTTCGACGGCTGGGACGTCCGCATCTTCGGCTCCGACATCTCGAAGCGCTGCATCACCGCCGCCCGCCGCGGCATCTATGGCAACGCGGCCTTCCGTGTGACCTCGCACGACATGAAAAGGCAGTATTTCACCGAGCGCGGCGAGGGTGCCCACGTTGCCGATCGCATCCGCATGATGTGCCACTTCGGCCAGATGAACCTGCTCGACGAGGACAAGGCCCGCATCCTCGGCCGCGTCGACGCCGTGTTTTGCCGCAACGTCCTGATTTACTTCGACACCCACGCGCGGCGCCGCGTCATCGACATCTTCCAAGACCGCCTGGTCCCTGGCGGGGTCCTTCTCCTCGGGCACTCGGAGTCGCTTCTCAACGTATCGACGGCGTTCGAGCTCCTCCACCTGAAGGAAGATTTGGTCTACCGAAAGCCCACCCCGGTGTTTCCGCGCTTCGAGTAGCTCGCGTCTCGGAGTAGATTGGAGGCGCTTGTCCGCTCTTCCGAAAATACGCCTCCTCGTCGTCGACGACTCGGCCTACAACCGCCGCAACATCGCCGAGATCTTCACCGACCACGGTGAGGTCGAGGTCGTGGGAAAAGCGGCCGACGGCGAAGAGGCGCTGCGCCTCGCGACGCTGCTGAAGCCGGACGTCATCACGCTCGACCTCGAGATGCCGCGCATGGATGGCTTCACCTTCCTGCGCATCCTCATGTCGAAGCAGCCGACGCCCGTCATCGTGGTCTCGAGCTACGCGCAGAAAGAGAACGTCTTCAAGGCGCTCGAGCTCGGCGCCCTCGACTTCGTCACCAAGCCCGATCGCCAGATCTCGCCCGACGCTTCGGACCTTCGCGAGCAAATCCTCTCGAAGGTGCTGCTCGTGCGTGCGCTTCGACCCGTCGCCTTCGCGCCGCCGGCATCGCGTCGCCCTGCGCCCGCGAGCGGCAATTGGGGCCCCGAAGCCAAGAGCGGAGCGCGCGGCACGGCGATCGAAGGCGCGCGCGTCGCTCCGTACGAGCCGCCCACGCGCCTCGTCGCGATTGGCAGCTCGACCGGTGGTCCCTCGGCGCTGCTCGAGATTTTCGGCCGCATTCCGCCGACGTCGATGATCGGCATGGTCGTCGCGCAGCACATGCCCGACAAGTTCACGCGCACCTTTGCCGAGCGCCTCGATCGCCGCGGTCCCGTGCGTACCGCCGAAGCGCAAGAGGGCGATCGTGTCGCTGCGCTCACCGGCTTCGTCTGCCCTGGCCGCCAGTGCATGGACGTGTCGATGCGGGACGGCGAGCTCCGCCTCAAGGTCGGCCCCGCGAGCCCAGGCGACAGGTACGTCCCCAGCGTCGATCGCCTGTTGAAGAGCGCCGCTGCGGCTGCGGGGCCCCGCTGCGTCGGCGTGATCCTCACCGGCATGGGCGACGACGGCGTCGAAGGCGCGCGAGCCATTCGCGACTCCGGGGGCACCGTCCTCGCCGAGTCCGAGGAGACCGCGGTCGTCTATGGCATGCCTGGCGCTGCGGTGCGCGCGGGCGTCGTGTCCGACGTGCTTCCGCTGTCGGCGATCGCGGAGTACCTCGCCGCGCTCGTCTGACGCCTCGAGCCGTTCGGGACGCAATCAGTCGACTGCTTTCAGGTCGAGTAGCCGCGCGACCACGGGCCGGGCTGCTAGGCTCTCCAGCCATGAGCGCAAACAACGACCGCGACCTCGATACCCTCCTCGAGCTCGGTGATCGCATCGTGAAAATGGCCACCGCGGGTGGCGCCACGGTTGCAGAATGCATGCTTCGCTCTGGGGCGGAGCTGTCGGCCCGCGTGCGCCTCGGCGAGGCGGAGCTCGTCGAGGAGGCCGGCCATCGCTCGGCAGGCCTTCGCATCATGAAGGGCAAGCAAGTCGCGACCACGTCGACGAGCGATTTCTCCGACGCGGGCATCGACCGTTTCGTGAAGGACGCGATCGAGCTGGTCGAGCTCTCGCAAGAGGATCCCTTCGCGGGCCCCGCCGATCCCAAGCTTCTCTGCGATCCGAAGTCGTTGCCCGATCTCGAGCTCTACGATTCGGCGGGCGGGCAGGTGAACGCGGCCCAAGCCATCGACATCGCCAAGCGGGGCGAGGCCGCAGCGCGCAGCTTCGACGCGCGCATCACGAACTCCGACGGCGCCACCTTCGGCCGCACCGCGGGCGGGATGGCGATGGCGCTCTCGAGCGGATTCCGTGCATCCTACAAGGGGTCGTACCAATCGCTCAGCGTGGTCCCTGTCGCCGAAGACGAGGGCGGCAAGAAGCGCCGCGGCTACCACTGGACCGCGAAGCGTCACCTCGTCGAGCTCGACGACGCCGAAGAGGTCGGCCGCGAAGCTGCACGCCGCACGTTGCGCAAGCTCGGCGCGCGCACGGTCGCCACCGGCGAGTTTCCAGTCGTGTTCGATCCCGACGCCGCACGTTCGATCCTCGGTCTGCTCTCGGGCTGCATCATGGGCAGCTCGATCTGGCGTAAATCCAGCTACCTCATCGGCCGCGAAGGCACGCGCATCGCGAGCGACCTCGTCACCATCGTCGACGATCCGTTGATCCCGCGCGCGCCCGGTTCGCGCCCCTTCGACGGTGAGGGCCTCGCGAGCCGCAAGAACGTCGTCGTCGAGAAGGGCATCCTCAAGATGTACCTCTGCGACAGCTACTCGGCGCGCAAGCTATCGCGCGAGAGCACGGCAAGCGCGTCACGCGGCGGCTCCGCCGGCGTCGGCGCGGGCACGACGAACTTCATTCTCTCGCCCGGCAGCGAGTCGAAAGACGCGATCGTGAAGGGGACGAAGCGCGGCCTCTACGTCACCGAGATGATGGGCTTCGGCTTCAACGCCGTCACCGGCGACTTCTCACGCGGTGCCAGCGGCTTCTGGATCGAGAACGGCGAGCTCGCGTTCCCGGTCAGCGAGGTCACGATCTCGCTCAACGTGGACGATCTCTGGCAGCGCCTCGACGCGCTCGGCAACGACCTCGACCTCCGCACGAGCACCGCGGCCCCCACGATTCGCATTGGCAAAATGACCATCGCCGGCGGCATGGCCTCCGCCGAAAAATAGAGCCCTTAGGGACGGAGCAAAGTGCACGAGGCCGCGGGGGTCGTGTCGTTGCACCAGAGGACGGCGAGCTTGCCGTTTGCCTCGGTGACGAGGAAGCCCGTGTGCGTCGACGAGGCGGACATGTCGAGCGGATGTACTGGGCTCGACCAGAGCGCGGGGCCTGCGTCGATGGCGGCGACGTTGATGCCCTCGAGGCGGAGCGAGCCGAGCGCGAGCGGCTGCCCCATGTGGTAGCCCAGCGTGTCGATCGCGGGATCGACCGTGGTGGGTGCCGACGCCTTCTTCGCATCGACGCGTGCGGAGAGCGTGACGATCGTTTGGCCGTCGACGGCCTTCACGGCGTACGACGGTGCGGCCGCAAGCTTCGAGGTGCCGAGCGCCGCGTGGATGAAGCCTGTGCGCGC
>CAXSGV010000041.1:12883-17085 GCA_964236615.1 uncultured Polyangiaceae bacterium
GGCCCAGCGTCGGTGGCACCGAGCACGCCCAGGCGCGCCTGGCCCGCGCGGTGGAGGGCGATGAGTTCACGAACATCGCCTTCTGCCTGACCGGCGCCGCACCGGGCGCGGGCGTGATGTCGTCCGTGAAGGCGAGGATGTCGAGCGACGCAGCGGCGCCGGCGTCGGCCCCGAATAGGCCGAGCAACGCGACCGTCGAGCGCTTGCCCGGATCGAGCGTGATGCGTTGGCGCGCGCGGGGCGTGCTGCACGATCCGTCGGACGCGCTCACGACGGCGATCTCGAAGGCACCCGAGGTCTGCACGGTGAACCAGGTCGTCACGTTCGGAAAAGAGACGCCGGCGCGCTCGGGACCAGCGTCGCCCGCGTCCGCGAGAGGCGTCGCATCGACCGACACCGAGGCGTCGGTGTTGCCGCTCGCGGCGATCATCGGACCGGTGAACGCGTCCGATGGTGACGTGCGGTAGCAGACGTCGATGCGACCGACGTCCGGCGAGAGGTGCGCGAGACGGAAGGTCGTGGTTGGTGGGCCGCCCGCATCCGCCGCGTCGTCGAGACCCGCGTCGTCGGGTGAAGGCGGAGGCGCGGCGCTGTCGAATGACGCATCGACATCCATGAACGCGAGGTCGTTCGCGCAGGAGGGCGCGGTCGCGACGAGAGATGCGGAAGCTGCGAGGAGCACTGCCGACCCCCCGACACGAAGGCCGAGCAAGCGCGAAGCGAAGGACAAGATAGAGGAAGTGTAGCGCTGAATGCCGTAATCTGCCCGGTGTGACTCCGGACGACCTCAAGGCGTTGCGGCGGGATCTGCAGTGCACCGCGAAGGAGCTCGCTGTCGCGCTCGGTCTCGAGCAGTCGACCGTGCTCGGTTGGGAGAAGGGCGAGCTCTTTCCCACCAAGCCCTACATCGACAAGATGGAGGCTCTTCGTGCGAAGGGTCCAGGCGCGATCCCCAAGAAAGCGAAAGGGCCGGATCACATGAAGGCGATGTCCGACCCCTTGGCGTGGGAGCTCTTTCGAAAGCTTCTCGCGCACAAGAAGCTGCGCGATGAAGTGGCGAAGCTAGCGGCGGCGTACTCCGATCCCGGAGCCGACGAGACGAAGTAGCTACTTCTTCTTCTTGGGAGCGGGCGCGGCTTCTTCGGTCGCCGGCTTCTCTTCGTCGCCGTCTTCCTCGTCCTCGTCGTCCTCGTCGTCTTCGTCGTCTTCGTCGTCTTCGTCGTCCTCGTCGTCCTCGTCGTCTTCGTCGTCTTCGTCGTCTTCCTCGTCCTCGTCCTCGTCCTCTTCGTCCTCGTCCTCTTCCTTCTTCTCTTCCTCTTCCTCCTCGGGCGAGGCGAGGGTGGGCTGGGACTCGCGCTCGAGCTCTTGCGACGCCGGGATCACGCTGTCGAATGCTTGCGCGGCGGGCTCGTCGATCGACACGTCTTCATGGGTGGGCATGTTCGTTTCTCCTTGGGCTTCGACTTCGACTTCTTGCGCAGCTTCGAGCACTTCGCCGAGCTCCTTCTCGACCGTTCGACGCGAGTCCTCGTTGAGCTCGGTGAACTCGCGGAGCGTCGGAAGATCTTTCAGCGAGTTGAGACCGAAGAACTCGAGGAACTGGGTGGTCGTTCCGTAGAGGAGCGGCCGGCCCGGCTCGTCCTTCTTGCCGAGGATGCGCACGACGTCGCGCTCGAGCAGCAGCTTCAGCACGGGGCCCGAGTCCACTCCGCGGATCTCGTCGATCTCGGGGCGCGTGATCGGCTGGCGGTAGGCGAGGATCGCAAGCGTCTCGATCTGCGCGCGCGTCAGCTTCACCGGCTTCTGCTTGGTGAGATCGCGGACGAAGGGCGCGTAGGCCGCGTTGGTGCGGAAGATCCAGCCACCTGCGACCTCGTCGAGCTGCACGCCGCGCGCGGCAAAGTCGCTCTTCAAGATCGCGAGGAGAAGCTTCACTTCCTTCACCTGCGCCGATGCCATCTTCGCGAGATCGTGGGCTTTGATCGGCTTGTCGCTTGCGAAGATGAGCGCTTCGAGAAGACCCTTCAGGTGCTCCCGCGAAACTTCGCTCGGCGGCACGCTGCCTGGCCGCAGCGCGCTCGGCGTCTCTTGCGTGGAGTCGAGTGACGGCTCGAAAGCGGACGACTGCATGTCGTCGCGAAGCGGAAACGGGAAGGCGTCGCCGCCGAGGTTCACCGTCGCCTCCATGTCCTCGCCCGTATAAGGCGTGGCGATTTTCATCTGCGGCTCGGTCGGAAGGGGATCGAGACCAAGGCCGCCGGAGTAGTCGCGATCGTCCGGATCGGGCTCGCGCTCCGTGGAGGTCTCGAGCTCACGCTCGCTCTCGCGCGGCGTGGGCGGGCTCTCTTCTTCGACCTCGTCGGGGATGCGCGGAGTATCGGGCGCCTTGTCCTCGCCACCTTCCGTCGTCGTGCCTTCCGTCGCGGAGGCTTCCGTCGTCGTGTCGCTGTCGTTCACGAGAGATCCTCCGGGAGGCCAGATTCGTCGCCGGTGGATTCGATGTAGAGCGGCGAGAGCGAGTCGGTCTGAAAGAGGCGGGTCATGCGGAGTCGGGTCATCTCGAGGAGGGCAAGGAAGGTGATGACGAGGTCGAACCTCGTCGTGAGCCGCCCGTCACGCTCTGCGAAGAGCTCTTCGAAGAGCATGCGTTTGCGGGTGGCGACGAGATCGGCGAGCTCGTGAATGCGGTCGGTGATGCTGATGCGATCGGCGACGACGTCGTGCGAGAGCTTGACCTTGCTGCGCGCGAGCACCGCTTGGAAGGCCTCGAGCAGCGAATAGAGCGGGACCTCCGCGAGAGGCGCAAGGCCCGTCGCGACGGCCTCCTCGATCGCGACGCCGCGGGGAAACACGTCTCGCCCTGCGACACCCCGCGCCTGGAGATCCACGGCCGCCTGCTTGTACTTTTGGTACTCGAGCAGGCGCTTGATGAGGGCCTCGCGCGGATCTTCCTCTTCGAGAAGCTCGTCGTCTTCCTGGCCGGGGGGCGGCGCCGGAAGCAGCATCTTCGACTTGATGTGCGCGAGCGTGGCCGCCATGAGGAGGTACTCGCTCGCGACATCGAGGTGCATGCCGATGCGTTGGTTCTTCTGATCGCCGGTCTCGCTCGCGCCCGCGCTCTCCTGGCTCATCAGCTGCATCACGGCGAGGTACTCGAGGTATTTCTCGGTGATGGAGCTGATCGGGATGTCGACAATGTCGAGCTCGTGCTTCTGGCAGAGGTGAAGCAGAAGGTCGAGAGGCCCCTCGAAGCTCCGCTCGCCATCGACGTCCGGCAACGTCACCGTGTAGGTCGCGTTGCCGGCCTCGATGACGGGCGGCGCGCCCTCTTCTGCGCCCCCCACACGCGCCGCCTCGCGCTCGGCGGCAGCGTGCGCTCGCGCCGCTTTCGTCGACGCAACAGTGGGGCCGGGCGTCTTTGCCGTCATGAGGGACGATGGCTTTACAAGAAGCGCCCGTCGGGAACAACGGCCGACCGGCACCTTTGTCGACACCAGTAACCTCGCGGTGGTGTCGCCTCCAAGGTACGATGGCGTCCGTGACCAGCGCGTCCGCCAAGGCGCCGAAGTTCTGCCCTTCTTGCACTGGCCGCTTCCCCGGTGATGCGCTCTTTTGTCCGAACGACGGTACTCCGCTGCTTTCCGCGCCTGCCGCGGAGCCGGGCGCCGACGAGCCAGCGGCGCTGACCGACGCCTATTTGGGGCGCGAGATCTCGGGTCACATCGAGATCCGGCAGCTCGCGGGTGTCGGCGCCATGGGCCGGGTGTACCGCGCGTTTCAGAAGGGAATCGATCGCGACGTCGCGGTGAAGATCCTCCACCGCGAGCTCTCGGCCAACCCGCAGCTCGTGTCGCGTTTTCATCGTGAGGCCAAGGTCGCTTCGCGGCTCCAGCACCCGAACGTGGTGCACGTTCACCTCGCGGGGCAGCTTCCGGACGGCGCGCTTTACATCGTCATGGAGTACCTCGACGGCCTCTCGCTCCAGAGCGCGCTCGGTGCGGCCGAAGGCTCGATGCCGCTCTCGCGCGCGCTGCACATCGCCCTCCAGCTCTGCGACGTCCTCCACCTCTGGACCACCGCTGCGCTCCTCAGCTCCAACGGGACCTACGAGCGGCAGGTCGGCGTGCTGCACGACGGCGGGCTCGTCTTCGCGCTCGAGCTGCTCCTCATCATCGTGCCGCTCGCCTTTCACGGGCTCTACG
>CAXSGV010000041.1:17095-22054 GCA_964236615.1 uncultured Polyangiaceae bacterium
GCCGTCGGCGAAGCGCACGCGCAGGGGGTCGTTCACCGCGATCTGAAGCCCGAGAACGTGATGCTCGTGCGCCGCGGTCAGGACGCCGACTACGTGAAGGTGCTCGATTTCGGAATTGCCCGACTCTCGTGGGGCGAGCAATCGATGGCCACGGCGGCCGGTCTCATCTTCGGCACCGCGCGTTACATCTCACCCGAAGGCGCGCAGGGCGAGGCGGTCGGTCCGCCAGGCGACGTCTACGCGATCGCGACGTTGCTCTACCAGATGCTCGCCGGGCGCACGCCGTTCGATGGCGATCAGGCGGTTGGGCTCTTGATTCAGCAGATTCACGACGCGCCGCCGCCGCTCCAGAAGATCATGCGCGCCTCCTATGTGCCCGAGCCGATCGCCACCGCAGTCATGAAGAACCTCGCCAAGGATCCGCACGCGCGCGATGCGGATGCCCGCGTGTTCGGTCGCGCCATCGTCGACGCCGCCAAGCGCAGTGGCATCTCGTCGGACGACTTCGTGGCGCGCTCGATGCTGCTCGGTTCGTCGCCCTCGCAGGTGATGCGGCTCGCGCCGATGCAGCAAACGAAGCAGATGCACCTCTCACCCGAGCTCGCCGAGCGGCTCGCCGGTGGCGAGGTTGTGCCGCCCACCGAGTCGTCGCCCGATCTTTTTCCCGCTTCGACCAGCGCGCCGCAGGTCGTTCCAAACGCGGCGAACGCGGGGAGCGCGGCGAACGCGGGGAACCAAGGCCCCGCGCTGTCGGCGGCCACCGCGAAATGGAACCCGCCGCCAGGCTTTCAGGCCGAGCTCTCGCGCGCCACCGCCGAGCAAGCGGCCCTCCAGGCCCAGCGCGCTCCTGCGCCGACGCCGAAGCAACACGAGCCGGCGCGACCACCGATGCCGTCGGGCGTCGATCGCACGCTCGACGACGGTGACCTGTCGCCGATGCATGGGTTCCCCCCGCCTCGTACGCAGGTTGCGACGTCACCCGAGCCGCCACGGATGTCGCCTACGCCGCCGCCGCGCGAAGCTTCGCAACCGACGCCGCTTCCGACGCCAGCCTTGCCGAACGTCCGCCGCTCCGCGCCGACGCCCACTCCGTCGAAGCCATTCTCGAACGTCGATACGACGCTGAGCGACGCGCCCGCGCCGCACCGCTTTCTCCGTTACGCAGCGCTCTTCGTCTTGCTGTTCCTCGTCGGCAGCGCGGCGGCGGCAGGCGTTCTCTACAAAATCGGTCTGCTCGAGGCGGCGCCTTCCACGCGCATCGAGGACTTCGTCACGCGCGCGAACGACGCCGTGACGCACGAGCGCTGGGACGCGCCCCCCGGCAACAACGTGCGCGACATCACGAACGAAGGCCTTGCGAAGTGGCCGAACGACGCGCGTCTGATCGAGGTCCGCGAGCGCGCGAGCGAGCACCTGGAAGCCAAGGCGATCAAGCTCAAAGGCGTCGGCGATCTTCACGGCGCCGCGCACTTGATGCGGCTCGCGTCGGAGCTCGATCCCACTGATCAGGGCACACGCGCGCTCGCCACGCAGTTCGAGCTCGAAGCGACGCCGCGCACCGACGCGTCGTCGTTGATGGGCCTCACCGACGCGGGCGCGCGCATCACGCCGACTCGACCTACTCCCGCAGCCGGGGCTCCGCGTGCAACGATCGACGCAGCGCCCGCCAAGCCCAAGCTCGGTCAATCGGTCGAGTTCGTCGCGAAGGTCGTCACTTCGGCGGGCGCCGCACCGAAGAGCGTGATCACCGAAGGCCGCTTCACCATCGCGGGCCCCGGCCTGGGCGCAGGCGCCGATCTCGCCGCGGCGAGTGAGGGCAACGTCTTCCGCGCCGGGTTCACGTTCCTCGAGCGTGGTCGCTACGAGGTGAGCTTCTCAGGCAAGGTCGACGGCCAGTTGGTGCGCGCGGCACGTGCCGTCGTCATCGAATCGCCTACGCCCCCGCCGGGGACTGGCGCCGTCGAGCAACCCCCGCCGCAGCCGAGCTCGACTGTGAAGTGGCTATGAAAACCGTTCTCACCTGTGTCGCGTGCGCCTCGATCGCATGCGTTCTCACGACCAATGCGCGAGCCGAGGAGGCAAAGGCCACGACTGCGGCTGCTGTCAAAGTCGATGGCAAGGTCGACGCGAGCGTGAGCGTCGAGCCCGAGAAGACCCTCAAGACGATGGACCGCCCGCACACGGTCGCAGAGCTCGAAGCGGGGATCATCGCGCTCCCCGACGCGCCGATCTCGCGTCGCCAGCAGGGTGGCGACACGCCGCTCGGCGGGTTCGGAAAAGGCGACGCGACACTGCAGACCGGCGTTCACCTCCTCTACCGCGGCAAGCCCGAGTGGGCGATCGGTGCCGGCTTCCTCTTTGGTCCGAGCCCGACGAGCGACAAAGAGTATGGCGGCCTTCGCAACCTGCCTCGAACGCACTCGCGTAGCTACCTCTTCATCGGAACCGAAGGCCGCTACGTTCCACTCCGCACCAAATCGTTCGAAGCATGGGTAGGTCTCACCGGCGGCATCGTCGTCATCGCCGATCGCTTCGTGTCGGACGGCGGCGACAAGGTGCCGCCGATCCTCGGCACGCGCGAGGTCACCATCCGCACCGAAGGCTTCGGTCTCGGCGTGCAAGCGGGTGGAAGCTGGCTCTTCGCCGACAACTGGGTCACTGGCCTCACCGCGCGCACCGATCGCTGGTTTTTGCCCGACTCGCCGCAGTGCTCGGCGATCGGCGACTGCGCTACGCTCACCGGCTCGGTCGCCGTGTTCGAGCTCGGCGTGACGATAGGCTACCGACTGCCGCTGTAGACGCGGCGCACGTGCAGCTCCATGCGGCCGTCGCCTTCGACGCTCGTCGGCTGCGGACCCTGGACACCGAGCGCGGCCGACGACGGCGCAATCACGACCGGGCCCGTGAGATCGACTGACGTCATCTGCGCGTCCGATGTGCGAAGCGTCATCTCGCCGCTGAGCGCGACCGAGAAAGTCATCATGCCTTCGTCGCGCGTGAGGGTGAGCGTGAGCTCGAACACACCGGCGTCGCCTTTGCGCTCGCGCAGCGTCACGCGCACGGCCGCCGGCTTCATGGTGTCCTCACCGAGCTCCTCCGTGACCGCTTGCGCGAGCTCGGGAACGACCTCGCCCACATGGAGCGGACGCTCGGGCATGCGGAGCGCGATCGCATCGGGTTTGCCGAGCCGTTTGTGATCCTTGAGGACGGCGGCGACCTCCGGCGGCGGCGGGGGCGACGCGTGATCGGAGAGCACCGTGGTCTTGCCGTCCTTTGACTCGACCACGTAGGTCTTGCCCGCGATGGACGCCGGCGATGGAGCGCTGGTGCCGCCCATGCCGGCGGCGGTGCTCTTCTCAGTGTATTTTACACGTAGTTTCGTGATGGCGTCCTTCGCCGTCGCGAGGACCTCGACTTGCTTCGTCTCGCGCTCGGTGTTCTCGATCGTGGTGACTTGGGGAGCGGCGCCCATCGAGCCGATGCGCATCGTCATCGAGTAGAAGCTCGACGTCTGCTCCTCGAACCTGTCGCCGACGCGCAGGGGCGAGTGACCGAACGTCACCGCCTCGCCGAGCGCGCGGTCGGCACGTGGCGGCGCAGTCGGGACGAGCGGCGCGCCCCCGTCGGCCCAGCTCGGCGTCGGCGCGTTCGGGGCGCCTATGACCGCGCTCTGCACCTCGGTTCGGGGGCCCGATCCACACGCGACCGCGCCCGGGAACGCTACCAAGGCAAGCGCGCAAAGCGTGGTCGTCGCGCGCAGCGCCATCGTGATTCCGAGCTTACCCGAGTACGATTGGCCGATGCGTGGCCTCTGCCACGGCCTCGGCCTCGTACTCGTCACCAGCTTGCTTGCGACGCCGGCGTTTGCCGCCGGGACAGCCCCGGATCCGGCGCCGAAGCACCGCTATTTCTACAAGGGCTACGACTACGGCTCGCAGGCGCTGTTCAACCCGCTCTACGTCATCCTGAACCGCGGCTTCGACGTCCTCCAGCTGCGCCCCACGGCACGCAACATCTGGAACCAGTTTTACCTCCGCAACGTGAAGAACGTGTGGGGCAGCATCTCGGATCCAGGCTGGGCGGTTGGACATCACGGTGGGTTCGAGAAGTTCGCGACGCAGGAGCTGCTTCCCCTCGACTGGACGGAGGCCGGCGCGCGCTGGGCACCGAACTACGGGCTCCATCTCCTCGCCGGTGGCATGACGTACACGGAGCTGCGCGAGTGGTTCGAGGACAACGGCGCGCCTGGTCCGTTCGTACCGGCGATCTTCTCGATCGCTACGCTCGGCCTGTCCGCCTTCATCAACGAGACGCTCGAGAACAACAACGCGAACGGCCCGAACACCGACGCGGTCGCCGACATGCTCGTGTTCGATGTCGCGGGCGTTCTGCTTTTCAGCGTGCCTGGGGTCAACGAGTTCTTCTCGAAGACCGTGATCCTCGCCGACTGGTCGCTGCAACCGGCGATCGTCCTTCCGAAGGGCGACCTCCACAACCAGGGCAACTACTTCGCTATCAAGTGGCCAGTACCGTTTTACGACCGACTGCGCCTCTTCGGGTACATGGGATTCGAGGATCTCGGGGGCCTGTCGTTCAAGATCGACGGAGAGACCTCGATCTCGGCCGCCGGCGGGCTGCGCGTCGCGACGTTCCAAAACGCGGAGATCAACGCGGTCGGAAACGTGATCGGCGTGAAGCCGAGCGCCGGGATCTTCATCGACAAGAACAACTCGCTGCTCGCGTCCGCGCATCTCTCGGACGTGCGTGATTACTTCTTCCGCGCGAACGTTTACCCGAACGCCTTCTTTCGTACGAAGCAGGGGCTCGGCTTCTTCACGGTCGTCTCGCGTGATGGCCACGTCATCGCGGGCGTGAGCTTCGCGCACGGCCTTGGCCTCGGTCTCGGCGCCGGCAACTTCTGAACGCGCGCGAAATCACTCGGGCTACGCTCGGCCGATG
>CAXSGV010000042.1:0-868 GCA_964236615.1 uncultured Polyangiaceae bacterium
GGAAGGCGCGGCAGCTCGCCCCGGTGGATGCGTTCGGTGAGGTCGCGGATGATCCCGAACACGTAGCGGGGGTCGCTCTTCGTCAGGCGATCGAGATCGACCGCGGCGTAGGTCAGGTTGTCGGTGAACGGGCGGAGCTTCAGCGCCGCGTCCTGATCGAAGCTCGATTTCCCAACCTCGATGAAACGGCCGCGCGGCGCGAGGCACGCGAAGCTCTTGTACATGACCTCGCCACCGGCGAAGTTCAACACGACGTCGACGCCACGGCCTTGTGTCCAGCGCGCGACGTCGTCGGCAAAGGCAACGGTGCGTGAGCTCCCGACGTGCTGGATGCCGAGGCTACGGAGGTACTGTCGCTTGCTCTCACTGCCGGCGGTCGCGAAGATCTCCGCCCCAATCGAGCGCGCAAGGTGGATGCCCGCGAGCCCGACGCCGCCGGTGGCACTGTGGATGAGAATGCGTTCACCCTTCTTCAGGCGCGCGACCTCGACGAGCGCTTGGTACACCGTCAGGTAGACGAGCATTCCCGCTGCGTCCTCCGCGTCGAAGGAGCTCGGGAGCTTCACGACGGCCTCGGCCGGCGCGATCAGGTGGGAACGAAAGCACGACGGCGCGAGGCACAGCACGTGGTCGCCGGGTCGTACCGACGTGACGCCGCTGCCAATGCGGACGACGCGGCCGGTGGTGCGTGGTCAGTGGGACGCCGCCGGTGGACATCGAGGCGCGGACCGTACGCCGGAAGTCGAGCGGACCACGGCGCCGCGGCTGAAGCCGGACGGTGGCGACGGAGGCCGCAGATGACGCGCCTGTCGATGCTCTGCGCGCTGCGGAAGGTTCTGTCGGGCCTGTCGCTGGTGTCGTCGCAGTA
>CAXSGV010000042.1:878-15739 GCA_964236615.1 uncultured Polyangiaceae bacterium
GCCGGTGGCCTCCATGCCGAGCGTGTCGCCGAAGTACGTGTCCTGCAGCGTGAGACCGGAGACGAGCCCCAATGTCTTCGCGACGTCCTTGAAGTTGAGCGGCACGAGATCGATCTCGAGCTCGACGTCGTCTGTGCCGAGCTCACCGCGGTCGCACGCCACCCACGCGAGAGAGTCGAGGTCACCCACGTGCTTGACGCGGAGCTCGTACGCCGTGTCCCCGCCGCGCGCCGTGATCGACCGCGCTTGCGCCGCGGTCTCGGCGAACGTCGTACGCGAGAGACGTGACGCGCGAAGCTGCTCCCCGCGCACCACGACCTCCTGCTCGGGCCCCATGCGACCGAGCTCGACGAGCAACTGTTCGAGCGAGGCCGGCGCGTGGTCGAGATCGACGAGCGTGAGCACCAGATCGGGATGCTCCGTCATCGCAGTGCGAGCGAGCCCGAAGAGCGCCGCATGGGCGAGCGACGCAGGCTCGTCACTCGACGCCGACTCCGCGCCGCACGTCACCACGTAGTACCGCTTCACGCGATGCTGCGCGGCGTTCGCAAGGCTGCGCCGGAGCGCGTCGGCGGCGTGCGTCCCGTAGTCGACCGGGTCGAGGTCAGGTGACGGGAGCCGCGACCAGCGAAGGTCGACGACGTGCGCACGCGTCTGCTTGGACGCGCGCTCGAGCAGCTCAGAGACCTCGCTGTCGGACGCACTGCTCAACGCGCCGAGGAGTGGCAGTGTCATCTGCGACTCGAGCATGTCGGTGCCGAGGACGGCGACAGGCGACGGCGCTGACGCCTCCGTTTGCGCGTCGACCGGAACCCAGCGACGCACGTAGAGCCGAGCGTCGTCGCGCGAATCGCCGGCCGCAACCGTGCGCAAGAGGCGACACGAGAAGCCGACGACCTTCGCCACCAAGGTGCCGTCTTCCGCGACGAGCACGAGATCGCCGACGATCGTGTCGTCCGTGACCTTGCGCAGCGTGCCGTGCACGATGGCTGCGCGACCGGCCGCGCCGTGCACCTCGATGCGATCGATGCGCGTCGGAATGACCTCGCGGCCTTGCGCGTCGTCGGCGACGAGCGCGATCAGGCTGTGGAACGCGGCATCGAGCAGCACCGGATGCACGTGGTACCCGGTGGCGTCGACCGTCTCCGGCAAGCGCACGCGCGCGAGGAGCTCGCGAGGGCCGCGTTGGATCGCGTGCACTGCACGAAAGAGAGGGCCGTAGCGCAGGCCACAGCGAGCCAGCGACGCATAGAACTCCGTGGGGTCCAACGTCTCGGTCAGGCGCGCGGCAACGGCAGCGACCTCGAACCGCTCCGACGCGGCCCCGAGCGCGAAGACCTCGCCGCGCGCGCACTCGGCGGTCTGCCCCTCGCCCACGCGAACGTGCACCGAAAAGGTCGGCGTGTCCTTGCCCATCGCAACGGTGAGCCGCGTGGTCTCGCCCGGGCTCAACACAGCGGGCGCCAGCATCTCGAGCTTCTCGATCGAGCAGCTCGCGTGCCCGCTCTGCGCGTGACGCGCCGCCACGACCAGCTCGATGTAGCCCGCTGCCGGGAAGATGGCCGCGCCGGCGACCACGTGATCGAGCAGGTAGGCCGCGTCGCCGAGGTTGATCTCGGCAATCCACGACGCCGACGTGCTTCCCGCAAGGGGCGCGAGCAGCGGGTGGTCGGTTGCAGTTCCGTGACGATGCTTCTTCGAGCTCTCGCTCTCCGCCCAGTGTGTCTTCCTCTGCCAAGGGTAGAGCGGTAGCGGCTCGTAGCGGCCCGGCCCGAAGAACGCGGGCCACTCGATCGAGAGGCCGGCGGCGTAGAGCTCGGCGAGCGCGATCGTCATCGTCTCGACCTCCGGCTTGCCCCGTACGAGCGACGTGACCACTTCGCCGCTGTGCCCCTTGGCGCGTTGCACGTCGCGGATCGACGGCGCAAGCACAGGGTGCGGTCCAATTTCGAGCGCGTGGTAACCGTCGTCGAGCGCGTTCCCCAACGCGTCGGCGAAGAGAACGGTGTTGCGAACGTTTTGCCACCAATAGGCGGCGTCGTGGCGCTCGCCCGCCACCATGCGCATGCCGCGCGCCGTCGAATAGACCGGCAACGAGAGCTCGCGCGGCTGCACGGAAGCGAGCACCTCGAGCAGAGCGCTCTTCATCTCGTCCATGATCGGGCTGTGGTACGGGACCTCGACGCGAAGAACGCGGTTGAAGAGCCCTTCACTCTCGAGCGACTTCGCGATCTCTTCGAGCGCCGCGCGATCACCGGCGAGCGTCACCGAGGTTGCGCTATTGATCGCTGCGATCGACACGCGATCCGCGACGTCCTTCACGCGCGCTGTCGCTTCGGCCGGAGAGAGGCCGACCGCGAGCATGACGCCGCGCCCCGCGAGCTGCTGCTGCAGCCGACTGCGGTGGTAGGCGACGAACATCGTGTCACGCAGCGTCAGCCCGCCTGCGACGTAGGCCGCGGCGACCTCGCCGATGCTGTGGCCGATCACAGCGTCGGGCGTCACGCCCCACGAGGCCCACAGTCGCGTGAGCGCGATCTGCAGCACGGTGTTGCCTGGCTGCGCGATTTCGGTGCGTGCGATGCGCGACTCGGCCTCCGGGCGGAGCAGCTCGTCGGCGATCGACCACCCCGCGATCGCGCGAAACGCAGCGTCGCACTCCTCGACCGCCGCGCGGTACACAGGCTCGGACTCGAAGAGCTCACGCCCCATGGCCCACCACTGCGGGCCCATGCCGCTGAAAACGAAGAGAAGCTTCTTCCCTTCGGACTCGTCCGCCACGTGATGAAGACCGTTGGAGACGACACCCTCTTGTTCGAAGGCGCGAAGCGCTGCGATCAACGTTTGGCGATCGGTGCCTTGCCAGGCGAGGCGGTAGCGATGGTGGGGACGATGGACGGCGGCGCTCCGCGCGATGCGATGAAGCGCACCGTCGCGCGCGCCGATCCACTCGGCGTACCGACCCGCGAGAGCGGCGAGCGCCTCCTTGGAGCGCGCGCTGATGACGACGACGTGCGGACGCGAGGGGCGTGCTTCGCTCGCGCGGTCGTCAGCGGGCTCGTGCTTCGGCGCCTCGGCGAGAACCACGTGCGCGTTCGTCCCGCCGTAACCGAAGCTGTTGACGCCGACGACGCGGCCCGCGCTCGCCGTCCCGAGACGCTCGGCGGCGATCGGCACACGCAGGCGAAGCGCTTCGAAGTCGATCGCCGGGTTTGGGCGGTCGAAGTGCAGGTTCGCGGGCACCGTGCCGCGATCGAGCACGAGCGCCGCCTTCAACATGCTCGCGACGCCCGACGCCGCCTCGGTGTGGCCGATGTTGCTCTTGATCGAGCCAACCCAGCAGCGCGAATCGGCCGATCGCTGGCCGACGACGGCGCCAATAGAGCTTGCTTCGATGGGGTCGCCGACGGCGGTGCCTGTCCCGTGCGCTTCGACGTAGACGACGCTCGCGGGATCGACCGACGCGTCGGCGTAGGCTTCGCGCATCACCGCGATCTGCGCCTCGCCGTTCGGCATCGTGATCCCGTTCGTGCGACCGTCTTGGTTGACCGCGCTGCCGAGTATGGTCGCGTACACGCGGTCGCCGTCGCGCAGCGCGGCCGAGAGCAGCTTCAGAACGAGAACGACCGCGCCCTCACCGCGCGCGTACCCGTCCGCCTGATCGCTGAACGTACGGCAGCGTCCGCCCGGCGAGAGGAAGTGGCCATTCGCCATCATGATCTGCGTCTCGGGCGTGAGGAGCGCGTTGACGCCGCCGACGAGGGCCGTATCCGACTCGCCAGACCAGAGGCTTTTGCACGCGTAGTGCGTCGCGACGAGCGAAGACGAGCACGCCGTGTCGATGGTGATGCTCGGGCCGCGCAGATCGTAGAAGTACGAGAGGCGGTTCGACAGCATCGTGAGCGAGCTCGAGGTCGCGGTCTGCGTCGACATCTGCTCGACGTTGGCCGGATGGGTTCGCACGATGAAGTTGTCTACGGTGAAACCACCGACGAAGACGCCGGTCCTGGTTCCTGCAAGTGAGGACGGCGGAAGCCCGCTGTCCTCGAGCGCCTCCCACGAGACTTCGAGCAAGAGGCGCTGCTGCGGATCGAGAACCTCCGCTTCGATTGGCGCGATGCCGAAGAAGCCCGCATCGAACGTGCGGAGATCGTCGTGCACCAAGCCGGCCTGGTTCACGTAGGTGCGACCCGGGCTCTTGCCGCTCGCGTCGAAGTGGCGCTTCGCGCTCCAACGGTGCTCGGGCACCGGCACGATGCAGTCGCGTTGCTCCATGAGGACGCGCCACAGCCCGTCGGGATCGCTGGCTCCGCCCGGCAGGCGACACCCGATGCCCACGATCGCGATCGGCTCGTGCGTGCTCTCGCTCTGGGCTTCGTCGTGGAGGTCGAAGCGTTCGCGGACGGTTGGCGTGAGGCGCGGCGCGGGCGGCGCGGTTCCCTTGAACATCCGAAGAACGTCGTTCGGCGCTGTCACGCCGTCGCGGCCCCGGAACGCGGCCTTCACCCAGCCGGTACCGATCACGCGCGACGGGTCCGCGGCGCGGCTGAACGTCTGCTGGAAGTAGAACCAGTGCGCGTCCCAGTACACGACCTTCGTTCGGATCTCGAAGCGCTCGAACGGCCGCAGCTCGCCGTGGAAGTCGACGTACGCGCAGCCGATCGGGACCGTCCATCGCTTGCGGAGGACCTCGCTGAACGCGCCGACACGCACGAGGAAGTCGGCGCGTGCGAGGTCCATCATCATCAAGTAGCGGTGGTTCGTCATGTGCCCGAATAGGTCGAGGTCCACCGGGAGGACGCGCCACTCGGTGACGCTCTCTTGATCGAGCTCGAGAGGTTCGCGCCACCGCGCTTCGGCAATGGTGGACAGCAACCGCAGATAGAAGATCATGACCGCGTGCCTCTCATGCCGGGTTCGTAACCGGCGCGCGAAGGCCGCGCCATAGGCCATGTAGCCTATGGCAGCACACGCAGGCCGCATTGTAGAGTGCACCATGCGTCTGGAGCTCGCGCCTATTTCGCTCGTCGGGCTCGTCGCGGTGTTGTCCTCGATGACGTGCGCGTGCGCGAAGGCGGGCAAGCACGAAGCCCCGCCCGTCGCCGTGCGCGTCGAAACCGTCGCGCGCAGCGCACCGGCCAGCCGCGAGCGCTACAGCGGCACGGTGCAAGCGAAGACACGCGTCGATCTCGCGTTCCGCATCGGCGGCTACGTCGAGTCACTCGCTCTCGTGAAGCCCGACAACGACGCTAACCGCAAGAAACCCCGACCGCTCCAAGCCGGCGATCACGTCACACAGGACATGGTGCTCGCGACGCTTCGCCAGAGCGACTACCGACAAAAGCTCTCGGAGGTCGGCGCGCTCAGCCAAGAGGCCTCTGCGACGCAGCGGAAGGCGAAGGGCGATCTCGCGCGCGCACAAAGCCTCCTCGCGTCGGGGTCCATCTCGCAGGCGGAGTACGACGCCACGAAGGCTCGCGTCGACGCGCTCACGGGGAGCGCAGGGGCTGCGGCCGCGCGCGTCGGTCAGATGAAGGTCACGTTCGGCGACACGCAACTGCGTTCGCCGCTCGACGGTCTGGTGCTCGAACGCACCGTCGAGGTCGGCGGGTTGGTCGGGCCGGGCACGCCGGCGTTCGTTCTCGCCGACACGTCCGTCGTGCGCGTGGTGTTCGGTGTTTCGGACTCCGTCCAGGGTGCGTTCACGATCGGTAACCAAGTCACGGTCACGAGCGAGGCAACGCCGGACAAGACATTCATCGGCGTGATCACGAAGATTGCTCCGCAAGCCGACACCAAGACCCGAAGCTTCGAGATCGAGGCGAGCATCCCGAACCCCGACGGCCTCTTCAAGGTCGGCATGGTCACGACGATTCAGCTTGGCGCCGCGGCGGGAGGGGACGAGATGCCTATCGCAGTGCCGCTGAACGCCGTCGTTCGTCGGCCCACCGACGGCGCCTCCTTTACAGTGTACGTGACGACCGATCAGCAGGCGGTCACGAAGGTGCAGGCGCGGACGGTCGAGCTCGGAAGCCTCATCGGCAACCGCGTGGCGGTGATGAAAGGCCTGCAAGTCGGCGATCGCGTCGTCGTGCAAGGGGCCACCATGGTGGGTGACGGAGCGCGCGTGGCGATCGTTCCGGCGGCGCCTGGCTCGTCGTCATGAGCGGCTCGGGGCACGACGCTCTGACGAAGCGAAACGCCGCACGTTACTTCGTCGAGCATCGCCAGGTCGGGTGGGTGCTGCTCGTCGCCGTCCTGTTGCTCGGTGCGTTCGGCTACGCGCGGATGCCGAAGCGGAAGGATCCCTTCATCAAGATTCGCGCGGCGGTCGCCGTGTGCGCGTGGCCGGGCGTCTCCGCGGAGAAGGTCGAAGATCTAGTCACGCGGCGCATCGAAGAAAAGGTCGCGCAAAATGCGGACGTCGAACGGATCGAGTCGACTTCGCGAACGGGCGTCTCGGTCGTCACGATCGTCCTTCGCGACAGCGTTCCCGTCGACTCGATCGCCAAAGCGTTCGATGACATCGATCTCAAGCTCAAAGACATCCGCGACCTCCCCCAGGGCACGCTGCCGATCGATTTCCAGAAAGACTTCGGTGACACGTCGGCGTTGATGTTGACGGTCGCCAGCCCGAAGGCGCGTCCGGTCGAGGTCACCCTGCGCGCGCGCGAGATGGCGAAGAGCCTCGTTGCGTCGCGGCTCGGCGCCACCATGGGGGGCCACCGTCGTGCCATGTTCCTCGCCTACCCCGCGAGCCTCAACCCCGAGCCGCTGCGGCGCGCGGTGCAGACGTTCACGGCCTTCGCCTCGGCAAGCGGGCGCGTGCGCGATCTTCGCAGCTTCGAAGGTCCCGGCTTCCTTGCGCTCGACGGCGACGTCGACACCGCCGAGGTGTGGGGCGCGCTGACGCAGAAGTTTCTCGATGACCAGGTCAGCTCGCAGTTTCATCCCGAGATCTGGAAGCGCGTCGTCGTCGACGAGCCCGCGCAAATCGAGGCGGCGCTCACGGCAGTCGCGGGGGACGCGTTCAGTTACCGCGAGCTCGATGAGTACACCGACCGCATCGTGCGCCAGCTCCGTGGCCTGTCGACCGTGGCCAAGGTCTCGCGCGCCGGCGTGGTGGGCGAGCGCATCTTCCTCGACTACTCGCAGGAGCGTTTCGCCGCCCTCGGCATCAACCAAACGACGATGCGCGACGCCATTGTGGCGCGCAACGTCGTGAGCTCGGCCGGCGTGCTCGACGCGCACGGCCGGCGCCTCGCGATCGACTCGTCGGGCCAATACAAATCCGACAAAGACATCGGCGACACGCTCCTGACGACGACGCCGACCGGCAGCCCTGTCTACGTACGCGACGTGGTCGACATCGCACGCGACTACGAGTCACCACCGCTCTACGTAAATTACCTCACGTCGAAGGACGACCAAGGCGCGTTTCACCGGACGCGCGCGATCACGCTCGCGGTGCAGATGCGCAGCGGCGAGCAAATCGCGACGTTTGCAGACCAGGTCGACGCGGCGTTGTCCGACGTCGCGCAGACGATGCCGGAAGATCTCGTGATCGCGCGAACGTCCGATCAGGCCAAGCAGGTCGAGGACAAGGTCGGCCTCTTCCTGACGAGCCTCTACGAGGCGATCTTCATCATCGTCCTCGTGGGGCTCGTCGGCTTCCGCGAGTGGCGCTCGGCGCTCGTTCTCGCGCTGTCGATCCCGCTCACGCTCGCGATGACGTTCGTGTTCATGGCGATTCTCGGGATCGACATCCAGCAGATGTCGCTCGCAGCGCTCATCCTTTCGCTCGGGCTTCTCGTCGACGACCCCGTCGTTGCCGGAGACGCCATCAAGCACGAGCTCGATCAGGGACGGCCGCGGAAGATCGCCGCTTGGCTGGGGCCGACGCAGCTCGCGACCGCGATCCTCTTCGCGACCATCACGAACATCGTCGCCTACCTTCCCTTCCTGCTCATGCGCGGTGACGTGGGGCACTTCATCTACAGCCTGCCCGTCGTGCTCGCGTGCTCGCTCGTCGCGTCGCGTCTCGTGTCGCTGACCTTCATCCCGCTGCTCGGGTACACGTTCCTGCGCGCCGATGAGCGGCCGGCGAAGGACGTGAAGAAGGGCTTCATGGGGGTCTATCGCCGCGTCGTCTCGTGGGCGATCCGCCGGCGCTACCGTGTGCTCCTGGCATCCTTGGTGGTGCTCGTCGGTGGCGGCATCGCGGGCTCGAAGCTTCGCAGCAGCTTCTTTCCCCAGGACTACTCGCACCTCTTCTACGTCGACGTCTTCCTACCCGAGGACGCCTCGATCCGCGCCACGAACGAGGCGGCGCTCCAATCCGAGGGCATCGTGCGCGAGGTCGCCCTCGCTTACGGGACGCAGCACTCCGAGAAGGGCAAGCCGCGGCAAGTGCTGCACTCGATCGCGTCGTTCATCGGGGGCGGTGCGCCTCGATTCTGGTACTCGCTCGCGCCGCAGCAGCGTCAGCTGAATTACGCGCAGCTCGTCGTCGAGGTCGAGGACGAGCACGACACCGCGCTCCTGATCGCGCCGCTGCAGGAGGCGCTGACGTCCCAGGTGCCGGGCGCCCGCATCGACGTTCGTCAGCTCGAGAACGGCAAGCCGGTCCCCCGCCCGGTCGAGATCCGGTTCGCGGGCGACGACGTCGTGACGCTGCGCGCGCTCGCCGAGAGGGCCAAGGCAGCACTACGTGAGGTCGACATCGCGACGCGTGTCCGCGACGATTGGGGCGAGAACAGCTTCCGCGTGACGGTGGACGTCGACACCGCGCGCGCCGGTCTCGCCCGTGTTTCGAATGCCGACGTCGCGAACGCGTCGTCCGGCGGCTTCAGCGGTCTACCGATGAACGTGCTGCGCGAGGGCGACAAGTCGATCCCGATTGTCGCGCGCCTACGTTACGAAGAGCGCGGCAACGCAGGCGACATCCAGGACCTGTACGTGCTCGCGAGCCGCGGCACGCAAAAGGTGCCGCTCGGACAGGTCGCGCACGTCGCCTACAAGTACGATCTCGAGAAGATCCAGCGGCGCAACCAGCGGCGCACGATCTCGGTCTCCTGCTTCCCGAGCGCGGGCATGCTGCCGCTCGAGGTCATGAAGGTCGCGCGCCCTCGCCTCACCGAGATCAGCGAAAATCTCCCGCCCGGTTACTCGATGGAGATCGGCGGCACCGAGGAGAACGTCAAGAAGGTGCGGCAGGACAGCGTCCTCGTCGCCATTGTCTCGCTCGCCGGCATCCTCCTCACGCTCGTGATTCAGTTCAAGCACGCCATCAAACCCCTCCTCGTCTTCGCGGCGATCCCGTACGGCGTCGCGGGCGCCCTGATTGCCATCGTCGTGATGGGCTCGCCCTTCGGGTTCACCGCGATTCTTGGTGTCATCAGCTTGATTGGCGTCATCGTCAGCCACGTCATCGTTCTCTTCGACACGATCGAGGAGCTGCGCGAAGAGGGCGTACCGCTCGAACGTGCCCTGCTCGACGCGGGCACGGCGCGCGTGCGACCCGTCCTCATCACCGTAGGCGCGACCGTGCTCGGTCTCGTGCCGCTCGCTCTGCATGGCGGTCCGTTGTGGGAGCCACTTTGCTACGCGCAGATCGGTGGCCTGACGCTCGCCACGGCGCTCACGCTCCTCCTCGTCCCGGTCCTCTACGCGGTCTTCGTTCTCGATCTCAAATGGCTCACCTGGGCTGTGACGCCCACGGGTGGCGGCACGCTCGTCATGGCGCGCAAGCACGCCGCGCCGGCAGTCGCTCCGCTGCCAGTGCCCATCTCGATCGTGCCCCGCCCAGCGAGCGACGGAGCACCGGCCCCCATGCGCCGTCCCGCTGCGGGGTCCCTCTCCCGTCCGTCGGCGCCGCTTTACAACGCGGACCGCACGGTCGTCCTCCCGCGGCAGCACGCGACGCCGAGCGTCGAGGGGCATCACCCCACGAACCGCGAATACGACGACAACGCCGAAACCGAAGTGCGGCCGCCCAGCATTCTCCCCTCGAGCAGCACCCGCGACCGCCGCTCGAAATAATGTTGCCGCGACGCGCACGTCGTTCCCCATCGCGGCCGTGGACGCGCGGTGGTCAGACGATGGCGATGCCCGTGATTCCTCGGAGATAGTCGAGCAGTCGATCCTGCACGTCCTCACGACTGGCGACGGGGTTCATGTGGCTCGGCTTCTGGTGGTGGAGATAACGACCCGTCATGCGCGCCTCGGGGTCCGCGCTCACGGCCAGCCATGCCTGGGTGAGTGCGCCCTTCGACAGATCGTCTGGCGCGCCACGACCTCCCATTTTCGTCGGCACCCAGCCTGGATCGACGGCGTTGACCACGACGTCGGGCCAACGACGTGCGACGGCCATCGACAAGATGAGGTCGTGCAGCTTGCTGTCCGAGTACGCTTGCGAGCCGCGCCAGGGCAGCTTCGCCCATTGCGGATCGTCGAGGCCCGCGTCGCCACCGCGGTGCATGCCGGAGCTCAGGTAAACCAACCGGCTTGGCCGCTCGATCAACGCGGTCAGCACGTACGGCGCGACGACGTTGATCGCAAACACGTGCGACAGACCATCGGCCGTCTCGACATGTCGCTCGCGATCACCGACGGCGACGTTGTGGATGACGGCATCGAAGCGCCCGCGCTCGTTCACCTGATCGGCTACCGCTCGCATGTTGGCGAGGGTGGAAACGTCACCGACGACCACCGCCTCGCTCTTCGGTAGCGCAGCGCGTGCGGCAGCGGCGCGGTCGGCATTCCGTGCATGCAGGACGACGTGATGCCCCTCCTCGACGAGCAGCTTGCCTGCGAGCAGGCCAAGGCCATCTGCAGACCCAGTGATGAAGATACGTGCCATCAGATGCTCCTTCGTCGGGTCAGCCCGTCTTTTTCGATTCGATGTCAGCGGTTCTTGGCACGTCGCGTTTGCGTTGGATCGTCACGTTCTTCGTAGTCGCTAACGCAGAGGCGCTCCAGATTCGCGATTAGCCAACGGTGCGCGGGACCGAGCACCGTCTCCCGCCGATGGACCGTCGACATGAGAAGCGTGTGCTCGTCTTCCGCCCAGGCTGCCGGACGCAGAATGACGAGCCTCTTGTGAACGAGATCGTCGCGAACGAGATGACGCGGAAGGTTTCCCCAGCCCGCGCCGCCGAGGATCATCGCGCGTTTGGTGTGGAGATCCGTGATGCGCCACGTCCGGGTGGAGAGCACCGCCTGATCTGCGACGCCGACACCGACGTCGCGCCGCTCGGACAGGACGAGCTGCACGAAGTCGGCGAAGACGCGCGACTCGATTGGCCCCTTCCGTTTGGCAAGCGGGTGATCGGGAGACACCACGGCCACCATGCGCACGGGTGCCAACACGCGCCGCTCGAGATCGGCACGCACCCCGAGCGGACTGACGACGCCGAGGGTCGCCGTCCCCTCGAAGACGCGCTCCGACACGGCGGACATCGTCTCTGTGTCGATGTGCAGGTCGACTGCAGGGAACTCGGCCGCAAAACCCATGGCCACATCGACCAATGCCGACGTTGGCAAAAGAGTGTCGACGCACAGCGAGACCTTTGCCTCGAGGCCGCCGGCCAGATCGCTCACCGCGCGGCGAAGCGCGTCGGCTTCGGCGAGGACGCGCGTGGCGGACGCGAGCATCACTCGGCCATGATCGGTCAGCGTCGCAATCCGGGTCGAGCGATCCCAAAGAGTCACGCCGAGCTGCTCCTCGAGGTTCGCCATGGTCGCACTGACCGCCGACTGCATGCGCCGCAGCTTTCGCGCTGCGGCGCTGAAGTTCCCAGCCTCGTGCACTGCGACGAACGTTCGGAGCTGCTCGAGTGTGAACGGTTCGCTCATCGCGCGCAGAATTTCACTGAACCCACCGCTCTGGAAGTGGAATGCCGGCTCCGTCGCGCGAATTACGCGAGATCGAAGACGAGGATTTCGCCGGATCCATCCCCCTCGATCGCGATCGCCCCGCTGTCTTTGGTGTATGCGGCGTCACCGGCTTCGAGGCGCTTGCCGCCAATCTGCACGGAGCCCTTCGCGACGTGAATCCAAGCATGCCTGCCAGGCTTCACTTCGAAGGTCGCGCGGTCGCCGGTGGCGAAGACGCCAGCGTGCAAGGCCACATCGGCATGAACGGTCACTGTTCCATCGCGACCGTCCGGCGACGCAACGAGGCGCAAACGTCCGCGCTTCTCTTCCTCGGAAAAAGTCTTCTGCTCGTAGCTCGGCGCGATGCCGCGCGCGTTGGGCTCGATCCAGATCTGCAGGAAGTGAACGAGCTCCGACTTCGAGGAGTTGTACTCGCTATGGCGAACGCCCGTTCCTGCGCTCATCCGCTGCACGTCGCCGGGACGAATGACCGACCCGGTGCCCATCGAGTCCTTGTGCTCGAGCGCTCCCTCGAGAACGTACGAAAGGATCTCCATGTCGCGGTGCGGATGCGTGGGGAAGCCCTCAGCCGCATCGACGCGGTCATCGTTGATGACTCGTAGGCTCCGAAATCCCATCCACGCGGAGTCGTAGTAATTGGCAAATGAGAACGTGTGTCTCGAGTGAAGCCACCCGTGGTTCGCGTCCCCGCGGTCGTTCGCATACCGGAACGCGAGGGGCGCCATCTGTACGCCGCCGATACCTGCGGCGACAGCTGCGCCTGCGACCACTACCTGTCTACGCGTCGTCTCACTGCTCATGGCGATCTCCTTGCGAATGAATCTAGGGAGACCACGGCATTGCGAAACGGGCCTTGATGAGATGGTTAGCATCACCGTGGGTGATGCTCGCAAGCGCGGCGAGGTGCGCGTCAGCTCACGGGATGACGCGCTCCGCGCGGAGGCGCGTGAAGAGGTCCGCAAAGCACTGATCCGTCGCCCGGTAGCCCGTGAAGCCGAAACGACGGCTCTTGCTCATGTCGGCGGTGACCTCGATTGGACGGCCGAGGTCGGCGTCCGTATGCCACGCGGAGATCAGCGCTTCGATGTTGGGCTGCACGAGCCCGTGCTCCTCCGCGAGGGCACGCCACTTCGGCGCGGCGTCGTGCAGCTGCGCGTCGAGCGGCATCTGCGACTCTGGAAAAGGTGCCGCCTCGATGCCGAAGAAAGCGGCGAGCTGCCGCCACATCCAGCTCCACCGGAAGACGTCACCGTTGACCACGTTGAAGGCTTCGTTGCGAGCTGCAGGGGTGCTCGCCGCCCACCGTAGATGCTCGGCGAGCTGCGAGGCGTCCGTCATGTCGGACAGGCCAAGCCACTGCGCAGCCGAGCCAGGAAACGTAAATGGCATTCCCGTCTTCCTGCACAAGGAGGCATAGACAGCGAGCGTCACGCCCATGTTCATCGCATTACCCAGTGCATAACCGATGATGGTGTGAGGGCGATGCACGGTCCACGAGAACCCGTCGCGCGCGGCGGCCACGAACACCTCGTCCTCCTGCGCATAATAGAAGTTGTCGATGGGAAGCCGTGGTTGCTCCTCGCGAAACGGCGTCTCGGGAAGGGCGCCCTTGCCATAGCTCTCGAACGGACCGAGGTAGTGCTTGAGGCCCGTGACGAGCGCCACATGCTCGACGCTCTTCAGGGGCCGAACCGCGTCGAGGAGGTTCTTCGTCATCCCGCCATTGACGCGAATGTTCTCTTTCTCCGTCGGCTGCCGCAGCCAGGTCGCGAGAAAAACGTGGGTCGGCGCGCGGCCGTCGAGCGCCGTACGTAAGCTCGATGGCTCTTGCAGGTCGGCGGCGATCGGCTGCACGCCCGGCAGCACGAGAGGGCGCCGCGCAAGCCCGAGGACCTCCCAGTCCCCCTTCTGAACGAAGACACGCGCCAGGTTCTGACCCACGATGCCCGAGGCCCCGACGATCAACGCGCTCTTCTTCACGGCTCACTCCGCTCCTGTGCGAAAGGCGCGCAGTATGGTGCGCGCACGGGTCAATTCACAAGTGGCAGGTGCCCTTGCGCTACCCGAGCTGGAGCGTGCTTGGCGCCAATGTTCGGTGAACTGGCGCAGGGTTGCGGGCCCGGCTCGCTAAGCCTCTGGCACGAGGATCACATGCCCGACCTGCACGATCGAGAAGAGACACCGCTGATGGCGCGCGGAAGCACCCGACTCGCCGTTGCAGCAGGCGCAGTGCTCGTACTTCTCACCGCTTGCGCCCCGGACGAGACCGACGCGGCAGATTTCGAGGAAGAGCCCACCGGCGAAGCCTCTTCCGCGCTCGTTACCTATGACTGCACGCAGCGCGCAGACACGGGATACACGAATGGCAAATCATTCCCAATTACCGTCGTCACCGTGGACGGAGATCCCGTCGAGGTAAGTACGGCGGACGCCTTCTTGACGATGGCAAAGGCCGCTGAGGCCGACGGTATCGTGCTCCGCATCAACAGCGGCTTTCGCACCATGGCGGAGCAGCAATACCTCTACAACTGCTACTTGACTGGCAAGTGCAACAGCGGAAACCTGGCCGCCCGTCCTGGGTATTCCAATCACCAGAGCGGGCACGCCATCGACTTCAACACCGGGGGCGGCGCGCTCGCGTGGCTGAATGCACACGGAGCGGCGTATGGATTCAAGCGCACCGTTCCAAGCGAAACGTGGCACTGGGAATGGTGGGGCGGCGGCGCCGTGCAGCCCTTCTGCCAAGCGAAGCCGCCCGTCGGTTACCTCGACGCGGCATCTTGCGAGGGCATCAGCGGATGGACGCAGGACCCGGCGAAGGCCACCGCTTCAATCGGCGTGAGCCTGTTCTTCGACGGCGTGCGAGGAGCCCCCGGCGCGCAGTCGGTCGGTGCTGCCGCTGACGTCCCTCGCGCCGATCTCTGCGCCGCGGTGGGCTCGTGCAACCACGGGTTCAGCATACT
>CAXSGV010000042.1:15749-21996 GCA_964236615.1 uncultured Polyangiaceae bacterium
CGACAAGAGCTTCACGTGTGCGCCGCCGAAATCGCCCTTCGTCACCGCGGTAAAGCGTCACGTGGTGAACCCCGCCTCCTTCACGAGCTGGCGCTTCTCGGCGCTCGTCGACATGGCGCACTACCCCGACGCAGAGGTGATGGCGTACGGCGACGGGGACGACGTCCCGCCGGCTCCGGAGCTCGTCCAGGCTGACGATGGCACGCCGGAGGTGTGGATCATCGACGGCAAGACGCGCCGGCACGTCATGGGCCCTGCGTCGTTTGCGGCGTGGCGGTTCGACGCCGCGACGATCAAGAAGCCGCCCGCGGCCACGGTGTACGCGAACGCGCTCGGACAGGATTGGCCGCGCGAGCCGTTCCTCGTTCAGGCCGGCCCCGCCATCTACGTTCTCGATGGCGTCATCGATCCGGCGAGCACGGACGTGCCAGTCGGCGGATCTCCAGGCAACGGATCGGGTGCTTCCGCTGCGCCCGGCGCGGATGCCGAGGGCAGCGAGAGCAGCGGCTGCACCGCATCACCCCGCAGAACCGAGGATGGCTACGCGTGGACGCTCCTCGCGGGCGTGCTGGTCCTCGCGCGCCGGACGCGCTCGCGGGCGAAGCCACGGGTCCGCAATTCAGGGAGCTGAGGGTTCGCGGTGCTTCCTACGCGCGCGCGACACCGCGTGCGCGATCGGAAATCATGTCAAGCTTCGACGGCATGATCGAAACGGCGGCGGACGCGTTCGTGAAGGGGCCTGCCGGGCGCTACACGGTCAGCCGCTCCTGCGTCGTGTGGTGCGCGTCGCCGTCGCTTTGCGGCTTGGCGTTTTGGGGTCGTCCTCTCGCGAACGAGCTGCTCGAGATCGCGACGATCGTCGAAGCCTACCCACAGCAGATGGCGATGACCTTCGACGTCGTCGTGGATGGTCGACAGGTCGAAGCGCTCGATGGCGAAGCGTTGTCGGTTCAAATGGCGTGGCTCTGGCGCCATGGCGCGGCTCTCCTCCAGCGTGCGAACATCTGGAGCATCGTCGCTGAAGGAACGGCTGTCGCGCGGCTCGCGCAGACGATGCCCGCGTTGACGGGTCGGTTCGCGTTTCGGGTGACGACGGACGCGGCTGCCGCCTTTCGCGCCGTGGCGGGCGAGACGGGCGCGACGCTCGCTCTCGATGTCGATGCCATCGCCGCCAATGCACGGGGGCTCCCTCGCGAGATCCATCGCGTCCGGGCCCTTCTCGCGCGTCGACTCGACGCCACGATCGACGACGCTGCAAAAGAGCTGGGGCTCTCGACACGATCTCTGCAGCGCTCACTCGGGAGTCAAGGGACGTCCTTTCACCAGGAGCTGGTCGACATCCGCTTTGCGACCGCCTGCGAGCTGCTCCTCACGACCGATTTGAAAATTGCTGCGGTCGGCGCGCGCATCGGCATTTCGGAACGCGCGGTCGCGTTGCTCTTTCGCACGAAGACCGGCCTCTCTCCACTCGCCTGGCGCGCGAAGCAAAAAACTCCCACGTCATCCAAGCCCGGGTAAGTGACGGCGACGGGTGCTGTACGCTGGCGGTTTCCAAAAGGAGATCTCACCCTCATGAAGCACGGCCTTTCAGTCGTCTCGGCAAGCTTGCTTGGCATTTTTTTGCTCGGCGCCGGGTTCGCGCAGGCGCAACCGAAACCCGCGGGCCCGACCTGCTCGACAGCGACGCTCTTCGCCGGCAATCCGACCTACGACGGAGCGCCGAATGATCGCGCCAAGCCGGGTACGGGCATAAAGAGCGATCTGCCTTTTCATTTCCAGAACCTCGTCTTCGTCGGCAACACGCTCTACTCGCGCGACGCCGGCGAGCTCTGGGCGATCGACACAGCGGCCCCCGCTCCGGTGCAAAACCGGGTCGCAGGGAAGAACCCGGGCGGAAACAACGAGGCGATGCGCTTGTCTGCGCAGTTCGCGACCGCGCGCTTCGGATGGATCAAAGGCATCACGCCACTGACAGGTGGAAGCCTGCTCATCGTCGACGGGCTCGCGAACGCCGTTCTCAAGGTGAAAGATCCGACCTCTCCGGGTTGCACGGTCGAGTACTGGGCTGGAACGGGGGCGCCGAAGGCCGAGTTCAATCCGGGCTCGCCCCTGAATCCCGGTGACGTCGATGGCGCTGGTGCAAAGGCGAAATTCTCGAACCCCGGTCCGATCGTCACCGACGACGCCGGCAACGCGTACGTCTACGACTCCGACACCCACAAGATCCGCAAGATCGCGAACGACGCCGCGCACACCGTCTCGACGCTCGGCAAGAAGATCGATGCACCCTACACGATTCGGAATTTGACCCGCATCGGGACGAAGCTTTACGGCATCGGCGACGACTCGACGAAGGCCGCCGTGGTGGAGATCGATACGGCGACCGGCGCCACGCGAACGCTGATCGAAGGACGCAGCGACGCCTTCCCGCCGCTCGCTCCCGGCAAAGGCGCGACGCTTCATGGCATCACCACCGACGGCACCGCGCTCTACATTGCCGGGCTCGGTTACGTCTGGCACCTCACGACGGCGGGTAAGCTCACGCACGTCGCGGGCGACGGCACCCCGTACATCGACTTCCCGAAGGCTGGCTACGACGCGAAGGCCCCGCACCCGGCGCTTCAGGTCGCGCTGCCGGGATCACGCTCCGCAGCGAGCCCCGACCAGGAGATCGGCTCGTTCGAGTTCATCACTTACCAAAAAGGTGCACTCTACACACGCGGCGGCAAGGCCACGGGGTACTTCGTCGAGAAGATCACCTGCCCGTGAGGCGCCGCCGCTGACACGGCCCCGGCTCGTCAGGGGGTGCGGGTCAGGATCAACGTCGTCCACGCCGTCGTGAGCGACGCGCGTGGCACCGTCACCGCGCCGCGTGCGTCCGCGGTCGCGGTGCCGCGCTGCGTGCCGAGCTCCCAGGCCACGTGCTCGCCGGCGCGGCAACGGAAGGCCTGCGTGCGTCGGGGGGTCACGTCGACGATCACTGGAGAAGTTCCATCGAGCTTGTCGCCAGTCGTTGGATATCCAACTTTGGGTGGCGCGCCGCCAGTGCCATCGACAACCCGTAGCGGGAGCTCGAAGCGATCGATGGTGTCGACGAGCTTGGTGGCGTCCCAGCGGAGGAAGCGGTTGAGCGCACCGGCGATCTCGCCGTCCCAGCCTGTGTCGCCAGGGGTGGCGACGTTGCCGGCGTAGCCCGACTCCGCGTTCCACGGCCGCTTGCCGTTGGACTTTCCGGTGCCGGGCTGCCGATCGATCGAGCTTCCGGAGAAGGCGGGAAACGCACGATCGCGCCGCAAAGAGGCCGTCGCATCGAAGACGGGATCCCAGCCGCTCGTCCACCAGCCGTTGCCGAGAACGGGATCCGCGATGCCGTGACCACCTTCGTCCCACGCGGCGTGGTGACCGATGTGAAGCGACTGCAGTGCGCCATAGAGCGTCGTGCCGGTGAGCGCGCTTGGCATCACGGCCGCACCGAAGTGGATCGTTGCGTCGTCCTTGCTGTGCTTCAGCGTGAAGAATTGATCGCGCGCCTCGGGCAGCTCCGCAAGCGCGCGCGTCATATCCATACGATCCCAGATCGATGCGCCGTGGCCATCGTCGAGGGGGAGCGACGGCGTGCCCCATAGCGGCGCGAGCTGCGCGAGACGCGAGGGGCGATGGTTCTTGGGAATCGCCTGACCGAAGCTCGCGCGCACGTGGCAAAAGTGGCGCGCCGAGAGGGCGCCGATTGTCATCGCGCCAGCGCCGCCCATCGATGAGCCGTCGAGGTAGACGCGCTCGGGATCGGCGTGCGGATGGTTCTTCAGTAGCCACGAGAGCAGGTGAAGCACGCGCCGCGCGGTGTAGCTCGGCGCAGCGCCCGAGGTCGCCGCGCCACCAGGCAGGCTCGAGGCATAGCCCCACCAATAGGTGTCGTTCGGATCCGCCGGAAAAATGCGGTATTCGCCGCTCGATCCGTCGGTCTGCGGAGCGCCGCCGAAACCATGCAGCCCGACGCGGACCGGAACCGGGGTCGTTCCACTCTCGTCGGTCGGTACGGTGACGATGGCCGTGAACGTTCGCCCCGCGAAGCCCGGGCTGTCGAGGAACGCGTCCGTGGTCTGCGTGACGGTGAGGCGCGTGAACCCCGACTGCACTTGGCTCGACGTCACGACCGGCGCGCGCGGGACGATCGTGTCGTTCGCACGAACGTCGAACGAATCGTGCACGCGCGAGACGCCGTCGTCGGCGGTCAGCGCAACATGCCACGTTTGACCGCCCTGCAGGAAGTCGGGCGTGAAGGAGAATGTCCGCGCCCCCTCGTCCCAAGACGCTCCGGGCGGCAGACCCTCGAGGAAGATCCGCGCGGCGCCGCCGCCCGTGGTGCTCAGCGTGAGGCGTAGCTCCTTCTCTTCGTCGACGCTCTGCGCCCCCGGGTTCACGAAGTGAAGCCCCGTCGCGGCGTTGCCATCACCGGCGTCGATCGGCGTGGAGGGTGCGGCGTCGGACGAGGGGCGCGACGTGTCGGGCTCGGAGCGCGCACCGGAGTCGCCGGTGCACGCCGCGATGCCGACGAACAAAACCCCGCACACCTGGACTCCGACATTCCGCATGGCAGCGCAGACCTTGCCAACGTTTGACGTGAGACGCCAGCACGCCGCGGGGGGCGATGCCCGCGCGGTCGGGGTCTCGAATCCCCAGCGCACATCACGCGCATCGCTCATTCGGCGACAACACGCGGTGGGCCACCGTTTGCAAAGCTCGCAGGCGTGCCTCGTGACCTCGCTCCCGGCGCGTCCGCGCGCACCCTCGCTCTTTCGCTCACGCTCGCCCTGTCCCTCACGCTCGCCCTCTCGCTCACGCTCGGAGGATGCTCCGCCGACGACGGAAGCCCTGCCGACCCGGCGGGCAGCAACCCTTCGTCCTCTGATGCGTCGAGCGGCGATTCAGGCAACCTCGCAGACGCCGCCGCAGACGACGGCTCCCCCGGCGACAGCGGAAGTGGAAGCGATGGCGGCTACGACACCGACGTGACCGTCACGACGGACAGGACGTTCACGGCCGGCAGCACGCTCCACCATCTCACCGTCGACGCGTGCGCGAAGGTCGTGCTCGACGATGGCGTGAACATCTCCGGTGACCTGGTCGTGAAACCGTGCGGACGCGTCACCATCACGGGCAAGCCGCTACGCATCCAAGGAAACATCACCAACGACGGCACGGTCGTCGACCTCGCCGGCATCGCCTTCACCGGTAAGAACGGCCCGAACACGGCACCGCAGACCGTGACCAACCATGCCGGCAAGGGTGCATTCCTCAATGCGCCGACCGCAGCGGCGGCCACGGCCACTTTCCGCGGGCTCAGTATCGACAACACCGCGACACCGGTTGGCGTGAAGATCGATCTCGGCGACGGCGTGAAGGTCAGCGGCGCCGTCTTCATCGCCGAGCACCTCGACTTCGTGAACGGAATCCTGGATATCGGCGCCGACAATCAGCTCGTCATGCGCGCCGCCGCGACGTCGACGCGAAGCAGCGGCGGCGTGCTCCGCGGGTTTGGCCCGGGCGGCGGTGGTCAGGTCGCCAAGCAATTTCCAATTGGCAATTCGACGTTCACCTACCACCTCTACGACAACGTGGCGCCGTACGAATACTCACCGGCGACGGTGAAGCTGACTGCCAACACGTTCGCCGGCCAAGTCGTGGCGCTCACCGTGTTCGATGGCGTCCACCCGAATATGGCAGCAGGGGGCGCTCCGGCAGCCTCGCTCAGCCGCTGGTGGTGGGTGATCGCGTCCAAGGTCGACACGAACACCTTCACAGGCAGCGTGGAGCTCGAGTACCTCCCGGGGGACGTCATGGGCAATGGCGCCCCGCTTCACGCGAGCGCATGGAACGGCACCGCGTGGCTGCAAGCGGCGGAGGTCGCAAGCAGCGGAATGCTCTCGATTCCCCTCTCCGATCAGCCGACGACGAGCTCCACCGGACGCATCACGGGTCGCACGCAGTGATGCGTGGGAGATAACGGCCAGGAGCGAATGGCCGTGTATGCAGGCATCGGAGGTGGCACTTCTCCTCGTTCGAGCAAGGACATCCGATCAGCGTGCTCCTCAGCGAAGCTTGCGCAGGTAGTCGGCGAGGCTGTCGATCGTCGTGTAGCCAATCTCGACCGCGCCGAAGCCGATGCCGGCTGCGCGCTGCTCCTTCGTGGGGTGGAGCTGACGCATCGTCACGACCGTCTTCTTGTCGGCCTGCTCGTCGAACGTGA
>CAXSGV010000043.1:0-21938 GCA_964236615.1 uncultured Polyangiaceae bacterium
TGGTCCACATGGGCGGCGCTTGCGTGCCGGCAAACAATGGGTGCCAGGAGGAGGACGCCGCTGGAATGACGATCGCCAGCTCCGCCGACCCGTTTGCGACGGCAACGGCGTGGGACGTCTACTCGAACGGCAGCGGAATCTCCGGCACGGACAACGCGGTGACGGTGCGCGACGGCGCAACGATCGTCGACGCGGTCGCGCTTTCGAACCGCGACGGCGACGCAACCTCGAGCAACATGACCGTGTTCGCCGAGCTCCACACCGCGGGCGCGTGGACGTTCGGTGCCGCTCCCGCCGACGGCACGACCGACTGCGCAACGCAGAAGGACACAGCGTCGGTCGCAACCGCCGCGACGGCCTGCGGCGGACAGCCCACCGCAAACAACGGGATCAGCTTGCAGCGCACGGGCGGGGCCGACACCAACCAGAAAAAGGACTTCTACGCGGCGCCGCAAACGCGCGGGCTCGCGAACGGCGCGAACCCCGCGCCTTCGGTCGTGTCGGCCGTCCCCACCGCAGCGACGGGCGTACGCCTCGTCTTCAACGAGGACGTCGATCCCACGAGCACGGTCGTCGCCTCGACCTACCAGATCAACGCGCTCGGCGTGAATGGCGTGACGGGCGCGTCCCTTACCGACGTCAACGAGGTCACGCTCGTCACCGCATCGCAGACGCCGGGCCAAAGTTACGCGCTCGACATCGCGCCCGGAGTTGCCGATCTCCAGGGCGTCGTGGGCGGCGCAGGCGCGTATGGGTTCTGCGGGTTCTCGGCCAGCGCAGTCGCGATGGTGATCAACGAGGTCGCGCCGAACGTCAGCCCTGGATCGCGCGATCTGATCGAGCTTCGCGTCACGAGCGGCGGCGCCGTCGGCGGCATCACGCTGCGCTCGAACCCGACCGGCGGCGCGAGCGGCGGAGGCAACGTGATGGCCACGCTGCCGAGCATCTGCGCCGCGTCGGGTGACCTGTTCGTCGTGCACGCCAACCCGGACCCGACGACCACCGGCGCATCCGAGACCACGGCGAAGGATCAGCTCTCGTCGACGGCCGCCCAGTACTCCGCCAACTACGACGGCGCGTGGGACGTCACGGGCGGAGGCAACGCCGTGACCTTCGGCGAGGTGGTCCTCGCGCTCTACACGATCGACCCGCCCGGCGCCGCAAACGCTTCCCTGCTCGATGCGGTCGCCTTCACCGACCAGAACGCTGCGGCGTGTGCCGTCTCGGGCGTTTGCACGACATCTGCTGTTTTCAAAACGGCGCTCGACGTCATCGAGAACGCTTCGCACTGGGCTCCCGCATGCGGTGGCGGCGCACCGCCCCCGTCCGCATGCAACGACACGACCGCAGCGACGGCCATCGACGTATCCGCGAGCTACGCCGGCGTCGGCACCACGCCGACCGGCAACACAGTCGCGCGCTCGGCCACCGACACCAACGCCGCGGCCGACTGGACCGTCGGCGCGCAGTCCCTCGGCGCGGCGAACCCCTGACGCCGGACGAACCCTGACGCCGGACGAACGACGCGGCAGAGAACGCTCGATTATCGAATGCGTTCTAAGAGGCGATTGCGCGGAGAGCGGCGTCGCAATCGTCGGCGAGGAGCCGGTTACCGCTCTCGCGGGCGGCGACGTTGGCTTTTTCGAACTCGGCGCGCGCGCGTTCGATCTCACCGCGGCGAAGAAGCAGCTGCGCGAGGAGCACGCGCCCGTTGATTGCGTCCCAGGTGTAGTCGTGCGCTTCGGCGTAGCGAACGCCTTGCCGGAGGAGATTCTCGGCGTTCGAGTCGCCAGCCGCACCGTCGAGGAACGCGAGGAACATTCGGTTTTGGCTGGCGAGGCGCTCGAAGCCTTGCTCGTCGCAGAGCTCGATCGACTGGCGAATCGCGCCGTACGCGCGGGGAAAGTCTTCAAGGCGCACGAGGAAGTCGCCGAGGTTGTGGAGGTTGATCGCGACCTCGTATGGAACAGCGAGCGCGCGCGCCATGTCGACGGCTTTCTCCGAGGCGGCGACCGCCGCGCGGAAGTCGCGACTGAAGTAGTCGACGAGCGAGCGCACCTTCTGACGTTCGGACGCGGCGGCGGCGTCATCAGGGAGTACTTGCTCGGCGCGTGAGAGCGCGATCAGGGCGGCGCGCTTGTCGCCTAGGCCGGCGTGCGCCTGCGCCGTGTGCAGGAACAGCTTGTGCTCTTGCAGCTTGTCGCCCTCGTCGGTGACAATCTTCTGGAGGCGCTGGAGCATCGCGAGCGCGCGGTTGAAGTCGCCCTGACGCACGGCGAGCTCCGCGTAGGCCTGGAGCACGCGCTTCGCGAGTGACTCATTGCCCTCCGCCACGACCTCGGCGGCGGCGAAGTGCGCGCGCGCGAGATCGAAGCGGTGCAGCGCGGCGAGCATGAGGCCTGCGGCTACCCGCGTGCGTACGCGGAGCGCCTCGTCGCCCGCAGCGTCGACACGCGCGAGCACGCGATCGGCGATCTCGGCGGCCTCGGGGCACGCGCGCACGAGGCGCACCGCGTCGGCGAGGCTGCGAAGCCAGCCGGCGAGCTCTTCGGGGTCGCGCGTGTCGACCTCGACGAGATCGATCGCGCGCGCGAAATCGCGTGAGGCGGCTTCCATCTGCCGCGCCTCGAGGCGGCGCTCGCCGCTCTTGGCGTAGTAGGAGGCGGCGCGGTTGCGATCGCCCGCCGCGTAAAAATGCGGCGCGATGCGCGCGGCGTTCTCCCAGGCTTTGTCGCCGAGGACCTCTTCGAACGCGACGCCCGCGACCGCGTGCATCTGGCGCGTGACCTCGTGGGTGAGCGCGTCGACCACGACCTCACGGATGATCGGCGAGGTGAAGCGAAGCTCGGAGGGGCCCGTGTGGACGAGCAGCTCGCGCGACTCGAGGGCCGCTATCGAGCCTTCGAGCGCCGACATCGGCATGCCACGCATGCGCGCGAGCACGGTGGTGTCGATGGGATCGCCGATGATGGCCGCCGCTTGGAGCGACGCGCGCTCGGCCGGCGAGAGCCGCGCGATGCGCGACGCGACGAGGCCGCGCAGCGTCTTCGGAAGCGCAAGCTCCTGCCCCACGAGCTTCATGGAGACGACCTTGCGCTCCGCGATCGTGACCGCCTGCGCGTCGAGCAGGGCCTTCAGCACCTCTTCGATGAACTGCGGATGACCGCCCGCGCGCTCGCGGACGAAGCGAAGGAGCTCGTCGGGCGCGGCGTCGACACCGAGACGAGCGGCGATGAGACGTTCCGCGTCCTCTTCTACGAGATCGGCGAGCTCGAGCACTGTGTGGTTCGGCATGCGCTCGAGCGGATGCGAAAATCCGGCGCGCGTCGCGAACGCGAACACCATGCGCGCTTGCGGGAGGCGCTCGAAGGCGACCTCGAGCACGGCGTAGCTGTCTTCGTCCATCGAGTGCGCAACGTCCCAGGCGAACGTGTACGGCTTGTCCTCGCAGAGGCTCGCGACCATGCGTGCGAAGGCGTGCTTGAGCGCCGTCTTCGCGTTGCTGTTCGCTGCCGGCACGGCGGCGCCGAGCGCGTTGAGAATCGCCGCGACGTCCTCGTCGTGAAGACCAAGCGCGCGGAGGCGCGGCTGCACGGCGAGGATGCGCTCGGGCGGATCGCCTTCGCTGACGCCGCAGAGAACCTGCAACATGCACACAATGCCGGAGAGCGGGAGCTCGCGTCCACGCGGGGGGCAGGTGGCGATGTAGAAGCCGACGTTGTAGCCACCCTTCTGCAGGCGGCGCTCGGTCTCGAAGAGGAGACGCGTCTTTCCGACGCCGTGATCGCCGCGAATCGTGAGCGCGCGTGCGTGACGCTTCGTGGCGGTCGCGAGCACCTCGCCGAGGCGGCGCAGCTCGTCTTTGCGGCCGACGAAGCGACCGAAGGTCTCTGCAGGACCGCGGACGTCGCGAACGATCGATCCGCTGAGGCCGGTGCGCGGCTGGTCGCCCTCGCTGAGGGGCTCGAGCTCGAAGAGCCCCTTCACCTGGCGCATCGCGGCCGCGGAGATCGCGACCTTGCCCGCGCTCGCACGCGAAAACTCGCGCGCGGTCTGGAGGAGGCCGAGGAAGCGCTCGTCCTGTGTGGCGTGGCTCTCGGCGCCGGCAGTGCCGGCTTCGCTCGCCTCGCTGGCCTCGGTCTGCGTGACGTGGATGCGCGAAGTGTGGATGCCTGCGCTCGGCGGCCGCTCGAGGCCGATCGAGCGCAGTGTGACGAGCGCGCAGCGAATGGCGACCTCGGTGTCGCGACCGTCGGGCTCGCCGAGGCCGAAGAGCGCAGCCAGGTGCTCGGGCTCCTGCTTCACGACGCGGCCGCCATAGCGCGTGACGATCTGGCTCACCTTTTCGCCGAGGGGTCCCGAGTCACGCTGCGGGAACTCGATGACGAGCGCGGTGACCTCGCGGCGCTCGCCGTGTTCGGCCGTGAGATCGATGCCGACGAAGCGAACGCCGGTCTCGACGCGCGACGAGGGCGTGGGATGCGACGAGACACGCGAGCCCGGGATCTCGACCGGTGTGCGCTCGGCCGTCGACGACGCGGAAGCGTCGCCATCCAGGAGGCGCTCGGGCAAGAGCGACTGCGCGGGATCCTCGCCGCGGAAGCGAAAGAGGAACTCTGCGAGATCGTGCGCCCCGTAGCGGCTGCCCTGCGCATAGAGAAACGCGAGCATGGCCTCGTACATGCGGCCGGCGTCGGGGTATCGCTCGCTCGGCTCTTTGCCCATCGCGGTCTTGATCATCGCGACGAGCTCGGCGGGCGCGTCGGGACGAAGCAGCTCGATGGGCGGGTACTCGCACGCCTGCACGCGACGAAGGGTCTCGAACGTCGTCGGCGCACTGAACGGGTTCACGCCCGCGACGCACTCGTAGATCACGACGCCGAGGGAGAAGAGATCGGAGCGCGCATCGACGGGCTCACCGCGCGCTTGCTCGGGGCTCATGTACCCGAATTTTCCGTGAAGCTGCCGCGTGCGCGTGTCCTCGCCCGATGACGAGTCGAGAACGCCGCGCGCCTTGGCGATGCCGAAGTCGGTGACCTTCACCTCGCCCTCGAGCGACAGCAGGACGTTCTGCGGCGACACGTCGCGGTGGACGATGCCGAGGGGCCGCATCTGCTCGTCGCGGCGGCGGTGCGCGTGGTCGAGCCCCTTCGCGACTTCAGATGCAACATACACGCACATGTCGATCGGCAGCGTGACCTGCTGGCGGCGGCACCGCGAGAGCAGCGTCGCGAGATCGAACCCGTGCACGTACTCCATCGCCATGTAGTAGGCGTCGTTCTTCGCGCGGCCGTCGTCGAGGATCTCGGGGCCGGGCGCGAGACCGAGATCGAACACCTGCACGATGTTCGCGTGCGACAGACGCACGGCGAGCTTCGCTTCGTGGATGAACATGTCCACGAACTCCTGGCTGCGTGCGAGCTCCGGCAAGATGCGCTTGATGACGAGAACCTTCTCGAAGCCCTCGACGCCGAAGCTCTTGGCTTTGAAGACCTCGGCCATGCCCCCCTGGCCCAGCCGCTCCAGCAGCCGGTACCGACCGAAGGTCGTGGTTGTCGTCGTCATCGCTACTGGAACAGTCCCCCCTCTAACGCAACCGTCGACGGCTGCATCGAGCCGGCCGAAAGTTATCACTCACGACGCACGGCGCCGGGGATTTTTCAGGGATTCGACGTCGCCTTGTCGCCTGTTGTGGGACTCGTGCGCGGGGCCTGCCAGGGGGCCCGGATCCAGATCGGGTTCGTCATACCGAGCGGTGGGACAGGCATGAACGGAAGCACGTCGTCGAGCTTGCGGGCACCGCGCGCGATCAGAAGAAACCAGCCGCGCGGCGTACCGCCCTGCCCGCCGAGAGGCACCGCGATCTCCTGGTCGAAACGAATGGTGCGTGCCGCTGCCTCCTCGCGCGTCCCCGTCTCGGGGCCTAGCTTCGTGGGTCGCGACGCCACTTCGAACGTTCGGACGGTTCGGCCGCCGACCACGAGGTCGAGCGAGCTGACGTCGACCCAGGGTGCGGCACGCACGCGCACGTGCGCCGTGACCGTGTCGTCCGAGGACGCGAGGTCGTCGCCGGGATGCGCCTCGTGATGGGGGCCCGCTTCGACCTCGATGATCGGACCACTCGTGACGACGGCGTGGCCGAGCTTCAACTGCGCAACGAGGAGCGTCGTGTCGATTGCCGACGGCGGTGAGCTCGCCGCGCCGTGCACCGCGCCGACCGAGACCATCGTGCGCGGGTAGCCAGCCCACTGGTACTGGATGCGGTGGGAGTCGCTGCTGCCCGTCGCGATGTAGTGGTGCCCGAGGTTGAGGAGCGCATAGTAGTCGTGCATCACCGCCTCGACGCGCGACGGCACGCTGATGTCGTAGCCGTTGTAGACCTCGATGCTGTCGAAGTCGGTGCGCATCGAGCTAGGGGTCTTGCCACTCTCCGGTTTGAAGCCGGCGAGCTCGAAATAGCCAATTCCCTTCGGCAGGCGCGGGTGATTCACCTGCAGAATGCGCGTGGGATCGCCGCGGCGCGCGACACGAAAGATCGCGCCGACCGAGGTGTGGCGGTACGGGGGCACGCCCTTGCCCGTCGGATAAGGGAAGAGACCGAAGTGGCCGAGACGCGGGTTGAACGTCGTGATCTCGACGCCGCTCACGGTCGCGAGATCGGCGGCGAGATCCTGCGCCGCGAGGGCCGGCCCATACTCGCCGACGAGGTTGTGCTCGGTGGGCACCGCGAAGTCGACCCCCGCAGCGACGAGCGACAGCACGCGGTCCTCGGTCGACACGGGTGTGTCGAAGCTGGGTCGCGCGTGTACATGTAGATCGCAACCAATCACGTTGGGCGTCGTGCCTACGTGGCGCGGAGCGAGATCGACATGCACGCCGTGACCCCCGGTGATCTCGATCGTCTTGGCGTCGATGCTCCACTCGAGCCCCTTCGTCGCGGCGACGCGGTAACGCCCCGCGGGGAGCGGCGTGGTGACCTCGCCTCGAATCGCGTCGATGAGCGGTCCGGCGCCCGAGGCGCGGTAGTCGGGGCCAAAGCTCGGATCGAGCGTGCCATCGATGCCGTGCACGATGAGGCGAGCGGTGAGCGGCTGGTTCGTGTCGGCGTCGACGACGCGCACGTGGAGCTCGCCGCCGGGCGAGACGTCGAGCCGCAGGTCGTAGGCGGTGCCGGGCTGGAAAACGATCGGCGCGCTCGTCCGCGTCGGATCGAGCGCGGCGTACCACTGGACGACGGTCGCGGGGACCTCGACCTCGAAGCGGCCATCGGCGGCGGCGGTCGCGCGCACCTGAGGTGTTCCTTCGGCATCGAGCCCGTAGACGCGCGCGCGCTCCTTCGTGCCGGTGACGATTCCCTTCACGCGGAGCGTCTTCACGTCGCCGAACGATTGCAAGACGTGCAAGAGCGCCATGCTCGACGCGCCGAGCGCGAGCCGCAAATCGCTGCGCAAGCCGCCTTCGGCAACGGCGGGGGTTGCTCTCTCGAGCGATGGGCTCGCGATCGTGAGATGCAGTGGCGCGCGCGTCGCCGCCACCTGGTGCGCGGGATCGTCATCGTGCTCGATCGCGCGCGCGCTGACGGCAAGCGGGCCGCGCGAGGAGACGATCCCGAACGGGTGCGCGTCGTCGTCGATGACGAGAACGCGCCCCGTCGCGTCGCCCGTGTCGGCGATCTCACCGGTGCCGCTCAAGAAGACGACCTTGCCGTCGCTCCCGAGATCGGCCGCGAGGGCGACCGTGTGATCGCCGAGCGTCGCCGGGTCCGCGATCTTCAAACCGACGCGGAGCATGTCGTTCGCGACGTCGAGAACGAAGGAGATCTCGGCGCTCGTCTGGCCATCCTCGAAGTCGATCCCGACGGTGGTCGCAAGCCCAGTGTCGTCGGGCAACGGCTCGAGCCGGCCGAGAGCTAGTGGCCGCGACGTGCCGTCGACCACGATCGTCAGATCGACCGCGGTGGTCGACTGGCCGTCGAGCGCGCGCGCAGTGACACGTCCGTTCGACGGCTGCACTGCAAACGCCGCTTTTTGCCCGACGAGGCGACCGCCGCCGGATGCGCGCACGAGGCCCGAGGCGGGCTTGTCGCTTGCGTGGTGTGCGGCGCCGCGAGCGAGACCGAGCGCGAGGAGCCCTGCGAGCGCGGCGACGGCGACGAGGCGGGCAGGTGCGCCGTCACCCACCGCGCGAGACCTCGAGCCGCGAAGCGTAAGGGCCCTCGAGCTCGGCGACGCGCTGCGATCCGAGAGAGCTGTCGCTCGCGAGCGTGAGGCGCACGTGAAGCTCGGGCTCGCCGCCGAGAAGATCGAGCGCGTCGGCGGCCCACTCGGCGATCACGATGGCGCCCTCACGACGGCGATCGCGAAGGCCGAGGCGCGCGAGCTCGACTGGCAACATGTGCTTTGCATCGAGGAGGCGGTAGAGATCGGCGTGAAGCAGCTCGCCTCGCTCGGTCGCGTACTCCTGCACGAGCGTGAAGGTCGGGCTCGGGATCGATCGCGATGGCGGAACGCCGAGGCCACGCGCGATCGCTCGCGCGAGGAAGGTTTTGCCGGCGCCGAGATCACCCGTGAGCAGCGCGAGGTCGCCGGGCTTCAGCAACGCCGCGATCGCGTGGCCGAGGCGCACGGTGTCGCGGCGGGACTTCAGAATCAAAAGCGAACGAGGCCGCGCGCGCCCCCTCCGCCGAGGACCAACGTGCCGGCGCCGCCCGGTGCGACCGCGAGATCGCCGAACGCTTCGAGCTGCACGCGCTCGCCGAGTCCGACGCCGGCGACGAGACCACCGCGGCCGAGAAAGCGCGTCGACTTGTCACCACCGAGCGTGAAGAACGCGCCCACCGCGAGCTCGGGGCCCGCGTAGACGCGCGCGGTTGGCACGAGCATGAACGCGTAGCGAGCGCCCGCATCGAGCACGACCGATTTGGGGCCCGCGACGGCGCCGGCGATGTCGGCGCGAAGCTCGAGACCAGGCACTGCGTCGAGCGCGTAGCCGAAGGCACCGTTCACGACGACCGACGTCGCGCTGCCTTGTGCGTTGGCCGGACGCGAGACCGCGGTCAGGACCTCGGCGCCGAGACCCACCGCGATCGGATGCCCCTCGGCGTACGTGTGCTTCACCTCCGGCTCCGGACGAGGGGGCGGCGGCGCGGGTTGGGCCGGCGGGCTCGGCGTCGTCGGTAGGGGCGGAGGCTCGGTGGGTGCCAGCACCGCGTTCGGTTTGTCCCACGGAATCTCGCTGTTGCCGATCCCTTCGGGACCGAGAAGGAGCGCCAGCATCTCGCCGATTTGATCGTTCGCCTTTGCGGGATCGACCTCGCGCGCGAGCGACTCGACGCGGCCGCTCGCGATCTGACACACCTCGATCTCGACGCGGAAACGCCCTGTGGTGCGTGGCTCGACGCGCCCCGTGATGGTCCACTGCGAAGACGACGCGCGACCCGCAGCGCGGTACTCGTCGCTCGTATCGGGCACGCCGTCACGCACCGCGGCCTCCGCCGTGATCATCTCCGCGTCGGTGGGCAGCTTGTGGCCGCGCTGCGTGACGGCGACCTTCGTGGCCGCCCGCGCATTGTCGAGGTTGTCCTTCGTGGCGGCGCTGGTGGCGCCCGAGAACGGCAACACCGCCACCTTGTCCGCGAGCGCGGTGCTCGCGGACAGGATCGTGGCCAGCGCAACGCCCAGGCTCGTGACGCGGCTCTTCATCATCGCGAGGGCGATACTACTTCATGAACGCGGCAATGCGATGGCGCGCGCCGGCGTGGCGATCAGGTCCCGGGAGCGGGATCGCCCGCCGGCGAATCGTCTTCTTCTTCGTCTTCGTCGTCGGCAGGCTTCTTCGCGACAGGCTTCTTCGCCTTGGCCTTGAGCCCCTTCTTCTTGCCCGAGCCGACGGCGACGCGCGGTTCGCTGGGGTCATCCGACTCCGTCACAGCCGCGCTCTCGTCGGCGGCTTCCTCCGCTTCGTCTTCTTCGTCGTCCGCGTCTCGGTTGGCCTTCGCGGCGGATTCGCCGTCGAGGTCCCCGTAGTAACCGAGCGCCATCGCCATGTGCGAGTTCCGCCGCGCGTCGGTCCACATGCGCGCGTAGAAGAACGAGACCGCGAGGCCCGTCGTGAGGGCGATGAGCTGGCTCGTCGAGAGCTGCACGCTCACGCTCTTGCCGAAGCTCGCCGGCGCGAGCATCACGTACGCGACGATCGGCGGGATGAACGCGAGCACGCGGGCAACCATGCGGGCCTTGGGGTTCGTGATGCCGAGCGCGATGCCGAACACGAAGCCGATCGACATCAAGAGCAATGAGCCCGGCACGAGGATGTGCTCGGCCATGACGGGTCCGTACTCGCCGCGCTCGACGTCGTCGCGGATGATCTCGAGGAGGAAGCGCGCGACGCCGTAAGCGAACACGAACGTGAAGAAAATCTGCCCGCGGAACTTCTGCGTCTTGCGCTGCGTGAGCAGGATGCCGAGCAAGCAGAGGCCGACGAGCGACTCGTAGATCTGCGTCGGATGAACCGGGAACGAATGGTTCAACTTGACGAGCTCGGCCCCGACCGGCGTCCCCTTGTAGAGGTCGACGTGACGAACCCAAGCCGGCGAGCCGTCGCCGCCTTCGAGCGTGCCCTGAGCCCAATGCGGGAACGTACCGAGCTTCTGGAGGAAGCCGGGCGCCTCGGGCGAGAGTCGCTTTCCGAAGTCGCAGCCGAAGAGGTAACAACCGATGCGCGTGATGAGCAGACCCGACGCGAGGCTAGGCACCGCGACATCGGCCCACGCCATCAAGCGGATCTTGTGGCGCGCGAGGAAGATCCAGCTGCCGAGGTAGCCGCCGATGAATCCGCCGTACGCGACGAGACCGCCGCGACGCAGGGCGAAGATGCTCGAGAACGTGAAAGGGCTGAACTCGTCGAGGTTCGTGAGGATGTAGAGAATGCGCGAGCCCGCGATTGCGGCGATCGCGGTGAAGACGTAGCAGTTCGCCATCGTCTCCTTCGGCAGGCCCACCTTGTCCGCGAGACCCAGCGTCAGGTACCAGCCGACGACGAGCGAGAGCCCGAGCATCACGCCGTACGAGTAGATCGGGAGGTTCTCGGCTTGGAACTCGGTGCCGCGTCCGAAGTACGCGCCAACGCCGACCGCGGCAGCGATGAAGAGCGCGACCTTGCCCGCGTTCGCGTCCTTCTTCCATGTCACCGCGGCATACACAGCGGAGGCCACGGCGACCGCAACGAGCGCCCACCAAAGCTTCATGGGTCCGTGCGGGAGGGGGATTCGAAACAGGATGGGATGCATTTGCTTGCCCGTTTCTTACACAAAACCAGACAGAACCGCGAGAAGGCTGCGTGAGGGGCGGCGTGGTGGGCCGGGCTTTCCCTGTGCTACGAATTCGGCGTGCCTCGCCCCCCCCGCCGTTCGCGCCGAATCTCCCTGCCGATGCGCAACCTCGCGCTTCTTGCCGCCGCCTCGCTCGCCGCGTGCGTGCCGCCCGGAAACAGCACGCCCAGCGACGCCGGTGCCCCAGTGACGGCCGCGACCACCGCGCCGACGGCGGCGCGCCCACTCGTGAACGCGATGACGGCGCCGTTCGAGGACAACTTCGATCGACCCAACACCGGCATGGGTCCCGACGCCGCCGCGCCCATCGCGCTCGCAGCGAAGGACGCGTCCGTCGCCGGCGATGGCGGCAAGGTCGATGGCGCGGCCGCTGATGCCGGCGTGGCGATCAGCCCCGTCGTCGCCGCTGCGCCCGTGAGCGATCTCGGTCCGAACTGGACGCAAGCCGGCACCACCGCCTGGCGCATCGACAACGGCAAACTGTGCGGTCAGGGCGCGAAGAACCACGGCGTCTGGTTGAACAAGGTGCTGCCGGTGAACGCGCGCATCGAGTTCGACGCATCGAGCGACTCGCAAGACGGCGACATGAAAGCCGAGGTCTGGGGCGATGGGCAGTCGGCCGCGACGAGCCTCTCGTACACGAATGCGACCAGCTACCTCGCGATCCTCGGCGGCTGGCACAACAAGTTCCACGTGCTCGCGCGCATCAACGAGCACGGCGACGACCGCAAAGAGATCAAGGTCGACAAGGAGTCCGACGATCCCCGGCAGAAGCCGGTCACGCGCGGCCAGACTTACCACTTCAAAATCGAGCGGACCGACGCGAAGACCGTGCGTTGGTCGATCGACGGCGTCGAGATGGCCGCGTTTGCCGACGACGCGCCGCTCCTCGGCGCAGGGCACGACCACTTCGGGTTCAACGATTGGGATGCAAAAGTCTGCTTCGACAACGTCCGCGTGACGCCGATGTCCGCTCTCTGAGGGTACAATCGCTTCGGAGCCACGGACTTGGACCAAGCGGAGATCGAAGAGGCGGTCAAGGAGCTGGAGACCCGCGTCGATCGTCTGCGTTCGCTCTACGAGCAGTACTTCATGGGCATCGAGAAGCTCGAGCCCGGCGTCCCGCGGAAAGACGTCGAGCGTCGCGTCCAGATGCTGCGCAAGGAGCAGATCCGAAACACCGCGCTGCGCTTCCGGTTCCAGATGGTGCTGCAGCGGTACAACACGTACCAGAGCTACTGGCAGCGCATCTGCCGTCAAATCGAAGAGGGCACGTACAAGCGCGACATCCTGAGGGCCAAGGCACGCCAGGGTGACGAAGCGAAGAAGAAGGCCGCGACGGTGTCGTCGTTCCCTGTCGAGATGGACATGGACGATGATTTTTCGGACATGGAGCTCGAGGACCTGGAGGAGATTGCTTCGGCCCCTCCGCCACCCCTGCCCGTGCGTCCGCCGCTTCCTGGCCGCGCCCCGGCTCCACCCGCGCCTCTCGCCGCCGGACCTCGGCCTGCCCCACCTGCCGCACCTGCCCCACCTGCGCTCGCGCCTGCCCCACCTGCGCTCGCGCCTGCCGCAGCTGCGCCCGCGCCTGCCGCAGCTGCGCCCGCAGCACGCGTCGGATTCGGCATGCCGCCGCGCGCCACGCAGTCGCGTTTGAAGATGCTCGCGGTCCGCTTGAAAGCGGCGAACGCTGCCGCGCCCGGAGCGTCCGTTCCACCGCCAGCGAAGGCGAGCCCTCCGCGCACGCCACCCCCGCCAGCTCCGCCCCCGCCAGCTCCGCCCCCGCCAGCTCCGCGCGCGCCACCGCCCCCGCCAGCTCCGCGCGCGCCACCGCCGCCTCCGCAAACGCCTCCTCCTCCGCCGCGACCGGCCATGCCGGCGGTGAGCGCGCCGCGCCCTCCCGCTGCTGCCGCCGATCGCCCGGCACCGCGCCCTCAGGCTGCAGGCGATTTATCGGACGAGCGCGTGCGGCAGCTCTATTCGCAGTACGTCGACACGAAGCGAAAGCAGAACGAGTCGACCGCCGCGATCACCTACGACAACCTCGCGAAGACGCTGCGCGAGTCGAGCGCGAAGCTCAAAGAGAAGCACGCCGGCAAAAACGTCGACTTCGAGGTCACCGTCAAAGACGGCAAGACCATCTTGAAGCCCGTCGTGAAAGAGGGCGCCAAAAAGTAGCGCCCTCCCCGGCTCGCCCTCCCGGACTCGACCGAGGCACTGCGCTTACGAAGGCGCGACGCTGACGAGCGCTGACGAGCGCTGACGAGCGCCGACGACGCTGACGAGCGCTGACGAAGGTTGCGTCAGTGCGTGAACGGGCGCGGCGGAACGGGCGTCTTGCTGAGACGGTGCGACGCGGAGGGGCGGTGACTGCTCGGCGGATCGATGTCGGCCTCGTCGCAGAACAGGATCGCGCAATGCTTGTTGTCGCTCTCCTGCATGCGGTTGCAGAGCGCGACCAGATCTTCATCGGAGTCCACGACCGTGCCTTCGAGCGGCTGCGCGGTGCGGCCGTCGTAACGGCACTCGTCGAGCGCTACCCAGCGTCCACGAAACTCTTCACTTCCACGAATCTGCGGCCACGTCAGTCGACTGCCCATCCGAACCTTTCCTTCGCAACCCGGCTGCTTCACCGAGCTGCGTTTTCCCCCGAGCGTGCCCATCGATATAACGGTCGGAATCGATCGGTCAAGTTGAGGTGTCGCACCAGGACCACAGCGCTGCATCTGTTCAGTGCGTGCGCCGCCCGCTACCTCGCTCAGGGGTACGACGCAAGGACGACGCCGTTGTCGGGGCGGAGAATGCCCATTTCGCGCCGCGAAAAGTAGACGAGGTAGCCACCGAGGAAGGCGTGGCCGAACCATTCGCCGACGGCGCGACGCCACAACAGCTTGCCGCTCGTGGTGTCGCAGGCCCGAAGCTCGCAATCGTCCTCGTCGTCTTTACTGGCGACGTAGACCAGGCAGTAGCCGTCGGTCTGGAGCTGATCGGCGTGGTCGTCGTCGGGCTCGGTGCCGAGCTCGCCGAGGTCGAAGCGCATGGCGAGGGTCTCGGGATCGAGGCCGACGAGCCGTCGTACCGACGTGCCCTTCGTCTTCTCGAGCATCACGAAGAGCGTGGGCCCGCCGATCTCGAGCGCAACCGCCTTGTAGTCCTGGAGCGGCGCGGCAACGCGGCGCCCTCCAGTCTGGATGTGCGCGCCGTCGTCGACCATCGCGAAGCTGCGACCCCAGCCGATGACCGCGATGCTCTCGTCGAACGACGCGCCGCCACCGAGGTCTGGCGTCTTCTCGTACCCGACGACGCGACCCGAGCTCGGATCGATCACCGCGACGCCCTGCTCCTCTTCGTCATCGCCGATCTTCTTGTCGACCTTCGCCACGATCATGCCGGCCTCGACGGTCATTCCACGCACGTCGAAGCCTTCGCGCGCGCCGAGCGTCGCGACGGGCGCGGCGTAGCCCGGGTTGAGGATCTCGAGGGTGTTGGTGTCCGAGACGTACCCGGCGATCACCGATCTTCCGTGAATGGCGCGAAGCCTCTCGCGGCTGCCTTCGAAGGAGCGCTGCCAGAGCGGATGGCCGGTGTCGCGATCGAAGGCGGAAAGCTGGTGGTCGATGGTGAGGACGAGCACGGCGCCGCGCCCTTCGGCGGGGAAAGGATCGATGACCGCGGGGCCGCGGAATTCGTTGCGGTCCCAGGTCGTCTCGACCTTGTCGGACAGCTGCGTCGCCCAGCGCTGCACGCCGGTGAAAAGATCGAGGACCACGAGCGATCGATTATTTGCAATATACACGTTGCGGCCGTGCACACCGATCGCGTCGCCCGAGAGCTCCTCGATCCAGGTCTGCCCGAGGAGGGCCTCCCATGCGACGCGCTTGTTCACGAGGTCGACTGCGCGAAGCCGCGGTGGCTGTCCGTTCGGCGCGTGACTTCCGATGAGCGCGTAGCCGATGGCCGGGTCGTAGCCTATGGCGAGCTCGCCGGCGTCGTTCGAGAACAGCTCGCCCTCGACCCGCTTGCGCGTGATGACGAACCCGCCACCGGCCGTGGGCTGGATGTTGCCGTTGATCTGGACGTTGGGGCCGAGCTGGATTCGGGCGCCTGCGCCACCCTCCCCACCTTCGACCACAGGTGCTTCGCCCGTGTAGGGCGCGGTGACCTTGGCCTTGCAGTAGGGGCACGCGAACGTCGCGCCCTGCTGTTGGTGCGAGATGATCCCGCCGCACCACGGGCACGCGAACGAAGGCGAATCGGTCATTCGACGAAGTTATCCGCTCGCGTAGACTCCTCGCCATGCTCATCGTGATGCACAAGGATGCGACGAACGACCAGATTGGTACCGTCAAAGAGACCATCGGCCGTTTGGGGCTCAGCGCCCATCCCATTCCTGGCGCGCAGCGCGTCGCCATCGGCATCACCGGCAACAAGGGCGGCCTCGAGCCCGCGCAGTTTCTCTGCCTGCCCGGCGTGCACGACGTCATTCGCGTGAGCCAGCCCTACAAATTGGTGTCGCGCGAGGTGAAGCCCGAGGACACCATCGTCGACGTCGCCGGCGTGAAGATCGGTGGCGGCTCCTTCACCGTGATGGCGGGTCCGTGCTCGGTCGAGTCACGCGAGCAGGTGCTCTCCACCGCGCAGCACGTGAAGGCGCATGGGGCCACGATCCTCCGCGGTGGGGCTTACAAGCCGCGCACGAGCCCCTACGAGTTTCAAGGCCTCAAGCTCGACGGCCTCAAGCTTCTCGCCGAGGCGCGCGAGCTCACGGGCCTTCCGATCCTCAACGAGGTGAAGGACACCGAGACGCTCACGCAGGTCGCCGAGTACGCCGACATCCTCCAGATCGGCGCGCGCAACATGCAGAACTTCAGTTTGCTCGAAGCCGTCGGCGAGCTTCGCAAGCCGGTCATGTTGAAGCGCGGCCCCTCGGCCACGTTGAACGACTGGCTCATGGCCGCCGAGTACATCCTGTCGCGCGGCAACTACCAGGTGATCCTCTGCGAGCGTGGGATCCGGACGTTCGAGACCGCCACACGCAACACGCTCGATCTCGGCATCGTGCCCGTGCTGCGCGAGATGACGCACCTCCCGATCATCGTCGACCCTTCACACGGGACCGGTCGCGCCATCTGCGTGGCACCCATGGCGCGCGCGGGCGCGGCGAGCGGCGCTGACGGCATCGTGGTCGAGGTTCATCCCGAGCCCGCAAAGGCGCTCTCCGACGGGCCTCAGGCGCTCACGTTCGGCATGTTCGAAAAAATGATGCGCGAGGTTCTTCCGATCGCGGCCATCGTCGGCGCGGCGGGCGAGCGCGGCACGTCGCACGCCTGAAATCGCTTCGGCGGGATCGCCCGCGTAACGCCCGTTAGGCTAACCCGGCTTGCCCGAGAACTGGCTGCCCAGGAGCGCACGGAGCTGCGCCATCTCGAACGGCTTTTCGAGGCGCGGCCTCTCGGTGTGCGCCAAAAAATCGCGCGCATGCGGCGTGAAAGCGCCGCCCGACATGAACACGAACTTGGTCGCCTGCGCCGGGTACTTGGCGGTAACGAGCTCGAAGAGCTCAATCCCGGTGAGGCCGGGCATCATGACGTCGCACAGAATGACGTCGAAGCCGTCGATGTAGCCCGGCGCGAGCAGGGCTCGACCGGCTTGCTCCGCGTCGTTCGATGTCACGATGTCGTGCTCGCGGCCGAGCGCGCGCTGGAGCGCCCGCGTGAGCACGGCCTCGTCGTCGACGACGAACATCCGAAGGCGAGGCGCCGTCGCCGTCGCAAGGCCCCTCGGCGGGAAGGCTGGAGCCTGCGCGTCTTGCTTCGCGCTCGAGTTTGCAATCACGAGCGCCTTCAGCTCCTTGACGATGGTGGCGACACGCTGGACGCCGATGCGTGCCTCGTCGAGCGCGGCGCGCACTTCGGAGCCCGACGGAGCCGCGAGCTCGTGCGAGAGAAAGTCGAGGTTCGTCAGAACGTAGGCGAGTGGGTTGTTGATCTCATGGGACAAGCCCGTCGCAAGCGTCCGGATGAACGCGAGCCGGTCGCTCTCGAGCAGCTGCACGCGCGTCTGCGTGCGGCTCTCCTCGCTCTCCTTGCGCTTCGTGACGTCGACGAACGTCGTGACGACATGGGCAATGCGCCCGTCGGCATCGAATACGGGGACGGCGTCGCCCTGAAGCCAACGGCGATCCCCGTCAGGGCCGACGATGCCGACCGTCACGCTGCGCTGAACCTCGCCCGTGAGGATGGCGCGGGCGACGAGGCCGCCACTGCTTTCGGTCTTGGTGCCGTGGTCGTCGACGTACACGAGCGGCCCGTCACCGAGCTGCAGTCCGCGAAGCTCGTCGAGCGAACGACCGAACAGCTGCGTCGCGGCGTCGTTGGCGTCGGCGATCGCACCATCGCCACCGTGAATGACGACGCCGCACGACACCGCTCGCCAGAGCGACGCGTCGGGCGCGTCGGCGCTCAGCGATGGAAAGCTCGAGTTGGAGCCTTGCCCAGCGCGCGCATCGACAACGAGCCGGCCTTTGCTGTCGCGGGTGATGAAGCCGCTCGGGACGTCACTCGGCTTCGCGCCGGAGACGGCGTCATCTCCACCAGCCGGCGTTTTCACGGCTTCTCCCGGTTTGGCCACGGCGTCACAATACTGGTTACGGACGGCCTCGTGACGAGTTGAGGTCCCACTTCAGTTTGGATCGTGTGCGGGCGCGTAGGCAACGGATCACTCTGACTGGACGATTCCGCAAACCTTCAAGCCCGCGAAGGCTGAACGAGCACGCGCTCGGCAATCTGCACTGCGTTGAGCGCCGCGCCTTTGCGCAGGTTGTCCGAGACGACCCAGAGATTCAGCGCGCCGGGCACCGCAAGATCGTCGCGCACGCGGCCGACGTAGACCGGATCGGTGCCGCACGCAGCGATCGGCTGCGGATGCTTGCCGGGCCCGAAGGGCTCGTCGACGAGGACGACGCCCTCGGCGTTCTTCAGGAGTGACTTCGCTTCGACGGCGGTCATCGGCCTGTGGAAGACCACGTGCAAGGCCTCGGAGTGCGCGTTCACGACCGGCACGCGGACAGCCGTCGGAGACACGCCGATCGTCTGATCGCCGAAGATCTTGCGCGTCTCGAACACCATCTTGAGCTCCTCTTCCGAGTAGTCGCTGTCCGTGACCTTCCAGTCCATGAGGAGGTTGAACGCGATCTGCCCAGGGAACACCTTCGACTCGAGCGGCTTGCCATTGGCGAACGCGCGCGTCTGCTCTTCGAGCTCGGTGACGGCCGCGTGCCCCTTGCCGGATGTCGCCTGGTAGGTGGACACCACGATGTGCTTGATGCGCGCCGCGTCGTGCAACGGCTTGAGCGCGACCACCATCTGGATCGTCGAGCAGTTGGGGTTGGCGATGATGCCCTTGGGACGGTTCGCCGCCGCGGCCATGTTCACCTCGGGCACGACGAGCGGGCAGCCGTCGTCCATCCGCCACGCGCTCGAGTTGTCGACCACGAGCGCGCCCGCCTTTGCGGCGATCGGTCCGTACTCGCGCGAAATCGATGCGCCGGCACTGAAGAGCGCGACGTCGACGCCTGCGAACGAGGACGGACCGAGCTCGGTCACGGTGACCTCGCCTCCGTTGAACGCGATCTTCGAGCCGGCGCTGCGTGCGCTCGCGAGTGCCACGAGCTTCTTCACCGGAAAGCGACGCTCCTCGAGCGTACGCACCATCTCTCGACCCACGGCTCCGGTTGCGCCCACGACTGCCACGACGAACGACATCGCTTGTTCCTCTTTCTTCCGCTTCGTTGCTCTTGGATCGGGCACGAAACGCCCGAGCTAGCCGATATGACATAATCTAGAAGCTGCGCCGGGAGAGCGCGAAAGATCTGCGTATGGCGCGAGAGACTCCGAGTACCCACGCAGACGCGGCGGCCCTCCGTCGGGAATACGCTCGAGATGGACTCTCCGAGTCCGCGGCGCACGACGATCCGTTGACCCAGTTCGATCGTTGGTTTTCGCAGGCGCTTGCGGCAAGCGTGCTCGAGCCCAACGCGATGACGCTCGCGACCGTCGACGCGGAGGGGATGCCCTCGGCACGCATCGTCTTGCTCAAAGGCTTCGACGCCCGCGGCTTCGTCTTCTTCACGAACTACGACAGTCACAAGGGTGAGGAGCTCGCGAAGACGCCACGCGCCGCGCTCGTCTTCTTCTGGCCCGAGCTCGAACGCCAGGTTCGCATTCGCGGCGCCGTGGAGCGCGTCAGCCGCGAGGAGTCCGAAAGCTATTTTCACAGCCGTCCGCCGGGCAGCCAGCTCGGGGCGTGGGCGTCGGCGCAGAGCACCGTGATCCCGTCGCGGCAGGTGCTCGAGGATCGTCTCGCGGCGCTCGAAGTGCAGTACCGCGACAGCGAGGTGCCCGTTCCTCCGCATTGGGGCGGCTTTCGCGTCGCACCGAACACGATCGAGCTCTGGCAGGGGCGGCCGAACAGGCTTCACGATCGGCTCCTCTCCACGCGCGACGGACAGTCGTGGCGCCGCGAGCGTCTTGCACCATGAGGCGCTACGTCCTCGGTTGCCTCGCTCTCGCTGCGTGCGCGCATCAAGGTGGCGCACCGATCGCCGAGCCGAAGGGAAACCTCCACGCGCTCGGTGTCGGCGCGAAGTCCGATCCCACGCTCATCGGCGCGCGCCTCATTCCCGAAGCGCTCGACGACGAGAAGCCGCTCGGCACCGAGCCCGGCGGTGGCATTCGCGGATTCGCGTCCGGCGTCCGCGTGGTCACACTGCCGAACGGCGCCGTGCTCGCTGCCGAAGATCGCCTGCCGCAAGCCCCCTCGATGACCGTCGAGCTCCCCGATCGCCTCGGCGGCGGGTTCCTCTTCGTCATCGGCACGACGGTGTGGCGCGCCGATCGCTGGCTCGGGCGGCCACGCGCGCTCTTCGCTTCGTCAGCCGGCATCGCCAGGATCGTGGTGGGTCTCGATCGCGTTTACCTTCGTGCGCCAACCGGCGCCCACCAAGCCATCGACCCGCGCTCGGGCGCGTCGCTCGACGCCGGAGCGTGGCCCGGCTCGTCCTACGTCGGTGCGTACACCGCGATGGATGGCTGGCGCGCCGTCGCCATCACCGATCTGCGAGGTGCCGTCGCGACCTTCGATGCCGGCGCCACATGGAAGCCACTCGGCCTACCCATCGAGCCGCGCGACATCATCGCGGTCGGCGACAACGTTGCGATCGGTGGTCCCGATGCGTCGCGCGTCACCGCCTGGTTCGAAGTTCGCGGCGACGGTCAGATTGCCAAGCTCACGGCACCACCAAAGCCCGCGGCGATCGAGCGTTCGCCGTCACTCGACCCTGCGAGCAAATCGTTCGGGCGCCGCCCGCTTCTCGCCGCGATCGAGGATGGTTGGCCACTTTCGGACGGTACCGCTGTCGTGGCGCGCGACGGCTCGCTCGCACGCATCCGCACCGCCGACGGCGCGATCGTCGATCTCGCGGCCGACGCCTTTCCGCTCAAGCCCGCACGCTGCCATCCAATCGCGCTCGCACGCGCGCACGATCCTGGTGCGTTCGGCTTCGTTTGCGGCGAGCCGCGCGGGCGCACGGCCCTCTACGCGTACGACGTCGGGCACGGCACGATGGTCGAGCTCCGTCACTTCGATCGCCCACGCGCCGTGCTTGCCGCGGGCAACGGTGCGATCGCGGTGCGTGGCGGATGCGCGGAGGACGCGCCCTCCGACGACACCGACAAAGCCCAACAAAGCTACTGCCTGCTTCCGAACGACGGCACGTGGCGTGAGGTGCATCTCCGTGGCGACATCGGCGGCGAGCGCGTCGTGGTGCTCGGTGACGGTCGCCTCGCAGTCATCTCGCCGCCGCACGGTGACCTTGCAACCGCGCGGCTCACAGTGCTGTCCGGCGGCAAGGCGACGACCCACGCGATCGCGTTCCCTCCCCTCGCGGCCGATGTATTGCGCACGCTCAAGTCGGGGCTTTGGCTCGACGGCTTCGAGGAGCGCAAGCCGGGCACGTTGAGCGGCTGGGTCGATGGTGGCGGCTCCGCGCTCGGCATCGAGATCCAGCTCGACGGTCGCGCGAAGCACGGCGCGTTCGTTCGCGACGCGGGCTCGCCGATCGTGTCCGGTCGCTACGGCCTCGGATGGTCACCGTCGCGACGCGGTTACGAGACCACGGACGGGGGCATGACGTGGACGCCACTCGAGCTTCCCGAGCCCATCGCGCCCGCGCGACCGACGTCACCCATCTTCGGATCGATCCCGGCGAGCGGCAGCACGTCGGCAGTGCCGCCTGTGCCCGCGCTGCTCCACGCGCCGACGCGCGGCTGCGGCCCCGTCGGGTGTGTGGCCGCCGGTTGGATGCGCGTCGGATGGGGAGCACCGAAAAGCGAGCCGCCGTCCGATCCCGCGGTCGGTCCGCGTCCCGGTTACAAGCCGGCGGTCGCGCTCGATCTCGTCTGCGAAGCGACGCGCGCACCGCCGCCGCCTGTGCCGTCGGTCGCGGTTCCGACGATCACCCCGCATACGTTCGAGATAAAAAACAACCCCAACTCACCTTAAAGAAACATATCCACAAACCATAACAATTCCCCATTCATCACACTCAATT
>CAXSGV010000044.1:0-21770 GCA_964236615.1 uncultured Polyangiaceae bacterium
TGCCGGTGAGGACGCCTTGCCCTTCGCCGAGCGAGCACGCCGGGACGAGCGGCAGAAGGACGAGGCACGCGCCAGCCGCCGTCACGAGGTGACGAAGGGCGCTTCGCGGCGTGGGTCTCTGCTCTCGCCCGTTGTCTCGCACGTTGTCGACGAGCGTACCGTAACGCGTCAGCCCGCGGCGAGCGCAGACGCAATGCGACCGCCGCCAAGCACGCGGTCGCCGTCGTAGAGAACCGCGATCTGCCCGCGTGTGATCGCGCGAACGGGATCGGTGAAGCGTGCGATCACGCGGTCGCCCTCCTGCGCGATCGTCGCCAGCGCACCGGCGTGGCGGTAGCGAACACGCACGCTCGCGGTGAGTGGTAGCGCAACGCCGCGCGCGAGCACGACATCGTCGAGGTGCGCGCCGCGCGCTTCGAGATCGCCTTCGTTACCGAGGTGAACGGTGGCCGTCGAGGGATCGATCTTGGTGACGAACGCGGGCTTGCCGAGCGCGACGCCGAGGCCTTTGCGCTGGCCGATCGTGTACGCGTGAACGCCTGCGTGCGCGCCGACCGCGCGACCCGTCTCGTCGACGATCGCGCCGGGACGCACGCGACCTTCGCCGCGCTCTTCGACGAACTTCGCGTAGGCGTGGGCGCCGCTTCCGACGAAGCAGAGCTCTTGGCTCTCGCCCTTGGTCGCGCCGGGGAGGCTCAGCGCGACGGCCTCCGCGCGCACTTCGGCCTTCGTGCTCTCGCCCAACGGAAAGACGAGGCGCGCGAGCTGCTCCGGCGGCGTCGCGTAGAGGAAGTAGCTCTGATCTTTCGTCGCATCCTTGCCCGTCGCGAGGAAGGGCGTGCCGTTCGCGTCGTTGCCGATGCGCGCGTAGTGACCGGTGGCTACAGCGGAGGCACCGAGGCGGTCGGCAATCGTGAAGAGCTCCGCGAGCTTCACGCCGCGGTTGCACGCGGTGCAGGGGCTCGGGGTCTCACCCGCGAGGTAGGCGTCGACGAAGGGGGCGACGACCTTCGATGCGAAGAGCTCGCGGCGATCGAAGGTGAAGTGCGCGAAGCCGAGAGCGTCGGCGGTGCGGCGCGCGTCGTACTGATCCTCGGGCGCGCAGCAGCGGCCGTGGCTGCCGGGGTCGTTCTCCTCCGGGTAGTCCCAGAGGTGCAACGTGACGCCGACGACCTCGTGGCCTGCTTGGTGGAGGCGCGCGGCGGCGACACCGGAGTCGACCCCACCGCTCATGGCTACGATTACCCGCACGGGGTGGAGTTAGCAGAAAAGGACGGGCACGGGCACGGGCACGGGCACGGGGACGGGGAGAGGGAGAGGGGAGAGGGGGAGGGGAGGGGAGAGGGATAACGGGAGAAGAGGACGCAACTTCTCCTGGGGGTGGGTCGAGGAGGTCGCGATGACCATTTCGCGTATCGAAAATCGTCCTGTCGCCACGGGCTCCTCTTCGGCGACTTCAGCGTCGAAACCGGGCGGCGAGGTCGCGAGCGAGGGGCCGGTGGAAGGGGCTAGTCCGTTTGCGCGCTTGCTTCATGGGCTCGGGAACGAGGCCAAGGCGGGCGAGGCCACCATTCGGAGCGCGGTGCGGGCTTCGGCGGCGGGGAAGGATTTGGGACCGTCGGAGCTGCTCGCGTTGCAGGCCGGGGTGTACCGCTACAGCGAGGTCATCGATCTTGCGGCCAAGCTCGTCGATCGCGCGTCGAATGGCGTGAAGACCGTGCTCTCGGGGCAGTGAGTCAGGGGCGTTCTCTTTTCAGCTTCGCCGCGATGCCTTCGATGGCGCGTGCGTGCAGGCGGCTGGCCCACGATTTCGAGAGGCCGATTTCGCGAGCGGCTTCTTCGAAGGTGACGCCGTCGAAGTAGTGGCGGGTCAAGAGCGCGCGCTCGGCGTCGGGGCGCTCGGCGATGGCGGCGCGAATCAATTCGAGGAGCTGGGCGCGACCGAGGAGCTCTTCGGGGGTGTCGTTCGCCTCGTCTTTGACCTGGTCGATGCCCTCGGTCATCGGCGCGAGGAAGCCCGCGGCCATCGCGAGCGCCATGCTCGACAAGCTCGAGGCGAGTCGCGCGTCGGCGGCTTCGGGGGTCGTCGTCGGTGCGGCCGCGTGCTCCTCGGCGAGCACCTCGCCGACGCGGTCGCCTGCCTCCATCGCGCGCAGCGTCTTGTACACGCGACGCGGAAGCCCGCCGTTCGAGCGCACCGCGTCGATCATGAAGCCGCGGATACGCAGGTTCGCCCAGCGACGAAACGGAACGCCGCGCTCCGGATCGAAGCTCCGCGCGGACGCGAGCAAGCCTTCGCGACCGATCGACATGAGGTCGTCGACGTCGAGGCTCGAGCCAAGTCGGCGTCGCATCTGGCGCGCGAGCATCGCGACGAGATCCATGCCCTCATGGACGCGATCGCGCACTTCGGGCGAGTCGGCGGCTGCCTTCGGGTGCGGACCGGATGTCGTCATGCGCTCGCTGCATGAGACGAAGACCGAGCGATCTCTGTCAAGGCCCGCGTGCACGATTGCGTGCGCGATCAGCTCGGAAGAAATCGGACAAGCGTCCATGCGTCCTTGCTAGGGTGCGCGCGCGAATGGCGCCGGCGGATCACGAGGGGGACGAGGTCGCAACGCCCGAAGGTGAGCGCGATGAGCGCTCCCACGGCGCGTGGCGCGCCTGGCTCTCTGCGCTCGCGACCGACGCCGAAGCCGCGCTCTCCGCGGCGCTGACGTACCAGTCGCTCGAGGCGGCCGGCCGCAACGCGTGGCTCGATGCGCTCGACGCCGATGCGCCGAAGGTCGGCGTTCCCGTGGTCGCGCTTTATGCGCCGCTCCTCGCCGTCGAGGAGGACACCGACCGCTGCGCGCGGATCGAGCGCGCGATCCACGGTGACGAAGCGTCGCGCTTCCTCCTCACCACACCCCATGCCGGTGGCGCACGCGCGCTTCGAGGCGTGCTCGCGTCGGGCAACGACGTCGTCGTGGCGATCGTCGTGCCGCTGTACCTCGGCTTCGCGGAGCTGCTCGTGTGCCGCTTCGATCCCGATCGTGGAATCGTCTCCGCAAGCCACGAGCCTCTGTGCGCGGCGACCTCGATCACGGCCGGCACCGCGTGCGAGGGGGCCACGCTCGAGACCGCAGCGCTCGACGACGTCATCGAAGAGCTCGCGCATGCGATCGTCGCCGACCGTCGTGCCGGCCGCGGCGCCCCCGACGCGCTCGTGCACTTCGCCGATCTGTTCAACCCCTGAACGCTCGATCTCTAGAGCACCCAGGGGCCGCCCCGCGCGGAGAACCGCGGAGGCTGCGCATCGGATATGCTGCGTTGGTCGCATGGGCCTGGACGATCCTTCACCGCTCGGCGGCAAAAAGCCGCTCGACCTCGACCGGCTCGCAAAGCGGTGCGGCAGCTGCGCGCGGTTCGTGCGGGTCGTCGAGCAGATCGACGTGAACGGCGAGGTGCGCCGCAGCGGGCAGTGCCTCCTCGGCATCTGGCCATCGCCTCTCTACGAAACGAACACCTGCTCGCAGTACCTGCTCCGCGGGACGATCGCGCCCATCAAGAAGGCGCCGGTCACGCGCACCCGGCGCGGCACGAGCAGTGGCAGCAGCAGCAGCACGAGCACGCACCAGCCGACACCCATCGTCATCCCCGAGGAGCTTCTGGACATGGACGCAGACGAGTTTCGTGAAGTGCTTCGCGAAGTGATTCGCGACGAGCTCGGCGTGTCGAACGTCGAGCTCGGTGGTCGTTGGGCCGGTGGCGAGATGGTGCTCAAGCCAGGCAAAGAAGGGACGCAAGAGAAGCGGATCCCCATCGAGTCGCTCTTTCACAAGATCGTGATGATCCGCGATCGGCTCCGCGTGCTCGAAGCCAAGGTGAACTCGCACAGCGGCCTCTCCGACGAGGACAAGGTGCAGCTCCAGCAGTACGTGACCCAGTGCTACGGATCGCTCACGACGTTCAACGTCCTCTTCGCCGAGCGCGAGGAAGGCTTCACGGGTCAAAAAGGTGGCAAGGAAGACTGAGCCAGCGACCGTGCGCGTCGCCCTCTCTCGCCTCCGTCTCGGCCTGGGTCTCGGCCTCTTGCTCATGCTGGTCGCGTCGCAAGGCGGGTGCGTCCCCGCGAAGGCGGAGGCGCCGCCGCCCGCGGTCGGTGTCTCCGTGCCCGAGTCGGCGCGGCAGGTCGTCGTCTTCAAGTACGACTCGCTCGACGAGCGGCCCGTCAGCTCCGAAGCGCAGCGCGGTCGCCCGACGGTCGTCGCGTTCGTCACGACGTGGGACATCGGCAGCCAGGCCCAGGTGGATTTCCTGGTCGCGATGGCGAAGAACGACGGCGACAAGAACAACTACGTGTTGGTCGCATTGCAGGAGCGGCAGGATCGCGAGATCGTCGAGCTCTATCGCACGAAGCTCGGCGTGACCTTCCCCGTCGCGCTCGCCGATCGCGAGACCATCGCGGGCGGCGGCGCGTTCGGCGACGTGCACAACGTACCGACCGTCGTGATCCTCGATCGCCAAGGGCACATCGTCTGGCAGAAGGTGGGCCTTGCGAAGAGTGACGAGCTGCGCGCCGGCATGCGCGGACTCTAACCTCGGCGCGAGTCAGCGCGGTGTGACAGGCGCAGACGTGGTCGAGCCCGCGCCCCAGAACTGGAGACCCGCGGGCTTGTTGCCCATCGCGATGGGCGTCGCCTTCACCGACGAGGCGAGGAAGGTGATCTCGAAGAGCTCGCCCGAGTTGTCGAAGCCGTAGGCGCTGCCCCCCCAGAACGCGAGGCCGAAGACGTCGGCGTGCCGGATGTCGCCGAGCTTCTTGATGAGCGCACCCGTCGATGGGTTCACCTCGACGATGCAGTCGTTGCAGCTGCCGCCCTTCACGGTGAGGTACGTGCCGCCGCCCTTCACCGAGACGATGTCGCCGCTCGACGTGTAGCCGCCGCCGAGCATGCCGATGTTCGATTTTTGGCCCGTGACGGGGTCGATGCGGACGTACTGGCTGCCGTCGTAGCCGACGAGCGCTTCGACCGCCGGATCGACGGTGCCGGCGGGGACGAAGGAGAGCGAGTTCGGGTAGCCGTCCGCCGCGACGAGCGTGCACTTCGCGGTATTGCGATCGATGGCGTAGAGCGACGACGTCGTGGTGCCGAAGAGGCGCGACTGCGCGTCGAGCGCAATGTCGATGACGTTCGTGCATCCCTCGAAGTCGCCGACGACCGTGACGTTCTTGGTGTTCGGATCGAGCTTGTAGAGCGTGGTCGGGCTGTGGCCGTAGACCTCCGCCGGGCCGCCCGTCGTGGCGGCGGCGTCGAGTCCGGAGATGAACGCGGCGTCGACGTCCGAGGGGCCGCCGCCGCTGTCGGTCGCCGTTCCACCGTCGGCGTCCTGGGCACCGAAGCCCGAGGCGCGCTGCGAGCTCGAGCACGCGGCCGACGAAAGGACGGTGGCCGAGGCCGACCCTTTCCCTCCTCGTCGCGCTGTCGTCACGGCGCGGAGCCTACGGCGAGAACGGCCATGCGCCCCCCAAAGGCGCGTCTCGATCACGTCTTCCCGGGGCTCGCCGGGCTCGCGGGGCTCGCTGGGCTCGCGGCACGCAAGAGCGCCACCAAGCTCGGCTTCATGACCTTGCCGATCGCGTTGCGCGGGAGCTCGGCGACGACGACGACCTCCTTCGGGACCTTGTACGGCGCGACGCGCTCGCGGGCGAACGCGCGGACCGCTTCGGCGGTGCAGCGCGCCTCGTGCCCGGGTCGCGCGATCACGCACGCGACGACCTTGTCGCCCCACGCTTCGTCGGGGATGCCGACGACCGCCACCTCGAGGATGGCCGGGTGCTCGCGCAATACCTCCTCGATCTCGAGCGCGCTCAGCTTGTAGCCACCGCTCTTGAGGATGTCGACGCTCGTGCGGCCGAGGATCTTGAAGTAACCGTCGGCGTCGGTCGCGACCGTGTCGCCGGTGCGAAACCAAGGCAAGCCGCCGTCGTCCGCCGCTTGGAACGAAGCGCGCGTCGCTTCTTCGTTGTCCCAGTAGCCGCGGAACACGCTCGGCCCGCGGATCCACAGCTCGCCTTCGTGAGCGACCGCGCCGCCGTCGCCCGTGATGCGCGTCTCGACGGTGGGGAGAGGGCGTCCGACGAGGCCCGGCTTGCGCTCGCCGCGAAGGGGGTTCGTCGTGCCGACGCCGATCTCGGTCATGCCGAATCGCTCGACCGGCGGCTCACCCGCGAGAGCACGCCAGCGCTCCGCGAGCGTCACCGGCAGCGCCGCACTGCCGCTCGTGGCGAGCCGCAAGGCACGTGCATTGTGCATCCATCGCGTCTGAGTCGATTCGTCGGCCGCGTCGTAGGCGGCGAACAGACGCGCGTAGATCGTCGGGACCGCCATGAGCACGGTGGCATCGCGCATTCCGTCCCAGACAAGCTTTGCGTCGAATGACGGGAGCATCCGCGTCGTGGCCCCCGCGCCGAGCGCGGTGAGGAGCGCAATGGCGAGGCCGTGCATGTGGTGGAGAGGCAGCGTGTGCAAGAGCACGTCGCCTTCGCTGAAGCCCCACGCCTCGCCGAGGAGACGCTGTTGCGTGCCGAGGTTGCCATGCGTGATGACGGCGCCCTTCGGCTTGCCCGTCGTGCCGCTCGTGTAGAGCTGCAGCGCGTCGTCGTTCGCGGTCGGGCTCGGAAGCTCGTCACGTGCGTCGGGCAGCGCGAGGCTCGCGTCGAGCACGATCACGTCGCGCGCTCCGGGGATCTCGGTGAGCCGCGGCGCGAGATCGGGCGACGCGAGGATCGTGCGCACGCGCGCGTTCTTGCAGAAGTAGGTCGTCTCGGGCGCAGGGTGGAGCGGCGACAGGACGACGACGGTGCCGCCGGCGAGGAGCACGCCGAAGAACGCTTCGACGAACGACGCACCCGGCGAGACGAGCAGCGCGACGCGCTCACCGAGAAGGCTGCGCACGCCGCCGCGATCGAGGAGCAGCGTCGCCAACGCGCGCGCGCGGTGATCGATCTCGGCGTACGAGCACGCTCCCGACCTGTCGACGACGGCCGTGCGCGCGGTCGCCGCGTGCCGCTGCCAGCTGGAAAGAAGTAGGGAGGACAAGGGCATGCCGTATAGCGCTGCGACGTTTTCGACGCACGCCTTCGGGCGACCGATGACGCAATGAACGGTGCGCCGTCCACCCGCGGATCATCCCCCTCGGAGTCGGACGCCGGTAAATCCGTCGGCTTTCGAAGAACAGCTCCAAGGGGCGGGTCGCCGGTGCCGCACGGGGCTCGGCACGGTCGTTGCGATGACGTCGTGCATGGTCACTTCGAAAGCTTCGCTCCTTCCGCGTGTTGCCCCTGTTCTCGCCGCCCTGCTCGCTGCCGTCGGCTTTGCCGGTCTCGGCTGCGGATCGTCCGGCTCGAGCCAGTTCGGGGCCGACCAGGGCGACGGCAACGGCAACGGAGCGGCACCGGGTGGCGGTGGCTTTGCCGACAACGGCGGCGGCGACACGCCGAGCGGCGACGTCACGCCGAGCTCGGCTTGCGTCACGTCGAAGGCGCAAGGCGAGGGCGTGCCCGCGTTCCTCGTCTTCATGTTCGATCGCTCGGGCAGCATGAACGACAACGCGAAGTGGACCTCGTGCGCGAGCGGCCTCAAGTCGTTCTTCGCCGATCCGAACGCGCAGGGGCTCGGCGCCTCGCTCGCGTTCTTCCCGCAGCACATCGGCGGCGCAGCCAACGCGTCGTGCAGCGCCGGCGACTACACGACCCCGACCGTCGCGATGACCGCGCTCCCGAACGGCGCGCAGTTCGCGACCGCGATCGACGGGACGCAGCTCGAAAACGACACGCCCACCTTGCCCGCGCTCGAGGGTGCAATTGCCTACGCCCAGCAGGTGAGCGCCACGAAGAAGGGCGCCAAGGTCGCGATCGTTCTCGTCACGGACGGTCAACCGAACAAGTGCAACAGCACGGTGCAGTCGGTCGCCGACGCGGCCAAGGCCGTCAACGCGACGATCCCGACGTACGTCATCGGCGTCGGCAAATCGCTGCAGAACCTCGACGCGATCGCAGCCGGGGGTGGAACAGGCAAAGCCGTCATCGTCGACACGGCGAGCCCGGCGCAGATCGTCGCCGACTTCCAAAAGGCGCTTGGTCAGGTGAAGGCGCAGGCGCTCTCATGCGAGTTCACACTGCCTGCCGCGCCCGCGGGGCAGAGCCTCGATACGGGCAAGGTCAACGTGTCGTTCACGCCTGCTGCGGGCGGCGCGAGCACGCTCACGTACGACTCGGCGTGCGCCAACGGACAGGGCTGGCACTACGACAACGCGGCTGCGCCTTCGAAGATCATCCTGTGCCCCTCGAGCTGCGACGCGGTGAAAGCCGACAAGAGCGCGAAGGTCGAGATTCTCTTCGGGTGCGCCGTGAAGGGCACCATCAAGTAGCGCCGCTTCGGATCGGTGGCGCGGCTTCGGATCGGTGAGCCCGATCAGTGAACCGCGCCGATGAGAAAGGCGAACGCTGGCACCAGGACTTCCTCCGGTGACGAGCCGCCCTGGCGCGCCGCACCGCTCGCCTCGATCGCGAAGCCGTGATCGCCGAACACGAAGAGCAGCGTGCGCGCGGCGAGGGTCGCCGCGTGCTTGCCGATGACGTCGGCCACACGGTCGGCGATCTCGGGAAACGCATCGAGCGTGGCGCGAGCGCCATCGCCAGCGGCTTCGAAGCTGCGTAGGCGCGCCTCGACGAGATCGAGCTTGTAGATGTCGCGCGAGCCGACGCGCATGCGCCGGAGCACCTCGGCGCCGCGCCCGCGCGCTGCCGTGTCATCGGCTTCGGGGTTCGTCTTCTCGCGAAGCGCGTCGGGACCGCGCGCGATGCACTCGAGCTGGCGCAGCGTCGTCGAGGGGAGCGCCGCGAAGAGGTTCATCTCCTCGGTGAGGGTCGCTCGCGGGCCAAGCGTGCGCGCCACGGAAGGGGCGACGAGCGCGCCGAGATCCCAGCGCATCGCGTCGACGCAGAGGAGCTGCGTCGAGCGGGCACCATGCAACCGCGCGATGCGCGCCGCGATGTCCGGCGCGTCGAGGACCATGCGCGGGCGCTTGCCCGTCAGCGCGAACGTGGGCACGGCTTCCGCGAAAGAGCGCGCAAAGGTGCGGCGGAAGTCCTCGGTCGCTTGGCGCGCACGCGGGTCGGTGAGGCCGCGCGCGATCGCGGTCGTCAGCGGGAGGTAGCTCTGGGTGAAGAGCTTCTCGAAGGCCGCGAGCGGCTGGGGGCCGCGTGCCGCGGTCAGGGCGAGGAGCCAGGTGCGCCAGGAGTCGTCGTCCTCGGCGAATGCCGCGCCGGCCGTTTGGCTGATGGCGCTCGCGGTGGCGGCTGCGGGTAGCTCGGGCTCGGGCTCGCGCTCGGGCTCGGGCTCGGGCTCGGGCTGGATGGAGAGGGCGGGGGCCGTGGCGAAGCTCGACATCATGAGGGACGCGAGCGGGATGGGATCGCCGCACGCACCGGTCGTCGCGTCGTCGGCGTCGAGCAGCAGCGCGAGCGGCCGTGTGCGCGTCGCCGAGGCGAAGAAGCCGAGGGTCGCGCTGTCGTCGGCGTCGAGGGACCCGCGCGTTCCTGCGATGGCGCGGAGCTTTCCTAGCGCGAGCGCGATGCCGCGCTTGCCGGCGCGGCGCGCGCGAAAGAGCTGATCGCTGAGCTGCGCTTCGGGATCCCCCGCGGTGCCGATGCCTGGTGCAGCGGCACCGTGCGCGCCGAGCGTGCGCTCGACCGCCTCTTCGATGACGTCGGCCAGGCGCGTTCGCGCGGCAGGGACCACATCGACGATCACGACGAGTCGCGCTTCGTCGTGCCAGCGCCCTAGGACGCTAGGCCGCTCGGGCGCGGCGACGAACGAGAGCTCACCGCACGGCGCGGCTGCGTCGTCGGGACGCGCTTGCGCGACGTGGCAAGCGCGGGTGTCAAGAACATCGACCATGGCTCTCGACGTCTAGAGCATCGATCTGCGGGTGGCCCACTTTCAGGTCGCTCGACCGAGTCCGCCCGTTGACCTCGGCGATCGGGGACGTAGAATGATCTCGTTCCCTCTGCTCGGCTCGTTCCGCGGTTTCCGTGGATCCCTTATGTATACGAACCAGGGGGGCTACGGTCGTTCTGTGCGCACGCCGGGCCACCTGCAAAGGTGGATAACTCGGAAGCCTTAAGCGTGACCCGCGCCTCCCACCTAGCCGTATGGCTAGGGGTTCATGCGATCCGCGAACGGCCTGTGGCGGTAAGGAACACTTCTCCGGGCTCCCGCTCTTCCACGAGCGGGAGCCTTTTTTTTGCGCCCGTCGCGGCAGCTAGCGCGCGAGCACCACGACCGAGTACGCGACCGCCGCGCGCGTGGCCGGGTTGGCGTACGAGTGCCGCTGGTCGCCCCGAAACACGACCACGTCGCCTTCGCTGAGCTCCCAACGCTCGCCCGCGGCGACGAGCACGAGGCTGCCTGACTCGCACGTGAGGTACTCGCGGGTTCCCGGTGTGTGCGGCACGCCCGTCATGTGGCTCTTGGGGGGAAGGTGAAAACGGTCGATCTCCATCCCCGGAATCGCGTCGGGAAGGAGCTTCCGTACCGTCACGTCGCCGCGCACGCGCGTGACGAGCGCGTCCTTCGCGTAGAACTGGCACGCGGCGCGCGGAGTCGACACGAGCTCCTCGAGCGTGACCTGAAATGCCTGCGCGACGGCGTGCATGACCGCGAGCGTGGGGTTCGCAGCGCCGGACTCGAGGTTCGCCCAGGTCGCGCGCGGCATACCCGACAGCTTCGCCATCTGCTGCTGCGTGAGCCCGCGGGAATCGCGCAGCTGCTTGATGTTGCGGCCCAGGCGCTCTGCCAAGGAGTCGTCACCCATGCCCGTACAATAGACACCCTCCAAAAGAATGGCGAGCGCGCCATTTCGAGAGAGCGCACACCGCACCTTCCGGAGACGAAGGAGGACACGCCATGGACGTTCGAGGTCGAGGAATTCTGGTGACGGGTGGGAGCGATGGCTTGGGGCGGGCGGTGGCCAAGGAGCTCGCGGCGCGAGGCGGCCGTGTGGTCGTCGTGGCACGAGGGGAGGCTCGCCTTCGCGACACCGTTTCCGAGATACGGGCCGCAGGTGGCGAGGCACACGCGCTGGCGCTCGACGTGGGCGACAAGGACGCGGTGCACCCGCTCGCAGGGGCGGCGGCCGCGCTCGTCGGACCGATCGACGTCGTCGTGCATGCGGCCAGCACGCTTGGTCCCTTGCCGATGCCGCTCTTGCTCGACACGGCGTGTGAGGATTTGGCGCGCGTGCTCGAGGTGAACCTCGTCGGGCCCTTCCGTCTGACGAGGGCGATCGCGGGCTCGATGGCGGTGCGTGGTCGCGGGGTCGTCCTCTTCGTCACTTCGGACGCGAGCGTCGACGGCTACCCGACCTGGGGCGCGTACGGCGTGTCGAAGGCGGCGCTCGATCACCTCGCGCGCATCTGGGCCGCCGAGCTCGCGAGCACCGGTGTGAAGATCTTCAGCGTCGATCCGGGCGAGATGAACACGCGGATGCACGCCGACGCTTTCCCCGATGCCGATCCGAAGACGTTCACCGATCCGGGGCTCATTGCGATGCGCGTCGCGTCGATCATCGGCGCTGCTGACCGAATCGAGGGTGGCGCGCGGCTCGTCGCGCCGTCGTGGAGCACGCCATGAGCCCCGCCACGCGCCCGCGGCTGCCGCTCACGGAGCGCTTGCTCGTCATCGATCCCGCGTCGGGGGATTTCACGGACGCCGCAGTCGCCGAGCTTCCGCGCTTTTTGCGGAAGGGGGACGTCCTCGTCGTCAACGACGCGGCGACGCTGCCTGCCTCTCTCCACGGAACGCTCGCCGGGGCGTCCATCGAGCTGCGTCTCGCGGGCGCAGCGGCGGAAGCGCCCGAGGGGACCTTTGCTGCCGTGCTCTTCGGGGAAGGCGATTGGCGCACGAAGACCGAGCACCGCCCCCCGCCGCCGCCGACGCGCGCAGGCGACGTTCTCGTGTTCGCTGGCGGGCTTCGAGCCACGGTGATGGCGGTCGACGAACTGTCGCCGCGTCTCCTCGTGGTCCGGTTCGACCGCGCCGGCGCGCGTTTGTGGTCGGCGCTCTACGTCGCTGGCAAGCCCGTGCAATATGCCTATGTCGAGCGTGAGCTGCGCCTGTGGGACGTGCAGACGTCGTACGCCTCGCGGCCGTGGGCGATGGAGATGGCGTCGGCCGGCCGTCCGCTCGCGGCAGGCCTCCTCTTCGCGCTCCGCGACGCGGGGGTCCTTCTCGCCACGCTCACGCACGCTGCCGGACTTTCCTCGACCGGCGACGACATCCTCGACGCGCGCCTCCCGTTCGCCGAGCGGTACGACATCCCCGAAGCCACGGTGCGCGCGATCGAGCACGCGAAGCTCGGCGACGGACGCGTCGTGGCGGTCGGCACGACGGTGGTGCGTGCGCTCGAGGGGGCCGCCGCCGCGCACGGTGGTCGTTTGCGCGCGGGGGAGGGGACGACGTCGATCCTGCTCGGCCCCGGATTTCGCACCCGCGTCGTCGATGGTCTCCTCACCGGAATGCACGAGCCGACGGCCAGCCATTTTGCGCTCCTTCAGGCTTTCGCACCGCGAGGCCTGCTCGAGCGCGCCTACGCGGCAGCCGAAGCGGCGGGTTACCTCGGTCACGAGTTCGGCGATTCGAACCTCGTCTTGCGTGCCCGCTGAAAGTGGTGTTTGTTGGGCGAAATGGCGACGACCACTGCAAGCAAGAGCAAGAGCCTCGCGAAGAGCACCGGCCCGGATCCCTCCGTGAACGAGGGCAACTGGCCCGCGATGAAGCTCACGATCCTCGGGCTCGTGACGCTCGCCATCGCGTTCGCTTTCCTCTTCCTCATCAGCCCGAACGGCAATCCGCACTGAAGCGCACGGACGCCTCGAGCTGAGGCGTCTCGGCCGATTCCCGTAAATGTGACCGGCGTCGTCTGACCTGGCACGATTCGGGTGATGGGAAGCCACAGCGATTCGAAGGCCGATCAAGACTGGGCGGCACGACCGCTCGCCGAGCGCCTCCTGGCGCTCATGGATCAGAAACACCACTGGGCGTACCCCGCGCTGACGCGCCCCGGGCTGTCGCGCGCGCAGCTGCTCGAGCATTTCCGGCACGAGTACCTCGTCTACGTGCGTGACTTTCCGGTGCTGATCGCGCGTGCGCTCGGTCAGGTTCCGCCGCTCGACGACGTGCGCCACGCGCTTGCGGAGAACCTCTACGAGGAGCAGACCGGTGGCATCTCGAAGAGCGCACCGCACCCGGAGCTCTTCTTGCGAATGATGGAAGGCCTCGGCTACGCACGCTCGTCGTTCGTCGACGACGACGCTTGGCTTCACCCAGCGGCGCGCGCTTACCGTGATCTGTTGCGCGAGGCGAGCGCGGGCGCGCCGTGGCAAGCGGCGGTGTGTCTCCTCACCATCTTCGTCGAAGGCAGCGTCAACGAGCGCAAGGAGCTCGCCGGCAAGCACGAGCGCGCAAAGGGTGACGCTGCCATCGCGCGGCACCCGCTCGTCCTTCACTACGGATGCCCGCCGTCGGCGATGCAGCTCACGCGCGCTCACGCCGCGGTCGAGGGCGCGCACCGTGGGGACGCCTGGCGCATCGTCCTCGCGCACGTGCCCGACGACGGTGAGACGTTCGACCGCGTGATCGATCTCTCGCAGCGAGCGCTGGCGGCGTGGCATCGTTACCGCGACGGCGTGGCTGATCGCATGCAGCTTCGGCGCGACGCGTCCGCCGCGTAAAGCAGGTCCGTCCCAGGCGAGGCTCAGTCGAACGCGCTGCCAGCGTCGGGGCGCGTGGCGAGCTTTTGCATGTGCTCGAGCGCGGTGCGGCGTCGCTGCTCGATGGCGCGCAGCACCTTGTCCGAGAGCAGCGGCGCCCCCGGCTTTTCCTCGCCGATCGCGGCCGTGAGCGCGGGCGGATCGAGCGTGCCGAGGGCGTCGGTGAAGTGCGCGGAGAAGCGCTCGACCTTCTTCAAGAGAGCGAGCTGCTGGGCGAGCGGCTGTGGCGGCGGGGGATCGAAGAACGCGCCGTCGTTGTCGACGTAGAGCAGCGTGTTCGTCGCTCGATCGATCCCGATGTTCGCGCCACTCCAGCGATCCCAGTTGCCGGTCAGCCAATCGAACACGATCATCGTGCTGATCTGCGAAGCGAGCGCGCGGTCCTCGTTCGGGATGACCCCGCCCGTTTTGAGCCACGCCTGCCAACGACCCCGCCACTCGGCGCTCTCGAGCGGAACGAAGTCGAGCTTCGGGATCCACGGGATCAGGACGCCGGGGAGCGTGCCGTTGGCATCCGCGACCGCCTCTTTGTCGAGGAGCTCGACGGCGGCCGCGTTGCCGGCGAAGGCAGTGCGAAGCTGGGCGAGCTCGAAAGTGCGTGGCAGCGCGCGCGGTACGTTCGAGAGCCCGAGCGCGCGCGCGAGACGGTAGGCGGCGATCTCGCCTTTGTAGCGATCCTTGCCGCGTCGCGAGCGCGGCTTGTACGCGGCGTCGAGCCCGCCCTCGAAGCCGATCTTGAAGACGACCGAAGTGTGGCCGATCGGTTTTCCCTTGAGGGGGCGCGCATCGGCGAACGCTTCCGGCGATGCGGTGGTGGCCGCGTCGGAGCCGCCATCGATCGCGCTGCCGCTCGACGCGCTCGCGGACGGCGAGCTGATCGCGGAGCTGGCGCTGCTGGCGCTCGGGGAGCTGGCGCTCGCGGAGGGGAGCGGTGGGGGCGTGGCGCTGCTGCGATCGCAGGCGGCGAGAGCGATCGCCACGAGCAGAGCGCCGAGGCGACGCATCGGCGCTTAGGCCCCGCGGACCTTCGTGCGGAAGAACTCGAGAATCTTCCCGTCGACGAGCTCGGGCTGCTCGATCGGCGCGACGTGCGTTCCGTTCTTCACGAGCAGGAGCTCGGAGCCGGGGATCGCCTCGACCATCGACTCGGAGAGAAACGCCGGGGTGAGCGAGTCGCGCTCGCCGGCCACGATGAGAACCGGCACATCGATTTGCGCGAGGTAGTCGCCCGCCGTGTGCTCGCCTGCCGCGCGCAGCATCTTGAGGAACATGGGAAAATCCACGTGCGTCATGTGCTGGAGGTAGGGGAGCATGTCCTCGGGGTGGATCCGATCGGGATCGAGCTCGCCCGCACGGAGCGCGATCTTCAACGCCATCTCGGGCGGGATGCGCGACCAGATCGCGCGCACCATCTCGGGCTTCTTCAGCGCGACGTCGAGGATTTTCGGAAGCAGCACCTCGAGCACGGGCACGCCGCGGATGGTGCTCGTGACTTTACCAAAGCTGCCGCAAATCAAGATGAGACCGCGAACCTTGTCGGGGTAGCGGTGCCACGCTTCGAGCGCGACCTGGCAGCCCATCGAGTGGCCGATGAGCACGCACGGCGGATCCCCCATGTGCTTGCGCACCTGCATGAGGTCGTCGGCGTGCGCCGCGATGTCGATGCGCTCTTCGTCGCGCGGGGCGCCGCTCCGCCCGTGCCCGCGGTAGTGCCAATGCGTGAGAGGCACCTCGGCGGCGAGGTCGTTCCACAAGTACTTCCATATGAAGCCGTCGCAGAGGATGCCGTCACAAAGAAACGCGCGCACGGTCTCGCCGCCGGTTTCGCCAGCGCCTTCACCGCCGTCACCAGCGCCGCCTACAGCAGAAGGCTCGAGATCGTGCGCGCCGTTTTTCGAACGAACGAACAGACGAGTCCCGTCTGTCGCGATGGCGAACGAGTGTTCTTCGTCGAGTGGCCGCCCTCCGGGAAGCGAGGGCGGCGGCAGCGAATCGGACATGCCTTCGGTGTCTCGACGGGTCTCGACAGGTGGACGCGAGGCGCGAAGCGGCTACTGGAAGACGCTCGCGCGTCTCGCCGCTCGCTTACTCCGTCTCCTCGTCGTCGCCGCCTTCGACGTCGTTCACGCTCGGGAGCTTCTTGATCTCGAGCCTCGAGATCTTCCACGCGCGCTGAACGACCCACGACAGAGATCGGTCGAGGCGGGCTGCCTCTTCCTTGATCTCCTGCAGCATCGACTCCGGGAAGTAGAGACTCTGCTTCCTCTTGTCAGTCTTCGATTCCGCGCTTCGGATGTTCGAGCCGCTCGCGTCTTTGTCACCGATAGCCAAGGTGAGCCTCCTTCAGATGATCTTCCGCCGGCGCCCCACGCACGCTGAGCCTGAATAGTCTCAAAGGTGCGATTGAGCCGTCTAACTACCACCCGAGAATACCAGTCTCGTTTCAGATCTGACTACGACAATCGCGCAGAGCTCGAAGCACGGAGCCGTTCCGAGCCGTTCGGGCTAGCCTCGCGCGCGTGACGCCACGCAAATCCCCGCGGTCTTTCGTCCTCGTTTCCCTCGCTTTTGCCGGGGGAATGGCCTGTTCGTCGTTCCTTTCCTCGGCCCACGCCACACCCCAGGAGGAGAGCCCCTACGCGGCCACCCTCATGATGGGGCGCGTCCTCGCCCAGGTGGAAAACAGCTACGTCGAGCCGGTCGAGCGGACGCGGCTCGTCAACGGCGCCATCAAAGGGATGGTCGAGGAGCTCGATCCGCATTCGAGCTTTCTCCCGCCGCAGGAGTTCACGGTCTTCCAGGACGACACCGAAGGAAAGTTCGGGGGCGTCGGTGTCGAGGTCGACGCGCGTGCGGACGCCATCACGGTCATCGCGCCGATCGAGGGCTCGCCCGCAGAGCGCGCGGGTGTGAGGAGTGGCGATCAAGTGATCGCCGTCGACGGGGAGAGCGTCATCGGCGCTGCGCTCGACAAGATGGTGAAGAAGATGCGCGGAGCACCTGGCTCGCACGTGAAGCTCACCGTGCGGCGCGGCGGTCAGCGCGAGCCGATCACCTTCGATCTCGTGCGCGAGGTCATCCACGTTCCGAGCATCGAGCAAAAGCTCCTCGACGGCGGGGTGGCGTACGTGCGCATCAAGCAGTTCCAGGATCACACGCACGAGGAGCTCTTGAAGGCGGCGGGTCGTTTGCGCGCGCGCGCCGGCGGCACGCCGTTCGGCGGCGTCGTGCTCGACATGCGCAGCAACCCGGGCGGGCTCGTCGACGAGGCGTCGGAGGTCGCCGACGAATTTCTTTCGAACGGCGGCATCTACACGACGCGGCATCGCGGTCAGGTCGTCGACGACGTGCGGGCACGCTCGGGGGGCGCGTTCGCCGATGTCCCCATCGTGATCCTCGTCAACGAATGGAGCGCGAGCGCGTCCGAGCTCGTGGCGGGCGCGCTGCAGGACAACCGTCGCGCGATGGTGATCGGCGCGAACACGTTCGGCAAAGGAAGCGTGCAGTCGATCATCGAGCTCCCGAACGGCGCCGGGCTACGTCTGACGACCGCGCGCTACTACACGCCGAGCGGGCACTCGATTCAGGCCGACGGCATTCACCCCGACGTGCTGGTCGACGCCGCGCACGCGACGGGTTTCCCGCTCATGCGCGAGAAGGATCTCGAAGGGCACTTGCCGCCCGAAGGCATCAGCCCGGCCGAGAAGCTCAAGGCCGACGCCGGTGCCGGTCTCGCGCTACCCGATGGCGGCGATCTCGAGCCGGCAGACGCGCGGCGCATGCCGAGCGATCCGACGAAGGGGAACGACTACGCGCTGACGATCGCGTGGAAGATGCTGCGCGAGAAGCTCATGGGCCATGGCCCCCTCGTGAAGTGAGGATCGAGCTCGCGCTCGCACCTGCGCGCGCCCCGGTGGCAAAGGCATCGAGCCACGTACGCGGGCGGTCAGCGACGAGCTCGCCACACGCGAAGAGTCCGGCGGGTGCCTGCTGCGGACGCATGTCGGCAGAGGCGAGCACGCCCGCGCGCTCGAGCAGCGGATCGGCGACGAAGGGCCAGGCGATCGCTTCGGGCTGAACGCCGAACAGCGATCCCGGAAGATCGAGCGGACGGCCGTGTGCGCCGATCGTGACGGGCGCATCGACGGTCGAACGGAACGTGGGGCGTGCGTGCGAGGGGAGGGCGGACGCGAGCATCGAGCCACTCGGCTCGTAAGCAAGCCCGCCGCCGACGAGGCCGCCGGTGGCGAGGACGACCGCCGCCGCTTCGAGCGCGTCGCCCTCCTCGAGCTCGACGCGCCAGGTGCCCGCGTTGAACGTGATGCGCGTGGCCCATGTGCCGATGACGTCGACGCCGGCGGCCGCAAACGCGCGTGCACGTGCGCGATCGAATCGAAGCCCCGCGGGACCACCGAGGCCACACACGGCTTCGCCGCAGGGGATGCCGAGCGCCCGCGAGAGGTCGGCGGCCCGCGGCTTTTCGATGCCGAGCCACGGCGGCAAGAGGACGGCGACGTAGGCCGCGCGGCTGAGGAACTCGCGGAGGCGATCGCCGAGCCACGCCAGGCGAGCGTCTTCGTCGTGGCGCGCGGCGATGTCGGCGTCGCGGATCGCGCGCTCGTCGGAGAAGCGTGTGATCTGCGCATCCACCGCGGTAAAATCGAGCTTTCGTTCGTGTGCGCGGGGGGCATCGGTCCAAGCGCGCGCGAGGGCGGTGGCGTCCCACCCGTGACGATCGCAGCGCGGGACCAGAACGTTGCCGGCGGGCAAGCGTCCGAGATCGAGGAGCCCGCGATCGATGCCGCGCGTGGGGCGCACGATGCCGGCGATTGTCGCGACGAGCGCTTCGTCCGCGCCGACGTCGTAGAGGTCGAGCGCGCTGAGGAGATCGAGCGTGGTGGCGTCGACCGGCACGACGGGCGCCGCGGCGGGCACCGTCTCCCATGGTCGCTGATCGATCGCGCCTGTCGTCAGGAGAGAGGCGCCGCTGCCGCCGCCGACGATGCGCACGTGGTGCCCCGCCGCGGAGAGCGCGAGCGTCGCAGCCGTTCCCGCCACACCCGATCCGATGACGATCGCGTGGCTTGCCGACGATCTGCCGTCCGGCAAACCACTTCGGTGGCTCGCGCGGGGGAGCGTCACGTGCCGCCCTTCGTACCGAGCGTGCCGCGGAGCTGCGCGATTGCGAGCGCCTCTTGCCGGGCTTGCTCGGGACCGAGCGCCGCGACCCGCATCCGACCCTGGCGCTCGAGGAACCGCCGCGCGAGATCTTGTCCCTCGCGCGGAGAGAGGCCGAGCTCCTCGGCGACGATCTGACCGCAGCGTGCCGCGCAGCGCATGCCGCCGCACGCGCCGAGACCGAGCCGCGTTCGACGCGCGACGTCGTCGACGGTGCGCGCCATCTCGCTCTCGACGGCGTGACGAACCTCGGCCTCGAGGACAGGCTCACACGCGCAAACGACGTCGCGCTCGCGCGGCCGCTTCGTCATGCGCTGGAGAATGCGCGCCACACGCGAGCCGTGACGGTAAACGAGGCGACGCGCCGTGACGGGCGTGAGCTCCTCGCGGCGTGCGATGACGATGGCGTCGGGTACGCGATCGCCGCCCGGCAGCGGCTTGATGTGCGTCGTGCACTTCGTCGAGGGCGCGAGCTCGGCGGCGATGATGTCGGTCATCTCTTGCGCGAACAGGCGGTAGCTCGCGAGCTTGCCACCGATCATCGAGTAGACGCCGGGCGCGCCGTCGACTGCGTGATCGACGACCGCGTGCTCGCGCGAGAGCTTGTCCTCGTTCTTGCCGTACTCGTAAATCGTGGGGCGCACGCCGGCGTAGGTGCCGATCGCGCGAGCCTCGCGGATCGCCGGGAACACGCGCGCGATGCCTTGCACGAGGTAGCGAACCTCGTCGCTCGTGGCGCCGACGTTGTCGAGGTCGCCGTAGTAGTCGTCGTCGGTCGTGCCGATGACGCTCATGTTCTCCCACGGCTCGAGGAAGATCTCACGGCCGTCGATGGTCTCGCTCGTGATCGCATAGTTCACGAGGCGGCGATCGAACATCACGTGGATGCCCTTCGCCGGACGGATGCGAACGCGCGACGTGGGCAAGCTGCCGAGCGCGGCCGTGATCGGGCCCCAGGCGCCGCTCGCGTTGACGACCATGGTCGTCTTCACGCGCATCGTGCGGTTCGTGATGCGGTCTTTCGCTTTGACGATGTAGCGAACCGGCTCGCCCGTCTCCTGGTACTTCGCGATCCCTTCGACCGTCGTGTGGACGTGGATGGTCGCGCCGCGCTCACGCGCGTCGATGGCGTTGAGGACGCACAGGCGCGCGCCGTCGATGCCCCACTCGTCGAAGGTGAGGCCGCCCTCGATCGAGCCCACGAGCCCAGGCTCGAGGCGACGCATGTCGGCGGCGTCGAGGCGCGTGTGAGGCTGCCCGCGCTTGAGCGGCTGGTAGTCGTCGTACGCGCGGAGGTACGCGTCGATCAGCTCCATCATCACGCGCCCCTTCACACCCGACTTGATGGGCATCAAGAAGGGGATGCGAAAGAGGAGGTGCGGCGCGATCGCCTGGATGTAGCCCGAGTCCTGGCAGCTCTCGCGTGTGACCTTCGGGTTGGTCGAGAGGTAGCGCACGCCGCCGTGGATCATGCCGCTCGAGTTGCCGCTCGCGCCGAACGCGAGCTCGTTGCGCTCGAAGAGAACGACCTTCAGACCACGGAGCGCGAGATCGCGCGCCACGCCGGTGCCGTTCACGCCGCCGCCGATCACGACGACGTCGCAGGTCGCATCGGGCGGTGGCCCGTCGTGGAGCATCATCGCGACCGCGGGCGGCGCGTCGGAGAGATAACCGTCGGGACGGCGTCCCGGCTCTTTGGGCGAGTCCGTCACACTAGGCTCGAGGCAACATGAGAAGCGCGTGAACGAGAGGCGCGAGGAGCGCGAGTGTGACGACCACCATGAACGCGCTCACCCAGGTCCACTGGCCTATGGGGCCGACGCGCAGGAGCGACAAGAGCATAACGGCCATGCCGCCGAGCAGCGACTCACGCGAGGGGAGGCGCCATACGAGCGCGCTCGTGGCCACGCCGAGCACCGCGCAGGAGAGCGCGAGCAGACTCTTCCAGGTCCACGGATCGGTCGCGCGCGAGAACCACGCGACGAGCGCGAGGGTGGTGAGGGTGCTGAACGCGAGCAATGCGAGCGACGCGCCGAAGAGACTCTTGTACGGAAGCTCCGGCGGCGGCTGGCCTCGTCCCGGCGGTGCGGGCGGACCGGGCGGTGCGGGCGGACCGGGCGGCGGCTGCTGCTGCGGCAGGTGCTGCTGCGACTGCGGCGGACGCGGGAAGCCAGAGGGATACTGCACGCGGCCTGCGATCTTAGCCGGTTCAGCCCCGGATGCGGATGGCGTAGGTCAGCTTGGCGACGCTCTTGAGAACGTTCGGCACACGCTTGAAGAGGTTGATGGAGGGCGGGCGCTTCTCGATGACGCGCACGGGGATCTCTTTGATCTTCACGCCACCGCGGTCGGCGCGGATGACGAACTCGCTCGCGAACACGTCCTTGTCGACGAGGCACGCGCGCACGGTGTCGAGCAAAGCGAGGCGGCGAAACGCCTTGAGCCCGTGGGTGTCGGTGCCGCGGAAGCCGAGCACGACTTTGAGCATGCCGGAGTAGGCCTGGCTCGCGACGTGGCGGAGCATCGGCCGATCGTCCTCCGCGCCGGCGACGAGCTTGGAGCCGATGACGAGGTCGGCCTCGCCCGTCTCGAGGATGTCGACCGCGCTGCGGTGGAAGTCGGCGTCGCAGAGATCGATCTCGTCGCAGATGACGAGCTCGCCGCGCGCGAGCAGGATGCCCTGCTTCATGGCCTTGCCGTAGTTCGGCTCGCCGAGGCTGAAGAAGGAGACCTCGCCGGCGCTCTTCCCGATCTACTCCGGCACGGATTTCCC